>JALZUI010000057.1 GCA_023301545.1 Akkermansiaceae bacterium
CTTTCTAAACCCGGCGACCTCGAAACAACCGAGTGGAAACTGACCCGCCAAACGCCAACGGCGAAATTAAACCTAGTTGGAGAAATTCCTCTTGGAATGGAAGCTGACAGCTCAGGTATTAGTAACCTCGAAACCCAATTTGGTTATGCTCAGTTCGAGGACATCCTCTCCCCTGAAGCAGGCCAAGGGCTCTCCGATTCACTGCAAACGCAGAGAGCCCGCATTGAGACCGCCGAAGGGTTCAGTTACACGGTCGATATTTCGCCTAAAACAATCCAAGGCACGGAGAACAAAATTCTTACGATCAAGGTCGAAGGTAATTTCGCCGAAAAGCGTACCCGCCCATCTGCCGAAACAGTCGAGGAAGGAGATTCTGCTGACGAACTCCATGCCAAAGAACTAGCCGATAAAAAGGAGAGGCTCGCTCAACAAAAAGCACTAGAAGGCACCTACTTTGAAGTCTCACCCTATGTTGTAGAAAACCTGCTCAAAACCAGAGCGGAGCTTCTCCAGCCTGCGGCACAAGATTCTGCCGCGCCTCCGCTCGCACCAATTCCTTTCCGCTAACGGAGCTATAAAATTTCGCTAATAACAAAGGCTGCGACGCGATCTCCCGCAGATTTTTCGTTCAGCTTTTTGGCCAAGGGAGATTCTGGGGTGATGATCGTTATTTCCTCGTCCTCGATTACGGCTTCAATTCCGCCTCCGCTGTAAGAAAGGAGAAAAGAAACGGGCTCTCCTCCACGTTGGCAGCGAATCAAGCTCCCTACTTTTACCGTCTGATTAGCGGGGCTTTTACGACAATTTTCGAGGTCTGCGAGGGCGTTTTCGTATTCAACCACAGACTGAGCCAATCCGTGTGCGAGGTATGATTCCTCAACACTGCGCGTATCATACTTCCCTTCTTGCTTGGATTGGTCACTCGTCGCTCCAGCTCGCGAAGTGTCAAAGGCCTTCTTTGCATCAGCCCATTTTTGTTGTACGATTTCGCTCAATACGGCCACTACCGCCTCTTTAGTCATACCGTGACCTTATGAAAGAAGGAACTAAAGGGCAAAGAATTTTCGCACTGAATCTCGCTTAAGAGCTAGTTCTCTCCATTCGTTGGTTAACCGAGAGGCCTCGATCACGCCACAGCCAGAAGGTAAAACAAGCGTCCCTTGATCATAACCGATCATACGAATCCCTACTAAAAGGTCCAAACGCCCGCGGTGATAGAGCCCAAAGGGAGCCCCGAAATACGAAGGACAACCGAGGCTATTTCTCCACTCAATCAGCTGCGCCATGGTATCAGGCGTACTAGGGAGGGATCCTAGTGCAGGGGTCGGGTGTAGGTGTTTGATCAGGTCGTCTGGGCGGTGGCTCTGATACAGCTCAACATCAATAGCAGTATGAAAGTGAATTAGCGAACCCAGTGAAAGGATAGAGCGCTGGTGACGGCGTGTCATCCCCAAAGGTGACAGCGAATCCAAAAGGGTTTGCGCCACGAACTCGTGCTCTTGGATTTCCTTTTCATCGACCGAAAAAATCGAACGCTCTCCCTCTGTCGCAGTTCCAGCTAGGGCCATCGTCTTCAGCTTCCCCTCGAAAGAACGAAAGAGAAACTCAGGAGAAGCGCCCACAAAGCCCTCTCCTTCAGAGTAAAACCCATACGGATTAAGATTCGGGTGGAGATCAAGTAAACGAGAAGGGAGCGCTTGAAAAGCCTCTAGTGAAGCTTCGGCCGTATCAACTACCACGGGGACTGATTTCTGTAAATCACCACGTTCTATGGCGGTAATGATTTGCCTAAAGACCTCAGAAAAGCCTTCGACTTCAGGGCTTTTCCAATCTAAATCATGCCCACTAAACGCAGGAAAACATTCCGCCAGCGCCGCCCGGTTCAGTTCATGTACTTTAGTCGGAACGTACCAAGGAGCGTCCTCGGTCAGGGCAAAGTTATTTTTGTAAAACGCCGTCTCCCCTGTTGGGCATTCAGACATTTGTGTAAAAGGGCCTTCGCCGAGTAGAAGCGTCTCCTCACTACAGCTCATAAACGCCCAATCTTTACCCGCTAAATTCATACCTTAAGGGTTTAACATTCGTTTAACCTTTTCTCCGGGGAGCACGCTGACCTCCATCTGGTTCATCACGTAGGCAAAGGAATAGCCCGAGCTCGGATCAGCAAACGCATGAGAGCCACCTGCTCCAGGATGCCCGTATCCAGATAAATCACTCCCGATAAGGTTACGAACCTTTCCACCTTGATCATCTAGGGGATCCATCATAAAGCCGCCTCCGAACGAGGTCGGAGCACACAGCACGAGGTCATCGCCATTCACTCTGCGAGCATTAAATTGCACGCGCATCGAGTCGGTAAAAGGAGACCCATCGAGATGCCCCATCGTCGCTTGATAAAACATCGCTAAGGAACGCGCCGAGCCTACTCCACCCATCGCGGGATAGCCCGCTCGCCAGTTCTCTGGTCGGTTCATTTCGGAAGCACCTTGCACTCCCTTAGGCGAACGAAAAGCAGTATTCACGATCGAGCCTGCTTTTCCAACTTCGGCGTAAAACCCTTCCTTCATTTGCGAGGGTGACATCTTGCCCGCGTAGAGCGTGGCAACACGGTAATCTTCACTCGCTGGTAATCCTATCCAAAAGTCGATATTGAGAGGTTCCGCAATGTCCTTTCGCCAGACTTCACCCAGAGGAATGCTTGTGAGTCGTCGGACACATTCGTCCAGCATAAAGCCTCCTAAGCGAGGATGATAACCATGAGCTGTTAAAGGCTCCCAGAGCGGTTCTTGCTGCTCGATCGCAGAGATCACGCCTTGATAGTCTAGAGCTTGAACTTCGTTCTCTACTCCCGCTAGGCCACATTGGTGAGAGAGTAAGTCGCCAAAGGTTGCACCAGAAACAGGAAACTCAGGCCAAACGCGACGAACCTCACTCTCTAAGTCCATTCCCGCTTGCTCTAGACAATAGATCAGCGTGGCCGCAGCGGGCCCTTTAGTTGCGGAAAATACGGGTACGATCGTTTCCGCAGTCCACGCTCGATCCTTATCTACAGTCCCGTCAAAACGGGTCATCACTTCCTCCCCGTGCTTCCACACCGAAACAGAAGCCCCGACCTCAGAGCCTGTTAAAAAGCCCTGCTTAAATTCGTTTCTAATCTGATGGATATTCATTAGAGATATTACATGAGGTAGAAATCTCCAGATGACCGAAGAACGGGTTATTATCACGTTCACGACCAATCGTGGTTTCGTTTCCATGCCCCGGGAACACTTGGATATTCTTATTCAGTGACAACAGATTGTTCGCAATTCCATCGACCAGCAGCTCACCGTCACCATTAGGTAAATCGCTCCTGCCCACTCCTCCGCGGAAGAGGGTGTCTCCTGCAAACAAGTACTGCTTACCTGAGAAGTAGTAAACGACGCTGTCCATAGAGTGTCCGGGCACATGAATCACACAAATCGTATTTGCTCCGACCTTAATAATATCTCGACCTTTCACCTTGTGAGTCACTTTATATGGTTCGACCTCAATCTCGAATCCCCACTGCGTAGCTAGATCGGCCATAACCAGATCCTTTGAATAATCCTCGTATGAATAAATCGGAATCCCTGCCTTTTCAAACTTGTGCAGGTCTTCAACATGATCGTAATGCTGGTGAGTCAACAGTAGAGCTTTCACTTCTACTCCACGCCCTTCAATAAAGTCGAAAAAGCCTTCTGGAGCATCAACCGCTATGTAATCCGTTCCCGTGTAATGCAGGTAACCGTTTGTAGCGACTTTTCCGCCAACAAAGCATACGATCGAGGCCACGCCAGCCTTATCTTCTTCCAGCTCGATAGGAGCACTAAATTCCTCGAACGGGGTTCTGATGTATTCGATCGCTTCTTCCAGATCATACATAGTGAGGTCCGCGCTTACCAAGGCTTGTCCTATTTCTGACAGCAGGATAAAATGAATCTGCCCTTGGGCAAACTTCTTATCCGTCTTCATCTTATCTAGGATCGTCTCCGTCTCAATTTTCGCAGGAAGCTCCATTGGGAGCTCAAATTTATTGAGGAGGTTTGCAATTCTATTCGCTTCCTCAGGACATAGCCCCGCATGGATAACAGATAGATACAAGGCGGCACGCATCCCTAGCGAGATCGCCTCTCCGTGGAGGAGTTCCCCGTATGGAACTGAGGCTTCAATCCCGTGGCCAATCGTGTGGCCAAAGTTCAAGAGCGCTCTTACTCCCGCCGTCTCTTTTTCATCCTCCATCACAATCCCAGCCTTAACCGAGACGTTTTGCGCTAGGAGGCTGGCCGGAGGTGGCATAACCTTTAAATCCATTTTTTCAAGAGCTGTGACGATCTCTTCATCGCCGATAGCGGCGTGCTTGATCACCTCTGCATAGCCTTCTAGATACTCACGATTAGGCAGCGTCTTCAGCATCTCGGGGTCGATCAAAACTAACTTAGGTTGGTGAAAGGAACCGATCAGGTTTTTCCCTTCTGGAGTATTTACTCCGCACTTTCCGCCTACTGAGCTATCTACTTGGCTCACGATTGTGGTCGGAATCTGCACAAAATCAATCCCTCGATAAAACACGGAGGCCACAAAGCCAGCCAAGTCACCGACAACACCTCCACCCAGAGCAATAACAACCGAGTAACGATCATGTCCGGCGGCAATCATTTGACGAGAAACGCTTTCAACCTCAGACATCGCCTTGCTCTTTTCTCCCGCTTCCACGATATGAGCACTCATCGTAAAGCCCCCTTCCGCTAGTAATCCTTCAACTTGTTCAAGGTAATGTTCGGCTACATTTGTGTCTGTAATTACCGCACATTTTTTCCCTTCAAAACCTAGTTCTAAAAGGCTTTCTGCTAGGGTGAGAATACACTTGTTTTTCACTCGCACTTCATATTTAGTGGCGGGCAAATTCACATCAACTCTGGGCATAGATGCAAACTAGGCATTCCTGGGGTCGAATATCAATTTAAAAATGCTCTCTCCTCTCTATATCTGTGGCGCAACCGCTAGTGGCAAATCAGCCCTAGCTCTCAAAATCGCCCGTGAATGCGGAGGCGAAATCATTAACGCTGACGCCTATCAGATTTATCAAGGGTTAGAGGTCCTCTCTGCCTGCCCCAGTACCGAGGAGCAATCACAGGCGCCACATCACCTCTACTCCGCCCTCCCTCTCACGACCGAACTCAACGCTAACCTCTATCGAGAACACGCCCTCCCAGTTATCGAAGACGTGCAATCCAGAGGGAAGATCCCAATCATCACAGGAGGCAGCGGAATGTATCTCAAGTTCCTCACCCACGGCCCTTCTCCCATTCCCGCTTCTGACCCAGTGTTAAGGGCTGAGTTAGACGCCCGTCCATTAGATGACCTCCTCTCTGAACTCCAAAGCTGTGACCCAGAGATTCTCACCACCTTCCCGCACGAAAACAAGCGATACGTCGTCCGTGCATTAGAAATTTTTCTCATGACGGGACAAAAATCTTCACTCCTCAAATCAGACTGGGACACCATGCCCACCCCTCCCCCAGTCGGTATCCTCGTCGCACCTACTAAGGAAGAAACCCTCCTTCAGATCGAAATCCGCTCTCGCCGCATGCTCGACACAGGAGCGATTGAAGAAGTAAAAAACCTCCCCCCCGATCACGAAATGCCCACCGCCAGTAAAGCGATCGGAGTAAGAGAAATCCGCGCCTACCTCGCTGGGGAAATGACTAGAGCAGAGTGTGAAGAACGCCTCATCATCTCCACCCGTCAATACGCTAAGCGCCAGCGCAACTGGTTCCGCCAAGAAACTTGGCTCCATGCCGTACACCCTTCTGAGATCGAATCCACTTCTGGCCCTGACCTAGTCAGCCAGTTATCCTAGCGGCGTGATTTTCTCATACTAGGAATTGATCTTCCCAGAAATCAGCCTAAACTCCCTCTTCTATGGACGCCCTCACCGTTACCCAACTCATCCGCAAGATGAAAACTGCTCTCCAGTTTGAAGTCGGCGAGGTTTGGGTCGAAGGAGAAGTCAGCAACCTCAGGGTCCAATCCAGCGGGCATCGATACTTTTCGATCAAAGACTCAGGGGCACAACTCCCTTGCGTTCTTTTCCGTGGGCGCTCAGGCATGAACGCCGATCTCATCGAGGACGGACGAGAGGTCAAACTCTTTGGCGAAATCACCGTTTACGAGGCAATGGGTCGCGCTCAAATGATCGTTTCCAAAGTGAAAATTGGCGGCGCAGGAAACCTCCAAGCGCAATTTGAAGAGCTCAAAAAACGCCTCAACGCCGAAGGACTCTTCGCACCAGAGCGCAAAAAGCCACTGCCTAAATTCCCCCGACGAATCGGCCTCGTCACCTCAGCCTCTGGAGCAGCCTTACAGGACATGCTCAATATCTTTCAACGCCGCGCCCCCTGGGTGGAGCTGTTCCTCCTCGGCGTACAAGTCCAAGGAAAAGGAGCCGAGCACAAAATCGCCAAGGCCATCCAAGCCTTTAATAAACCTGAAAGCCTAGGAATCGAACCCGTTGATCTCATCATCACAGGACGTGGAGGTGGCTCTATCGAAGACCTCTGGAACTTTAATAAAGAAGTCGTCGCCCGCGCCATTGCCGAGTCTGAGGTTCCCGTCATTTCAGCTGTCGGCCATGAAATCGATTTCACTATCGCTGACTTTGTCGCTGACGAACGCGCCCCCACCCCCAGCGCCGCCGCCGAAATCGCCGTTCCTGATGGCGAGGCCATTGCCAGCCTCCTCCGCACAACTAAAAATCGCTACACCCAAGCGGTCGAAAGCCAGATCAACCAAGCTACAGAAAAGCTCCACTACCTTCAGGACGCACTCGAACGTCGCTCCCCGCTCAACATGCACCTTGAGCGCGAGCAAAAATTAGACGAGCTCCGCGCCGCCCTCCAAAAATCCTACCTCCAAAACCTGATCGAAAAAGCGACTCAGCTCAAGGAACACCGCATTGGACTCAGCTACAACTCCCCTGCCAACGTCATCCAACGCCATCAGGAAGAAACGAACCACCTTCGCAAAGACCTAGACTTAGTCGTGCAGAGCCAACTCACGCAAAAAGAAAGCCAGCTCCGCCGCCTCAGCGCCGTCCTCCGTACCCTAGGCCCAGAATCAACCCTCGCCCGAGGCTTCTCCATTACCACTAATCAAGACGGAAACGTCATCTCCTCCACCAACCAAGTTAAACCCGGCGAAACCCTGAAAACAAAAGTCAGCGACGGAGAACTGGAATCAGTAGTGCAGTAAACTGGGAAGGTAGAATTCTCAGTCTTCATTTGACTTCTAGCTTTTACTTATTAGCGTTATTCTTATGAAAAAGGCGGTATACGCAGGGAGTTTTGATCCCCCCACGAATGGACACCTCTGGATGATCCAGCGTGGACTTGAAATCTTTGACACCCTAGTTGTGGCTGTTGGTCAGAATCCGTCGAAAAATTACACCTTCACGATCGAGGAACGAATCGAGTTACTGAAAGACTCCATCCCCTCCTGTGAGCGCCTCATTATTGACAATTTCGATAATAAGTACCTTGTCGATTACACTGAATCCATTGGCGCAGAATACATCCTGCGTGGGATTCGCTCAGCTGCCGATTATGAATATGAACGGGTCATGCGAGCCATCAATGGGGACTTAAAGCCTAAGATTCAGACCGTCTGCCTCATGCCTCCACGGGAAATCGCAGAGGTCAGCTCCAGTATGGTCAAAGGATTGATCGGCCCAGAAGGATGGGAAAACACCGTTCAACGCTATGTCCCTGAGCCAGTCTTTAAGAAACTCGCCTCCATTTAATTCTGATCCCCCACTAATATGAACGCATTTGATATCGCCGCCGTTCGCGCTGACTTCCCGATTCTAAACCAAGAGGTCAAGGGGCAACCCCTCGTCTATCTGGATAACGCCGCTACCGCGCACAATCCCACTCAGGTCTTGCAAGCGACACAGGAGTATTACCAAGAATACAACTCCAACATCCACCGTGGCACACACCATCTCTCCCAAGTGGCCACCGAACGATACGAACAAGCCCGTCAGACCGTGGCGGACTTTCTTAACGTTTCTACCGAGGAAACAATTTTCACCTCAGGCACTACGGATTCGATCAACACCATCGCTAATATCATCGGTCTCAGTGGGCGCCTGACCAAGGACGACACCATCCTCCTCACCCATCTAGAGCACCATTCCAACATCGTCCCCTGGCAAATGTTAGCCGAGCGTACAGGCTGCCAGATCAGAGTCGTCCCCGTTCTTGATGACGGAACACTCGATCTAGACGTGTATGAAGTCCTCCTCGACGACACAGTGAAGGTCGTCGCCTTTAACCAAGTCTCTAACGCCTTCGGAACAATTAACCCCGCGGCAAAAATGATCGCAATGGCTAAGAAAGTCGGAGCCTGGACCGTCGTCGATGGTGCGCAATCCGCCCCGCACGGAGCGATTGACCTCACCGCTCTCGGTTGCGATTTCTTCGCCTTCTCTGGCCATAAGGTTTACGCCCCTACAGGCATCGGCGTTCTCTTCGGACGTAAAGAACTCCTCTCAGAGCTCCCTCCTTTCAAAGGCGGAGGCGAAATGATCAAGGAAGTCTCCTTTGAAAAAACGACCTACAACGACCTTCCCTTCAAATACGAAGCAGGAACTCCTAACATCGAAGGTGCAATCGCCCTTGGAGCAGCCATCAAATACCTTACCCAATTTGACCAAGGCGAAGTCAACGCCCACGAAAGAGCGTTAATCCAAGCGGGAGCAAAAGCCGTCTCCGCCATCGATGGCGCGCGCCTCTACGGCCCAGACGATCGCATCGCCTCCCTCTCCTTTGCCATTGACGGCATTCACCACTACGACCTCGGCACCCTCCTCGATAACATGGGCGTGGCCGTGCGGACTGGACACCACTGTTGCCAGCCTCTCATGGCTAGATTTGGCATCACAGGCACCACTCGTGCCTCCTTCGCCTTCTATAATACGATGGATGACGTGGACCGCTTTGCTAAATCACTAGAACGCGCAGTCAACATGCTACGCTAACCCTTTTTTGGAACCACCTATGAAAACACCCATTCTCATCTGGGACATTGACGGCACCCTCTCGGATAGTAGCGGCGCTGGAATCGATGCCCTTTCGCGTGCTATCGAAGAACACTTTCCTGGCGCACAAAACCCAACCCTCGACCTCGCAGGCGCAACAGATGGCGGAATCTACCGCATAATGTGCGAGCGCTACGGCAAGGCCTTTGATAAGCAAGAGCAAGAAGAGTTCTACAAGATCTACCTGCCTAAGCTCGAAGCCAACCTAGAATCTGGCGATTACCCAACGGATCTTTACCCTACCGTTTTGGACACCCTCCAAGACCTAGAAGACGCAGGCTACACCAACGCCCTCCTCACAGGAAATATCGAGCAAGGCGCCTACCTCAAAAACAAAGTTCGCGGCATTGACAAGTTTTTCCACTTTGGAGCGTACGGCTGCGACCACCACGACCGTAACGAACTCGGCTTCGTAGCGGCGGAGCGTGCCAGTATCCATTTAGACGCCTGCATCTCCCCTTCTGACCTCCTTATCATCGGCGATACGATTAAGGACATCGCTTGCGCCCGCGCTTGTGGTGCTCAAGTAGCCGCTATCACAACTGGCCACGGTTGTCGAGAGACCCTATCTGAAGCCGACTGGGTCATTGACCAAGCCGCAGAACTCATCGACATTCTCGCCTAAACCCTATCCCAAACCCCCCTCACATAAAAAACTTAACAAAAAGGCAATTTATGCCTTGCAGAACACGATTCATTTGTTAAGACATCCTCCCTTTTCGGCGCAAAGTCGGAACAACCTATTCCTAATTATGGCACGTTTATTCGGTATCGAAATCCCTAATGAGAAGCGCATCGAAGCTTCTCTCCCTTACATCTATGGCATCGGTCGCGTAACCGCTTCTCGCATCCTCGAACAAGCTGGGGTCGATCCAGATACTCGCACAGGTCAACTCTCTGAAGAGCACCTTGCAAAACTCTCAAGCGTTATCCAAAGCGAAGGCCTCATCATCGAAGGTGACCTTCGACGTGAGCGCACCTCAGCTCTCAAGCGTCTCCAAACAATCCAATGTCACCGTGGCGTCCGTCACCGTCGTGGACTTCCTGTTCGTGGACAACGCACCAAAACAAACGCACGTACTCGTAAGGGTAAGAAGAAGACCGTTGGCGGTCGTGCGTAACAAACAATCTCATTGAGATTATTCTAGAGGGACTTCAGTCCCTCTTTTTTGTCTTAATACCAATACTAAAACTAACACCATTATGGCTGAAGAAAATACCAACGAAAAGAACGTTGAGGAGCAAGTAAATGCTCCTGCTGCAGAGGCAACTCCTGCAGTAGAAGAAACAGCAGCGAAAGACGCTGCTCCCGCCTCCGATGAAGCTCCTGCTTCTGATGAGAATGTAAAACCCGAGCGTAAGAAAGATATCTTCGCTGAAATCCTAGGTGAAGAAGATCCTGACAAAGTCAAAGTCTTCAAAGCAAAAGGAAGCAAAAACATTGCGAAAGGCATCGTTACCATTGCAGCAACATTCAACAACACTATCGTATCCGTCACAGACGAAAACGGAAATGTTATCGGATGGTCATCTGCTGGTAAAATGGGCTTCAAAGGCTCACGTAAATCTACTTCATACGCTGGACAAGTGGTCTCTCAAGACGCATGTCGCCAAGCGATGGGTCACGGATTGAAAGAAGCTGAAATCCGCGTTAAAGGACCAGGGCAAGGACGTGAGTCTGCTGCTCGTGCTGTCCAAGGCGTAGGCATCGCAGTATCTAAGATCAAAGATGTTACTCCAGTACCTCACAATGGCTGTCGTCCTAAGAAGGCTCGACGCGTATAATCTAACCCGAAACTAACCAACATTTAACTACAGATTTATTATGGCTCGTTACATTGGACCTAAAGATAAGATCAATCGCCGTTTCGGAATCCCGCTTTTCGGCCCTTCAAAAGCACTCGAACGTCGTAACTACCCTCCAGGACCTCACGGTCTTCGTGCAGGACGTAAGAAGAAGTCAGAGTACTCAATCGCTCTCGCAGAAAAGCAAAAGCTTAAGCTTCTTTACGGAGTACTTGAGAAGCAATTCCGTGCATACTATGATGAGGCTTCCCGTCTCACCGGTATTACAGGAAACACGCTTAACCGCCTTCTTGAAACACGTCTCGACAACGTTTGCTACCGTCTCGGATTCGGCAACTCACGTCAGGCAGCTCGTCAACTCGTCAACCACGGCCACGTTCTCGTTAACGGATCCCGCGTAGACATCGCAAGTTACCAAGTACAAACAGGTGACGTTGTTAAAGTAGGCCCTAGAGCTTCTTCACAACAACTCGCTATGCGCATGCTTGACCTTACTCAGAGTCGCCCTCTTAAAGACTGGATCACAGTTGACCGTCAAGGCCTCGAAGGTAAAGTTGTTCGCTTCCCTGAGCCTGAAGACATTGACAACCAAGTCAACGTCCAGCTCGTTGTTGAACTCTTCTCTCGTTAATCCGAGTACAGATTCACAAAAAAAGCCTGCTTGTTTATTCAAGCAGGCTTTTTTTATTGTTAATGACTGGCAGTTTCGCCAGCTCTGGGAATACAGTCAGAGCCAATACCTACGCTCTTCCCCAATACTTCAAGAGAACGCTCCTACAATCCGATAAAGTCTAGGTACCAAGCTAAAAAGCGATGCCCTCCAAAGAGCCAGGTCAACGCGCCCAAGGCTAAAAAGGGCCCATAAGGAAGAGGTTTCCCAAACCCTACCCGCCCAAGGATCGCAGCTGCAATTGCGTAAAAACAGGAGCTCAGAAGCGTGAAAATCACGGCAAAAGG
Source organism: Akkermansiaceae bacterium (assembly GCA_023301545.1). Classification (GTDB taxonomy): domain Bacteria; phylum Verrucomicrobiota; class Verrucomicrobiia; order Verrucomicrobiales; family Akkermansiaceae; genus WTJZ01. The sequence goes on from JALZUI010000057.1 coordinate 11,882, forward strand.
GCCTAAGAACGCTCCTATCATACCCAAGAGAGGTGGATCTCCCGCCCCCATTGCTTCACGAGGAATAACCACCTTACTCGCCATTCCGGAAAGCGATTTCAACTTATCTAATGAGAACGTCCGTTCTCCAATCACCACCTCCTCTGCCCGAATAACTAGCGAGGAGCCTTTTACCAACTGGCCATCAACTAAGAACTGTTCTCCTGTGAGTTCAATACGGTCTGTTTTACGATAGAAGACCTCACCCCAATCAATGGATTCTTCCCCAAGAACGAACTGTAATTGCTCCTCGTCACTAGCAGGCTCCTTCAGAGACCACTCCTCTAACTCTTCACACTCAATCACTCTTTTGCCAAACAACAGCTTCCCGATAAGAACCACACCCACTAATCCTAAATAACCGATTAGAAACCCACTGAACGAAGTCAACACACCGCCCCAGCCCGAAATCCCCACGCTGGTATCTCCTAAGCCCAAAAGGCCAGGAATAAAAAAGGACACCACCATTAATACAGGAACCATCAGCCAACACCAATTCACGGGAATCACATAGTGCTCGCCATCAATAAAGGAAATCGCAACCAACAGAGCGATCAAGACCCAAGCAATTAGAACAGAAATGTTAGGGTAAAGCCCCCACGCGACCCAGAATAAAACCGATGTCAAAATCTCCACGATGACGTATCGCGCAGGAATTTTAGAATCGCAACCAGCACAACGCCCTCGTTGCACTAGCCAAGTCACTACTGGAATATTTCGGTACCAAGGAATCTGCGACTTGCATCCGGGACAATAAGAACGCTTAGGATTATTAACATCCAGTCCGCGCGGCACCCGATAGATCACGACATTTAAAAACGAGCCCACCAAAGCCCCCATAACCAGGGATAAAATCGGCATCACAACCACCAACGGAGCCCCGGGTGTTAATAAGGCGTTGTCCGTAAAGCAAAGAACGTTCATGCCCCATTCTTTCATAGAGTAATGACCAAAAGCCAGACTTAAGCGCACTAAATCTAGAGAAAGAAGGGGTTTTTTCGCCAAGATGTTGAACTGGTCTCAAAGCTTTACACACAGCCTCACACCCCGTATTACTTGCCTATCAAAACCATCCTCCAGTTTCTTATTCGCTTCTATCAGAAGTTCATCTCACCGCTCTTCAGAGCGCTGAATGGAGGCCATGCAAACTGCCGCTTTACCCCCTCCTGTTCTCGCTACTTTTATGAGGCGCTGGAGCAACACGGGGGGCTCAAAGGAAGTTTTTTGGGAATAAAAAGAATTTTACGCTGTCATCCATGGGGTGGATGTGGTTATGACCCCGTTCCACCTAAATCAAAACGCTCCGAATAATCTATGAAATTTGATAAAATCTCTATCATCGGCATTGCTGTCGCAGTTGGCCTAGTACTGGCTCAAATGAAGTACGGCGCCAAGCCTCCACAAGAGCCTGAGACCGAGGCTCAAACAAGCACTGAGGCCTCTCAAACAGCTACACAAGAGGCCGCTCCAGCTATTGGAAGCGCTACACTCCCCGAAGGATTCACCGAGGAAGAAATCATCCTGAAAAATGAGTCTGCTGAGTTTAAGTTTTCCACCGCTACCGGCGCCCTTCGCCGAGTTGCAATTCCGTCACAGCACGAGGTTAATCAACTAGACGTTCCAGTTGAACTCAACCGCTTCGGTCGTAAGGCCATTGGAGAACTCCTCACCCAATCAGGGCAGTCTCTCGATGCAGGGTATAAAATGACCCACTCCGACGCGAAATCGATCACCTTCATCGGCAAGCTCTCTAACGGACTCGTCGCTAAGAAAGAATGGGCGATGGTTGGCTCTGACGAAGAAGGCAGCGACTTCCGCCTAGAATATACTCTAACTTTACAAAATGACACGGAGCAAGATGTCGAAACCTCATACCTAAGTCTCAACATTGGAGGCGCGACTCCCCTGCATAAGGACGAACTTCCTGATCAGTCCGGCTACTTCTACAGCACGAGCAAAGGGTACAAAAAGAAAAAGTCGAATAACGCTAAAATCATGGGCATGGGCTCGGAGTTTCAAAAAACGACCGAATCCTTTGACCAAGTCAACTTTATCGGAGTTGGAAACCAGTTTTTCACCACCTTTGTTACCCCTGAGAAACCTTACGCAGCGAGCTTCACCGCTTCACCCCGTGCCGTCGAACTTCCTGAAGCCGCTGGTGGCGGAACTAAGAAAGAAGCCTCTGTTGCAATCAGTCTCCCTGATGACATCCTCGTTGGTGGTGGTGGACGCGATAAGTTCCAATACAGTGTTTATGCGGGACCGAAGCGCTACCAAACCCTTAAGAAGCTCGATAAAAATGCAGGACTCGTAATGAACTACGGCTTTTTCAAACCGATTTCAGGAGTCCTCAATAACATCCTCACCTTCTTCCACGACAAGGTCTATTCCAATTTTGCAGGTGGGGCGGCTTGGGGCTTAGCGATTATTACGCTTACGCTATTCATCCGTACCCTCATGTGGCCTCTGACTCGAATCTCGATCAAGTCATCCAAGCGCATGGCTAAGCTACAACCAAAGATCAAAGAGCTCAAAGAGAAGTACCCTGATGATCCACAAAAGGTTCAGCAGGAGCAGATGAAAATCTTTTCAGAGTACGGAATCAATCCGGTTGCAGGTTGTTTCCCTATGTTACTCCAAATCCCGATTTTCTTCGGCCTCTTTACGATGCTAAAAAGTGCGGTTGAGTTCCGTCATGAGAAATTCCTCTGGATCAACGACCTTGCAGAACCTGATACCATCGCTCACCTCTTTGGCTTCCCTATCAACATTTTACCGATTCTCATGTTCATCACAATGGCGATCCAAATGTCACTAAACCCAGCGCCAACTGATCCGATGCAAAAAATGATCATGCGTTTCATGCCCGTCATGATGGTAGTCTTCTGTTATCAATTCGCTTCTGCCCTAGCCCTCTACTGGACGACCTCTAACATCTTCACGATCTTCCAGACGTGGATTATGAAAATCTTACCTGAGCCTGAGCTCAAAAAGAAAGCAGGCGGACCTAAGAAAGGTGGCTTTATGGAAAAAATCCAAAAGCAAGCAGAAGAAATGCAACGCCTTAAAGAACAACAAAAACAAGGTGGTGGGCAAATGCGTGATGCTAAGCCTAAAAAGCCCCGTGGGCCTAAAACAGGCGGGTAAAAGCATCCTCCCTCCAAAAAAATAAAAGAAGCCATGCCAACCGCATGGCTTTTTTTTAATAATTCACTTTTAAGAGCTCATTCATTGTGTTTACAGTGTAAAATTATGATCTCGCTATCCACTTTCAGCTTTGGCCGTTCAGCCCTCTGTTTTACTCTGATCGCACTGAGTTCTGCTCTACTCTCTTGCGGTGGTGGAGATTCATCAGGAAGCTCCAATATTAATAATCCTTTAGGAGAGAATGAACCCAGCGAGGACGCCCCTGTAGAGAATGAAGAGCCCCAACAGGCAATCATCATTGAAACGAATAGATTTGTTGACCCTGCTATTCGCCCGCACCTCGACTCTTTCGTCCAGGAACTCCGGGATCGCCAAATCAGTGCCGACCTCTCCAATATCACAATGGAAATCGTAGATGACTTTGGCCCTGGTTTTGTCTCACGAAGCAATGGAGGAAATATTGCTGGGCTCTGTTTTAGAAACTCGGGGCTCATACAAATCGACGCGACCTTCCTCACGAATCCGTCATTTTTCTTGGAACTCGTCTATCACGAACTCGGGCATTGCGTTCTAGGAATGGAGCATCGACCTAATAGCATCATGAGCTTGAACCCTTTATTTGCTACCCGCGCGGCATTAAACGAATTTTTTACCGAAGACTTCTTCTTCGACCTCAGTGTTCTCACGAGTCCAGGAGAATTAGAAAACGGTCATGCAGATACGATCGAACTTGAGGATTAGGTTTTCCTCTTGGCAAAGCCTCTTATCTACTTAAACTACATCTAATGAAAGCGTTCGCCTCTAAAGACTTTTTTAAAAAATCATTACAACTATCGCTAGCAGCTTGCACCTTGCTAATCATTTCATGCGGCGGTGGTGATTCTTCCTCTAGCAGTAGTAACACTCCCATTTTTCCGCAACCAGGAGAGATCGACCCTGATTTCATCCCCTTTATTGAATCATTTACTGAAGAGTTAGAAGATCGCGGAATTGAGGCGGACCTATCGAACATCTCAATGTCATACGTAGACGATTTAGAATCTGCAGGGGTATGCTTCGTAGGCACAGGCGTCATCCAGATCAACAGCTTCTTTCGCAGAAATAGAACAAACCTCCTAGAACTCGTCTATCACGAGTTGGGACACTGTGCCCTCGGGATGGAGCACCGTGATAATAGCATCATGCAAGCGAGCGAATTTATCGGGGTTACAGACGAGACACTAGACGAATTCTTCTCTGAGGAGTTTTTCTTCGAGTTAGATTTAACGCCTCGTAATAGCGAGGTTGAGGTGAAGACTTCCAGCACCCTAAATCAATAGTCTCGCGTTCGGGTAAGGCTTTCTAACAGAATAAACCTGGTCAGGGTTCATTCTGGTTTTCAGATTTAACTTAGTTTTAACTCGCTATCCCATACAATCTAATCTTGAACAATAAGGCTCATGGCTGATGTTTTTTGTAAGAAGGTAGTAATCTTAGGTTCTACAGGATCAATAGGAACCAGCGCGCTTAAAGTTGCGCGTGATATACCTGAACGCATGCAAGTCGTCGGCTTAGCCGCTGGACGCAACACAGACCTCCTCATTGAGCAAGCGATTGAGTTTCAGGTAAAGCGCGTTTCCATCAGCAATGCCGAAGACTTAGACAAAGTACGATCAGCACTGGGCTCTAGCGTCGAAGTATTAGTAGGCAGTGAAGGGTTAATCGCACTGGCCGAGCAAGACGAGGCCGATATGGTTCTCGTCTCTATTGTCGGCACCGCAGGCCTACACCCTACCCTCGCTGCTATTGAGCAAGGAAAAGACATCGCCCTCGCTAGTAAAGAAGTCCTTGTCATGGCTGGTGAAATCGTCATGGAGCGAGCACGACAAAAAGGAGTGAAAGTCCTTCCCGTCGATAGCGAGCACAACGCCCTGTTCCAATGCCTAGAAGGACACCATGGAGGCGAGAAAGAAATCAGCCGCCTCATCCTTACCGCCTCTGGCGGCCCCTTTCGTGACCCTGCGGCCTGGCCCGCGGAGAAACTAAGCTCAGTCCAGCTCAGTGACGCTCTCAAGCACCCAACATGGACGATGGGGCGCAAGATCACCCTCGACTCGGCAACGCTGTTTAACAAGGCCTTAGAGATGATTGAGGCCCGTTGGCTTTTTAATGTGGAAATGGCAAAGGTTGACGTCACCGTCCACCATCAGAGTATTGTCCACTCTCTAGTGGAATTTACTGACCACTCTATTCTAGCCCAGTTCAGCCAGCCTGATATGTGCTTCCCTATCCAATACGCGATCACCTACCCTGACCGTGTACCGAACCAGCTCAAGCCTCTCAATTTTGCTGAACTCGGAGAACTCACCTTTTCCGCCCCTCGTTGGGACGACTTCCCAGCGCTCAACCTAGCGATGAAAGCAGGGACGACAGGAGGAACCCTCCCTGCGGTACTTAATGCAGCCAATGAAATTGCAGTCCAAGGCTTCATCGATGGTAAAATCGGTTTCCCTCAAATCTGGGAAACAGTAGCCCAAGTCATGCAGGATCACACCGTAGCTCACCCTAAAGATCTTGATGGGTATATTCTAGCTGATACGGAAGCACGTGAGATCGCAGCCACGATCGTGAAGTAGACCAAAAAGGGCGAACCTCTTACGGCTCGCCCTTTTTGTCATGAAATCTATAACGCGTTCTCTTTACTGAGGAATACGAATCTTGTCGCCTGGGCGGATCTTCGTAGGCTGCACGTTAGGATTAGCCTTGATGATCGAATCAACCGATACTCCGTACATTCTGTGAAGCTTATAGAAGCTCTCTCCACTTTTGATTACGTGATACTTATGGTTCGTTCCTAAAACCTGAGTGGAAACCTCTACTTGTTGGCCACCTTTTGTAATCATGTGGACGTCATTGGTAACCACGTTTACTGTCGGCTTATTCGTCGTGCCGATTTGATCCACTTCATTAGAGCGTACTCCTACCTTACGAGTTGGAACCTTGATCCCTAAGCCCGCTTTGAGAGCACGGTTTTTATTCAGTCTCTTAAGCTCATCAACATTTACGTTAAGCCGAGATGCGACTGAAGCGTAAGTTTCTCCTGCATGAACCCATGTGTAGGCTTCGTTCTCTGAAATTCTAGGACCTTCTGACTGCACACGCTCAATCGTAGATTGCTGATTCGCGTTCTGTACTACAGGTGCTTGCACATTTAGGTCTACAGCGAACTCGTCTGACGTTCCGCTAGAATGCTTAGAGTGCAGTGCCATCGCTCCAATCGCGATGAAGTGAAGTAAAAGAAGAACAAAAAGCCCGCCCACAATCTTACTACTAAGGCTAGTCCCGTCATCATTAAAGCCAGCTGCAGGTTGCGCCGCTACTGCACGATGTTTTTTAGCGCCACCCTTTTTGGTGATCGCACGGATGATCTTGCCCGCCTTCTGAGGTTGGCGGCGAGGACTTAGTTTACGATTATTCATGGGATAAGATAGGATTTAAAGACTGTGCACTATCTTTCGGAAGGCTTCTCCTCGCTCAATATAACTGCTGAACATATCAAAGGAAGATGTACCTGGTGAGAAGAGAACGTAGTCCCCTTCTTCTGCGAAAGAACGAGCCTTAACCACAGCATTTTCCAGTGAATTGCAGAAATATGTTTCTACTTCATCAGAGAATAACTCGGCTAATTTTAGTCCAGTTTCCCCGATAGTTAAGCAAACTTTAATATTATTGGCAAGCTTTCCTTTAATTATATTGTAATCAAACCCCTTTTCTTTTCCTCCTACGATCAAAACGAGTGGTTGTTCAAAAGCAGAGAGAGCAGTTTCTAACGAGTGAAGGTTCGTAGATTTCGAGTCGTTAATGAAGCCGACTCCATCGAGATCACGAATGAGCTCGCAGCGGTGCGCAGGTGGTTGATAGTCCGCTAATAAAGCCGCTGGTGGCGCAGTCCAATCAAGCCCTAGAGCGTTGATCACAGCGAAGGCCGCCATTGCGTTTTCGACATTATGCAAGCCTCTGAGACGGGTCGAAGCCAGATCTACCGCCGGAGCGCCAGGCATCTGAATGAGCCCATCGGCATAAGAATAATTCGCAGAGGAGGAGGAAGCGCTAAAGGTTAAGTGGGATTGAGGGAAGTTGTAACCTTCTTCTTCACGGGTGATTTTCCAGTCTGTCGGTAATAAAGGCTCAAAAATTCGTTCCTTAGCAGCTCTATAGGCTTCGAAATCAGGGTAACGGTCGAGGTGATCAGGGGCTAAGTTAAGCCAGAGTGAGACCGCGGAACGGAAGGTTGAAATCGTTTCAAGCTGGAAGGAGCTAATCTCTACGACCGCGTATTCAGGAGCTTCGCCTAAAACCAATTCGCTGAGAGGCACTCCGTGATTGCCGCAGGGTTCAGCCGTAAATCCGAGCTTCTTAATCAGGTGCGCAATGATCTCCGTGGTCGTTGTCTTCCCATTTGTTCCTGTGATGCCAACACACGTTCCTCCGTAGAAACGGTATCCTAATTCCAGCTCCCCAAGGAGCTCCATCGTATTGGTGGCGAAAGCCTTAACAAGTTCACCGTAAGTATCTACCCCTGGGCTTGTAACTAGGTAGTCAGAAAAAATCTCTACCCCCATCTCAGGAGTAGCGTTTCCGATGAGCGTAACACGCGCATCAAGTCCCTGTGGAGTTGGGTCTGGCCTGCTATCAAAGAGCCGTACCTCTGCGCCACGAGCGGCTGCTAAATTCGCAGCGGCGACGCCACTACGCCCTGCACCGAGCACGACAACACGCTCGTCCTCAAGGGTGAACAATGCCGAATTCGGTTTGGAGTAAGACATTAGAGAACTTTGATAAGTCCGAGACCGACGAGGGCTAGGAATATAGAGAGAATCCAGAAACGGATGATGACCTGGTTCTCATGCCAACCACCGAGCTCAAAGTGGTGGTGTATAGGAGCCATTTTGAAAATACGCTTTCCACGCAACTTGAAACTTCCGACCTGCAAGATCACGGATACGGCCTCCATTACGAAGACTCCACCAATGATGACGAGGAGAAGCTCTTGCTTAGTACAAATCGCTACCGTTCCGAGAGAACCGCCGATTGCGAGGGAACCTGTATCACCCATAAAGACCTTAGCCGGGTGACAGTTAAACCAAAGGAAGCCGAACCCGGCCCCTACTAGCGCCATCAGAAAGACTGTGATCTCGCCGAGAAACGGGTTGTGAGGAATTGAAAGGTACTCGGTAGCTAACCATTGGTGTTGGGAAAGGTATGCAATCACGGAGTAAGCCAGAGAAACTACGATCGTAACGCCAATCGCAAGGCCATCAAGACCATCAGTTAGGTTAACCGCATTTGAACTACCGATGCAGAGAATAACGAAAAACGGGATGATCAACCACTTCAGATCCACAATCGAGCCCTTGAAAAGAGGAAAGGAGATCTCACTAATGCTCATGCTCTGATCTACTAGCGTGTATTCAGAGGTGTATTTATTAAAGTAAAGGAAGGCCGCTACAATCACGCCGACTCCCAGCTGCCAAAGAAGCTTCGTCTTAGCGCTCACTCCATCAGAGCTTTTCTTAACTACCTTCTTGTAATCATCGAGGAACCCTAGGAGGCCTAGAGCGACCATCGAGCAACAAGTAACTACTAGGAACGGGTTCAAGATCCGTCCACAAAAGAGAACGGAAATCAGGACGGTTCCGATAATCATCACTCCTCCCATCGTTGGTGTACCAGCCTTCGCTCCATGAGCTTCCGCTAGACCGCGCATGAGTTCAGCGCCTCGGATAGGTTGTCCCGCCTTGAGAAGCTTAAGCATCGTAATGAGGCGTGGGCCTAGGATAAGGCTCATCGTAAAGGCCATGACACAGGCAAATAATGCACGGAAAGTGATGTACTGAAAGAGATTCAGAAAGGAAAAGGCCTTAGCCCATCCCGCGCCGTTTTCCATCGCGGAGTTCCAGAATTCATAGAGGTAGTATAACATAATTTAGGGGAGAGTTTAATTTTCAGGGAAGACGGTATTCATAACGGTTTCCATGGCGGCCGCTCGGCTTCCTTTAAAGAGAATCATTGATCCTTCTTCCAGATTGTCTTTTAGCCAAGTTTCTGCGTCTTGCTTGATAGCGAAATGTTGGGGCTCATTGCCAGCCTTTTTTGCACCTTCTGTAATTAATTTCGCTTCTTCTCCCACACTAATGACGGTTAACCCTAGCAGGGCTCCGTATTCACCGACTTCTAAGTGCGCCTGATCTGTGAGGTCTCCGAGCTCAGCCATTTTGCCAAGAACGAGGTAGCCTTTCTGCCCTTCTGCCAAAGCTTCTTGCAGCGTGAGAGCGGCAACCTTAACGGAATCAGGGTTCGCATTGTAGGTGTCATCTAGGATCGTATAGGAACCATGCGAAAACTGGCGAAGACGGCCAGAAGTCAGCTCTACCGAACTCAATCCGTGTGCAATTTCCTCTACGCTCATGCCATACAGGTGACCTACCGCGGCTGATAACAGCGCGTTAGAAACCATGTGGCGACCTTTTAGCGGGAGTAAGACAGAGGCCTCCCCTTGAGGTGTCTTCAGGGTGAACGCCGTGCCATTTCCTTCGGCCTTAAGGCCTGTTGCTGAAATCGGGGTCTCGGTTTCGATTCCTGTTTCTAGGACTTGTCCCCCATTCATCGCTAGTAAAACGTCTTTGTAATCAACATCGGTTGGGATAATCAACGTTCCGTCTGCTGGCAGAGCGGCGGCGAGAGCTCCTTTTTCTTTAGCGATCTCCTCTTGCGAGCCCATGTGCTCGATGTGCGCCGTTCCTACGGTCGTGATTATGCCGATCTGAGGACGTGCAATTTCACAGAGCGGAGCAATTTCACCAGGATGGTTCATTCCCATTTCATAAATTGTCGCTTCATCTTCGCGGGTGTTGCGGAGAACCGTTAGTGGAAGTCCGATGTGGTTATTAAAGTTACCCAGCGTGGCCTTCGTTTGAAAGCGTTGGCTCAATACGGCGTCGGTTAGATCCTTGGTCGAAGTCTTTCCATTAGACCCAGTGATCCCAATCGCACGATCCGTTAACTCACCACGCCAGTAACTAGCGAGATCTTGCAGACCTTGGAGCGTGTCTTTTACCAGAACGACATTTACTCCAGTAATGCCTCGGTCTTCATGAACGAGGAGCGTCTTAGCCCCTTTTTCTACCGCTTGCTCTAGGAAGTTATGGGCATCAAAATTATCACCCTGCAATGCTACAAAGATATCCCCGTCCTTAATCTGACGTGTATCTGTTGAGACGGACAAAGGGAAAGAGCTCAACGCACCTTCACTCAATAACTTTCCGCCAGTGGCATGTAAAACGTCTTGGATCGAAATCGACATATCAAGAGCAATAACGCCACCAACGCTATGAGGTAAAGAAGGAATACGAGCATTTTTACTGTCTCTGCAAAAATACCTATCTGCCATCTATTGATGAAAGCTTCACTCCAAGGTCGCGAAGAAGCGATTAGCACGCTCTTTAATCGACCGTTTCCATTCCTCATCTCGATTATCTAACTGCCTAGTCATCATCCCCAACCTCGGTTGCGAACGGAAGAACTCTTCCTCATCCATCACGAACGCCCAAAACAGAGCATCCCAGGTCTCTTGCCAATCGCCTTTCGGGTAATTTGACATTTTTTTCAGGTAGTTAGAACCCGCAATGTAAGGCTTTGTGCTAAACACTCCCCCATCTGCAAATTGAGTCATTCCATAGACATTCGGCACCATCACCCAGTCGTCTGCATCCACAAAAAACTCCATAAACCAACGGTACACCTCATCTGGATCAAAGCGACAGAGAAGGAAAAAGTTCCCCAGAACCATCAGGCGCTCAATGTGGTGACAATAACCTGTTTCTTGCAACTGCGTGATCAAGTGGTCAATGGGCGCAATTCCTGTCGTTCCGTTATAAAAACTAGC
>JALZUI010000058.1 GCA_023301545.1 Akkermansiaceae bacterium
CGCCAGAGGGGGAGTTGCCCTCCATTTTTATTCATAGTAGTGACGAGGAGGGCGTAGAAGCGGCTGATGATTTCTTCTCGATCAGAGGCGATGGGTAGGGGTGAGAAGCCTTTATCGCCTACGTTTATTGAAGGTTCGTCTCCTTCTGTGAAATTGAGTTTAAGGGCGACTAAGCCTCCACTACTGAGGTCTACGAGATCACGGAGCTCAACAGAAATTGTTTCATGGATATTAAGAGGGACGCCAACGAAATTGACGGTGAGCTCCTTCACTTCGCTAAGGTCTACGGTGTAGGTCGGGAGGAGTTCGGCTAGCTTGCTGAGTTGAGCCGCGTAATCGCGTTTCTGGTTAAGGGAGATTTCGGGGTGCTCCATTATCCGCTCCCCAGCTAGGTAGGCTTTCTCTATCTGTTGGTCAGCCTTATGTGCCGTGTAGAGGTGGATCAGTTCCTCTGGGCGGTCTAGGTATTCATTGTAATGATCGATTCGGGCCACGATAAGGTCATCTTTCAGGGAATCCAAGACGAGGGTCTCAGGCGCAGGAGGTCCTACCAAAGAGGTTTTGTCGACCGTGCTAGGGGGTGAAGGAGCGACGGAGGAGTCAGGAATGAAATTCATATCCTTTGTCCGCAAGTACCAAGTGATTCCTACCGCTAGGAGCATAAGGGGGAGGTAGGTGAGAAAGGGAATTTTCATTTGGCTATTGGTTGTTGAGATTAGAGCCTTATTAGGCGCCAGGTGAAAAGAAAAAGAGGAGGCGAATTGGCCTCCCCTTTTCGTTCGATACGTTTTGATCGAGTTAGACCAGCATGAGCGCTGGATTCTCGATGAGCTTCTTAATCTGTGCGAGGAAGGTGGCTCCTACCGCTCCGTCAACTACACGGTGGTCACATGAGAGGCCGAGGTTCATGACCTTGCCTGGTACGATTTCCCCGTTTTTGACGACAGGTTTATCGAAGATGCCTCCGATCGAGATGATCGCAGCTTGAGGTGGGTTGACGATGGCGTCAAAGGATTCGACTCCGTAAGCTCCAAGGTTAGAAACGGTTACGGTTCCTCCATCAAACTCGTCTGGACGAAGCTTTTTATCACGTGCGCGCTTAGCCATGTCCTTAACCTCTTGTGAGATTTGAAGGAGAGACTTAGTCTGGGCCGCTTTGACGACAGGAGTGACGAGTCCGTCTTCAACAGCGATCGCGACTGAGACTCCAACGTCTGCAAATTGTACGATATGGTCTCCAGCGTAACTAGCATTGACCTCAGGGACGGCCATGGAGGCATTGATCACGGCTTTCATGATGAAGTCGTTGATCGTGTATTTATTTCCATGAGTGGCTTCCGCTTGGGCATTGATCTGCTTACGGATATCCATGAGGGGAGCTGCGTCTAATTCTACGTGGAGGTAGAAGTGAGGGATCGTAACCTTTGAGGTGTAGAGACGATCCGCGATGATCTTACGCATGGAAGAAAGAGGGATTTTCTTGTCCTTATCAGATGCGGTCGGGATAATGGCTTGAACTGCAGGGGCAGCGGCCGCAGGAGTTGCTACAGCTGAAGCCGGAGCGGCAGCTGGTGTTGGGTTGGCAGCGGCGCTAAGGACATCTTCCTTGAGAACACGTCCACCAGGGCCTGAGCCTTGGACGGTTGCGATATTCACTCCCTTAGCGTCAGCAAGCTTCTTAGCTAACGGAGAGGCTTTGACTCGCTCTCCGTCAGAGGAAGAAGCTAAAGTTGCAGCCGGGGCTGCGCTAGCCGCTTCAGGGGCAGGAGCATTGGCAGGTGCCGCAGCGTCAGCGGAGCTTCCTGCGCCAGCTAGGGCGTCTTCTACCGATTCCCCTTCTTCTGCGAGGATGGCGAGGAGTTCTCCGACAGGAGCTTTACCGCCTTCGTTAATGAAGATCTTAGCCATGACTCCATCGTCAAAAGCTTCCATTTCCATAGTCGCTTTATCCGTTTCGATCTCAGCTATGATGTCACCCATTTCGACGGTGTCGCCTTCGGACTTTTTCCAGCTTACTACGGTACCCTCTGTCATTGTGTCAGAGAGCTTGGGCATTTCAATATTTACAGCCATAATGTTTTTAAAAGTATTTGGGGTATTAAGTGAAGTAATTCACCTGATTTTGCAATAAAAAGTTTTAATCGCGTTCTTCGCCTGTCTGTTTAGATCGGATAAATTTCCAAACGAAAGGAGCAGACTTGATACCACAGTAGGTTCCAATGATGTCTGCGATGAGGTCGCCAAAGTCGTTGCCGCTACGAAATTCGTACCAAGATTGGTGCCATTCATCGAGGATTCCAGTACCGAGTCCTAGTAAGAGGAGGAATTCAACATACTTAGAGGGCAGGCTGTGAGAGCGCTCTCGCGCAAGGAAATAGAAAGTAGATAGGGCTCCGCCAATTCCATAATATCCCCAGTGGAGAGCCTTATCGATAGGGATGGTAGGAGGTAGTTGCGGCCCGTTTAGCGGTGTACTAGATAAACTCCAGAGGACGCAAAACCAGAGAATCCAAAAAACTAGATAAAAGCGTGAATCTCGCAGAATAGACCAGCGGAGGGGATTGTTCACTGGGGGGGATCGTTTTTTTGTTCTTCCTCGATTCGCTCAGCTAACCACTGTTTGACCATAGATTGGTAATTGAGGTAGCGTCCACGAGCGATGCGCTTAATCTTAGAAAGCATACGGGGGTCGAAGCGGAGAGTGACGGTAGTAGACTCTTTGGAGTCAGTTGCGTGTAGGCTGTTTTTGATTAAATGAGGATCAAGCTCATGTTCAGCCCAAAACTTGTTTTCTTCCTTCTCGGATTCAAAGTTAGGTAGATCGCTCCAGTTAGATAATGTTTTCATCAGTGCGGATTAGTGGGAGTTAGTATTGAGCAACGACACGGTCGTAATATGAGGTTTCGAGTTTACTGGCCTCTCTGGCAGAGATGATGCGGGCAATCTTCCCATTGGTCGAGAAGCTTAGGAAGATGCCGCGTTCGAGAATAGTTTTGCCAATTAGATAGTACCTCGTTTGCTTAGGTCCATGGTCCACCTCTGGAATGACACGGAGCGCATAAGGGTCTTCTAGGCACTCTTCGATTTCTTGAGGGGTGATCTTTGTTAGGTCGAAGGCTACATTTAATACATCTATCTCCATAGGGAATGATTGGTTAAGAGGAGTGTACAGATTGTCTGAAAAGGGGGAAGTAAAATAGGTAATCTTTCTTAACTTCCGGAATTTAATTGAGGATAAGGTTTAAAGGCGGAGGGGCGTGAATTTTGCTCTTTCTAAAAAAGAAGAGCCTTGAAGTCTGGGCGAAATCGGATAGGAATGGAGCCTTCTTACTGCCCATGTCCGCTGAACTCGACTTTCGTAATCTTGCTTTTCGTCAGAATCCTCATGGGTTTTATGAACAAGCCCGCCAGGAAGGTGCGATTATTAAGGCGAAGGGGTTAGATGCGTATGTGGTGACGAGATATCAAGAGTGTGAAGCGTTGCTTAAGGACTCCCGCATCTCACTGGACCAATTTACAGGAGAAGGCTTCAGCGCAGATCACCCCATGCAAAAGTACTTTCAGATGCGCGAGGGATTGATGCTTTTTGCGAATGGACGCCGGCATGAAGAGTTGCGCGCGCCAGCTAAACCTGCCTTTAGTCCAGGATTGATCAAACGCTATGAACCGATTGTCCGGGAGCTAGCGCGAGAGGCGGTGGAGAAGATGAAGGAGCGTTTTGAACAGGGTGAAGAGATTGAATTTGTTCGTGAGGTTTCGCTTCCTTTTGTCTCTCAAGTAATCTGCAGGGTAGTAGGAATGCCCGAGCAAGACCATGCCTTTTTGGCGCGAATGACACAAGCGGTTGCCGATGGTCTAGACCCGTTTGGGGCCGAGCATGACCTGCAGCGCGCGGGACAGGGTTATGCCGAGTTTAGGAGTTATATGGAGCAGCAGTTAGCGCTGGGACGTTGGAAAGATACTGGATTCGCTAATAGTTTTCTGGGAGATATAGCGCAATGCCCTCACATGTTGGGAGGCTTTGGTAATCAAGAGGATTTAATCTCCACTACAGTGATGCTATTGGCGGCTGGACACCTTACAACCAATCATAGCTTGAGCCTCAGTCTGCAGAGTCTGCTCGATGACTCGCAGTTGAGCCATTATGTGCAGGATGAAACTGCTCCTATTACTCCTCAGATGATTGAAGAGCTGTTCCGCTACCATGCTCCAGCTCAAATCACGCGCCGGAAGGTAGATGAACCATTAGAAATCGGAGGGAAAACGTTCCTTCCTGGGCAAGCTCTCTGGCTCGCCTTAGTTTCAGCTAACCGAGATGAACGCGTTTTTGAGAACCCTCAGGAACTCGATTTTGG
>JALZUI010000059.1 GCA_023301545.1 Akkermansiaceae bacterium
CACAAGCACATTAAGAAGGCTCTCTCACTCCGTACGCTAGGACCAGACGCCCTCTCATGGATCTGTCGTGAGCGTAACAAGTCCGCTGAAAAATGCTTCTCGCATGAAGTTGGACTGGCTGTTCTTAACATTATTGAGTCTGATTACCTCGAAGACGGTCCTCGTAAGAGTAACCGCCTCCAGGCTTTTGTGATGGAAGACCGTGAGCTAGTCACTGATTTCCTCAAGGGAGTCGAAGCAAATGACATTCAGAATTTCTCCAAGAAGCTTTTAAGTTCTCCTGCCTTCCCTGATCTTGATCGTAAGTCTCTCATGGCGCGAGTCATCAAGAGCTACCCTGAAACAGGCGAGCTCGTAGAAGGATCTGTTACTAAGCGTGATAAATCATTCGTTGTTTCCTATGAATCACTTGATCGTAAGAAAGAAGAATACCGTGATTTAGTAGAGAGCCGTATCCCACAAAACATTAAGGATATCGCAATTGCGCGTTCCTATGGTGACCTTCGAGAAAACTTTGAGTACAAGGCTGCGAAAGATATGCAAGCGGTGCTTAATCGTCGTAAGGGCGAAGTTGGACAAGAGCTTACTCGTGCGAAAGCCACTGATTTTGCGAACGCCGAGACTTCTAAGGTAGGTATCGGAACGATTGTTACCCTAGAAGGTGACAGTGGAACTGTGGTTTACACCGTTCTCGGTGCTTGGGATGGCGACCCTGACAAGAAGGTGCTTTCCTACCAATCAGTCGTAGGTAAAGAGCTGATGGGCAAGAAAGTTGGCTCTAAGGTTACCGTGCAAGACTTCGACACCGAGGTAGATCAAGACTTCAAGGTTAAGTCGATCGAAGCTTACAACAAAGGTTAGTAAGCGCCGTTTGGTAATAATTAAAAAAGGAGGCTCTAAGCCTCCTTTTTTTATGCCTAGGAGACTCCCCGAATATTTGTTAAGGTCTCACCATAAGTAAGCGATACACAAATATGAGGGGGGAGACCGCTCTAATTGAAGTTATACAAAATAGAAAGGAAACAATTATGTACGAAGATAAATATTGCCAAGACTTAGAGTGCTTTATGCAAGGACTCGCTAAACGTAATCCAGGAGAATCAGAATTCCACCAGGCAGTGGAAGAAGTTGCGGAGACGTTGTTCCCATTTTTAGAAGACAAGCCAGAGTACCGCAAGGCACGGATCTTGGAGCGCATGACAGAGCCTGACCGTATCGTGTCCTTCCGCGTAACTTGGCAAGATGACGAAGGTAATATGCGCGTCAACCGCGCCTTCCGTGTTCAGTTCAACAACTCTATTGGCCCGTATAAAGGCGGAATGCGTTTTCACCCTAGTGTGAACCTCAGTATTCTAAAATTCCTCGGCTTCGAGCAAACGTTCAAAAACAGCCTTACAGGACTTCCAATGGGCGGTGCTAAGGGTGGATCCAACTTCAACCCTAAGGGGAAAAGCGACAACGAGATCATGCGCTTTTGCCAAGCGCTTATGACAGAACTCCACCAGTACATTGGTGAAAACACCGACGTTCCTGCAGGAGACATTGGTGTTGGTGCGCGCGAAATCAGTTTCCTCTTTGGTCAGTATAAGCGTCTCAGAAATGAATTTACAGGGACCATTACCGGCAAAGGCCTCGCCTTTGGTGGTAGTTTAATCAGAAAGGAAGCAACTGGTTACGGCTGTGTTTACTTCGCGGAAAACATGCTGAATAATCACAAGGATACCGTCAAAGGCAAAAAGGTTGTGATCTCAGGCTCAGGTAACGTTGCCACTTATGCAGCGGAAAAAGTTATCGAGCTCGGCGGAACCGTACTGACGCTCTCTGACTCTTCTGGTTTTATTCATGATCCTGCTGGAATCACGACGGAAAAATTAGCGATCATCAAGCGCATCAAAGAGGTAGAGCGTAAGCGGATCTCTGCATACTTAGATGAAGTCCCTAGCGCAGAATTCCACGAAGGCAAAACGCCTTGGTCAATCAAGGCTGAGATAGCACTTCCTTGTGCAACTCAGAACGAGCTTCACCTCGAAGATGCTAAGGCATTGGTAGCTAACGGCCTCATCGCCGTGGCGGAGGGAGCGAACATGCCTACAAGTGCTGAGGCGGTTCAATACTTTATCGAACACAAGGTTCACTTCGCACCTGGTAAGGCCGCGAACGCCGGTGGGGTTGCAGTTTCTGGACTGGAGCAAAGCCAAAACTCCTTGCGCCTCTCATGGTCGCGAGAAGAGGTCGATACTAAGCTCAAAACGATTATGTCTGATATTCACGAACGCTGTATCGAACACGGAACGGAAGAAGACGGCTATGTGAACTATGTAAAAGGAGCGAACATTGCTGGATTCATCAAGGTGGCAGATGCCATGCTCGCTTACGGTGCAGTGTAACTTGACCAACATACAGATATGGTATTAACACCCATTGAAGGTTAAGATTCTAACCCCAGCCCATTGTCCCTTTTGCGGTACGGTGGGCTTTCTTTTTTGACACCATGAACACAAATACCCCTAATTCCGCCCCCTCATTCCTTTCTATTGCGCGTTCAGGCGCTATTGTTAAGTCTGCGCTGAAAGTCGCGCTTGTCGTGGGGACTATTCTCGCTCTGATCAATCATTACGATAAGCTTCCGACCATGAATTTTAGTCGTAGTGACCTCTTCAAAATTTTGCTCACTTACTTGGTTCCTTACGGTGTTTCTACTTGGTCCGCAGTCAAGGCGCTCCAAGCAAAAAATTAGTGGTAATTCTGCAATTTTCAGGTTAAGTCTGCCTGAAATGAGAATCGAATCGGATAAACTCGCAGAAATCATTGCGTACAAGCGTACGGAGATTCAGCCCCTCCTCGCGCAGGAGTCTAAGCTACGTGCCGCTGCGCTGGCACGTAACGACTTCGGTGGCTTTCGAGCAGCCTTGGATCGTGGAGAGGACCTGCTAGGAGTGATCGCAGAGGTGAAACAGGCCTCTCCGTCTGCGGGTATTATTGACCCTAATTTCGATGCCGTAAATCAGGCTAACCTCTATATCCAAGGAGGAGCGAGTTGCATGTCGATCTTAACCGATCAAAAGTTTTTTAAGGGTTCTCTGTCGGATTTCATCAAGATTTCTAAGGAAAGTCCTATCCCCCTTCTGCGCAAAGATTTCACAGTGCATGAAGTCCAGATTTACGAAGCGGTTGTCGCCGGGGCAGACGCCATTCTTTTGATTGTCGCTGCGCTTGATGACGAAACTCTCCATCGCCTCTACCACACGGCTAAAGACCTGCAATTAGATGTGCTAGTGGAAGTTCACAACCTGCAAGAAATGGAACGAGCCCTAGAGTTGGAGCGGATTGATCTATTGGGAATTAATAACCGAAACCTGAAGACCTTTGTTACCGATCTCGCCACTACCGAGCAATTAGCTGAGGAAGTACCTGATGATGTTTTACTAGTTTCAGAATCTGGATTGAAAGACGCTGCGGACGGCCAACGCGTGCTAGATGCAGGCGCAAATGCAATTCTTGTAGGCGAATCCTTAATGCGTGCAACGACTCCGCAAGAAGGAATTCAAGCCTACCTTGATCTTACTCTGCAGACCGCAGAATAAAGTTCGCTCCTATGCCTCGCCAAAAGAAAAAGCATCACGCCCGTCGGGTGATCCGCCCAGCTAAGTCTCACCGTAATAAGGTGCTTAACCGTGATTTAGATTCCGCTTATAACAACTTTGCGGGCTCGCGCCTTTACGATGTGCTGCAAGACTTAGAATCGATGGCTGAGGAGCATTTACTAGCGAAGGCGTACTACCTGGCTCTTAAAGTAGAAATCGCTAACCGCCGTGCGAAGAAGCATAAAGGTGATATGAGTCAGAAACTTTACCGCGAGAAAGTCGCGTACCTTAATCAACTGATTTCACACTGCCAGCTTCATAACTACCGAATCGAACGAGGCCGTACAACAGATGTAGCTGGCCCTGGAGATGTCCTCTATTGTTACCTCCCGGAGTGTGAGCAGATTAGTTGGCATTGCTCTCTAGGCTCACTCCCTCTGCCAAAGGCAACGCAGGACTGGGATGCTAAGAAGTTTTCTACCCTTAGTAAGTTGGAAACAGCTATTCAAGGGATATTTTATCCTCAGGCGAGAGCCTAGCCCTCCCTCAGAAGGAGCGCTTTTTGAAGTAAGGTGATCTCCCCGTCAGATTCCAGGGGAGGTCGGAGCCTATCTTTCTACTAGAAGAAGCGTGAAAGTAATGGAAGGAGAAGCGCTAGAGCAATCGCAATGGCAGATCCCGCGAATGCCTTGCCGGCATCGACAAAGATAAGCTTAGAGACCTGCCCCTTACTACGGTGGCGGAGTCTGATAGCAAGACCGATTTCACGTCCAGCGAGGAGCCCGAGGAAGACCCAAGTAGTACTCATCGGGAGCTTAGCTGGCCAGAGGCCTAGAACGTCCATTTTGAAAAAGAGGAGAACGAGGGCATAGAGGAAATCGACAAAAGTAGCTGAACGGACGTCTAGAGTGTTCGACTTAGAGGTTACCACCTTTTGAATTTTTCCACCCCGTTCACGGAAGATCCACCCTTGCATGAGAACCATCCCTGTTAACGAGAGTGCAAGGCCCCACCAGCTGAGCTGACGTGGGAGATAGCAGAAGATATTAGCGAGGTCCTGAACGAGCCACATAGACCAAAGGAAGCCCGTAGAAGCCCATTGGAAGATAACCCAACCGATATGCGGGTTGTCTCGTTGCTCTTCAGATTGAGCTGCGAACTTTTTCTCTACCGTCCCGACCACAATACTGAAAATGATAAGACCCAGAACAAAGGCAATTGCATAGCCCGCTAGAGACTTTTCCATCATGCTCTGAAACAGGTCGATAGCACCTTTGGCATCCTTGCCTTGTTGAGCAGCTACTAGACCTTTGAAGCCTGTTAGAACAAGAAGGGAGGTGCTGACTGGAATCCCGAAGCGAGTCAGAATTACAAGGGTTAGAGGAGGAAGAACGAAGAGGAGGTTAAACGTTCCTCCAATGTCATTTGGGAACGGGATATTTTTCCCCGCAGGGGTTAAACGTCCAAAGGCAGGATCTCCACCGTTTTGAATCCACCCATAAACAACGGTGACGACTAAGATACTAGAAATCCAGGCCCACAAAACCCACCAAGGTTTCTTAGCATTAGAGCTAATAAAAGTCCCCAGAGTTTGGATGGAATCATTTGCGACAATCGAGTACGCGGCCAGGGCAAAGCCTAGAATCATGAATAGTTCGTTCATAAATAGAGGGTATTGTTAGCACTCTGTAAGCATTGATTTAGGGAAAGGCAATAAGGATTCGGGAAATTAAATATTGTCCTACGGAGGGCTTCGATTAGTTTAGCGTCACACTTATCATGAAGGTTGCTTATATTATCTTTATTTCGCTCATTTCTTCTCTCCTCAGCTGGGGTGAAGAGGTCAAAACGATGATTCCTGAGGTGATTAAGGAGATTCCGCGTAAGCACAAGGGGTTTACGCAGGGATTATTTATCCTAGAGGGGAAACTTTATGAGTCTACTGGGTTATATGGGAAGTCTAAGGTGCGCCGAATCGATCTCGCTACGCAGAAGCTGGAGCTCTCTAAGGACTTGCCAGCGAATATCTTTGCGGAGGGCCTAACTCCCCTCGCAGATGGACGGATGGTCCAGATTACGTGGCAGGCTAAGACGGGAATTGTTTATGATCGCGAGAATATTAACATTTCGAGCATCTTCCAGTACGAGACCGAGGGATGGGGAATTGCGAGTGCAGGTGAGCAGTTGGTGATGAGTGATGGTTCTGATAAGCTAACCTTTCTCGATTCCAAAAGTTTCGAAGTCCTCAGAGTTCAATCCGTTACCAAAAATGGTAAGCCTGTGGAGAAATTGAATGAGTTGGAGTGGGTTGGGGATCACTTATATGCGAACGTTTGGATGTCAGATGAAATTGTAAAAATCGCTCCAAAAACAGGAAAAGTAGTAGCCTCTATTGACTGCTCTGCGCTGCTTCGCCAGCGCCCTCGTAATCAGGATGCTGTTTTAAATGGGATCGCTTATGATTCTCAGACCCAAAGCTTTTACCTTACAGGCAAGCTCTGGCCGGCTTTCTTTCAAGTTCGCTTTGTCGAGAAGCTGGAGAACTAGCTTGGTTTCCAAGATTTTTCAACTTGCTGGCGGAGCGTGCTGAGCTTGGGGCTAGCTCGGTGCAACTTTTGCACTTCTTCTGGTTGTTTGGAATACCCCAGGAGAATGGAAAGCTCTTGCTCAAAGTAGCCTACCCCTTTCCAACTGACCTCTCCTGTATCGACATACTGAATAGCTCGTTGAAAAAGGTCGAAGGCCTGCCTAATTTCCTGATCAGGGCTGACCCAATAATCAATGAGGGCGCTGAAGTAGGAAGCCAGTAAAAGTCGAGGGTAGGAGGCTCGCATACCTTCTTGCCTCCCCAGAAGCTTGACCTCCAGCAGCTTGTGGAGATCGGAATCTCCTCGAGCGGGAGCAAGGAGAACTTCGACTTCATTAAGGAGTTCCAGCGTTCCGGCGAAAGGACTCCGCTTGCTTTTAGCGCCTTTCGCTACGAGCTTAGTTATCCCGCGCTGGTCCAAAAATAAATGAACAATTAAACTGGTATCGCTTAAATTGTGTGTACGTAGGACGAACCCTCGCGCTATCTCACTTTTTTCCATTTGATGAACTTCCCCCTTCTTTTTTGTGAAAATATCTTATAATCGGATGTCTGAAACATCAAGTAATGTTTAAGCTCCTCCTCCTAATCTTCCTAGTTATGCTACGTTCTGCGCTTGCGCAAGACGCCATTCAGGTGTCCCCGAACGGTAACCAAACTGCGGAAGTGCTTCCGACTTCGGTTTCAGAGTTGAGCAGAGATCAACAAATGCTGATCCAAATTTTCTTGGACGAGCACAACTTTGGCCCTGGGATATTGGACGGAGCGATCGGAGGATTTACTCTGAAGGCCATCGAGGCGTACTATCATACGATTGGGTATGAAGGCTCTAAGGATGTGAGCGTAGTACTGAGACATGCCCTCGCTCACAACTCCGTGCCCTTTTTGACGATCGAGGTTCCAGATATGGGCAAGGACTTCACTGACCCTGAGCTTCCGTACAAGTATCGATTATTAGCGGAAGAATCTAAATCGAAATACCGCTACTATCATGAGTTTATAGCGGAGCGCTACCACACCTCAGAGAAAGCTCTGAAGCGGATGAATTCGGCTAAGACCGTTAACAACTTGGCACCAGGGCGTCAAATTGTTGTGCCAAATGTAACTCCTTTCAAAATCGAAGAACTGTCAGGCGCCTCGAACAAAGCGGATCCTACACTAGCCGACAACTACGCGGTGGTGGACACGAAGGACAAATCGCTCCACATTTTTCGAGAAACAGGTGCGGAGCCCGAACTTATTGCCTTCTTTCCTATTACCCCAGGTCGCGAAGATCAAATTCGTTATGGTTCCTGGAAGGTGAAAAACTCCATTCCTAATCCCGGATGGCGTTATGATCCTTTAGTTCTGAAGGGCACAGGGCGCTCTGAAGAATCAGAGGTTTACAATGTCCCGGGGGGACCAAATAACCCAGTTGGTATTCTCTGGAATGGACTGACTGCTAGGTCAGTGGGAATTCATGGCACGAACCAGCCCGAGACGATTGGGCGGACTCGGAGCTCAGGCTGTATTCGGATGGCTAACTGGGATGTCGTCAAATTCCCTAATTTCATTCGCCCTGGCTGTAAGGTCATTATCAAGTAGGCTGAATCGAGCTCATTTTTTTCGAGAGGAGCTGAGGAAAGAGATTGCTTAGCAATACAAGCGAGCTTAAGGTATTAGATAGACTAAAGAGCCTCATCGCATGTGGTGGTGAATGACTCTGATCCACTTTAAAAAAATGCGAATAATCCGGCTAGCGCAAGTTTTACTCCTCCTCGCCATGGGCTTGGCTGGGTGGTTGACGATGGAATCCGTGAATGCCTCGGTAGGTTGTAGCCAAGGCGGGGATTGTAGTTCGGTGGTGACGTCGCCGTGGTCTAAGCTCCTTGGGGTTCCAGTCGCTTTACTCGGCACCTTTAGTTACTTGGCGCTCTTAATTCTGACCTTTGCTCGTCCGTTGCAGAGTCGCTTAGTGTGTGCTGTATGCACGACCCTATGCTTAGTTATTCTTGGGAGCGCGTTTTGGTTTACTGCTCTACAGGCGGTGATTATCAAGAGCTTTTGTCCTTACTGCTGTGGAATTCATGCCTTGGCAGTGGTGGCGGCGCTGTTGCTTTTAACGCAATTATTCAAAGGTTATCGGGGGGAGGGCTCACCTGCGATTGTTCTCCCTACGGCTCTTGGTTTTAGTACCGTGGCAGGAATGGTTGCGATCCAGTTCTATGCACCCACTCCTCAGCAGTCGATTGTGGTCTCGACCTCCTATCATCAACACGGGGCGCAGAGCACGCCGCAGCTGTTTACTACTGACCCTCTGCAATTCGCAGGTGGTGAGATTGCCCCACGTAACCAATTAGAGACAATGCGAATTGGGAGTGGAGAGGGCGAGCCTACACCATTAGTTTTTCTTTATGATTGGACCTGTGAGTATTGTGTCGCCTTTCATCAAAAACTCTCGGAGCTCTCCCAATCGTCTGCGATTGAGGGCGTGTATGAAATCACCCTACTCCCGCATTACCATACCGAGGAGGCACAGGGAATTCACCTTGCGCTCGCAACCCTCAAGATGCAAGCCCCCGCCGAGTATGAGAATGTGAAACTGGAACTCTACTACCAGGCTTTACCGAATAACCTAGCGAGTATAAAGTCGCGAGTCGAAGAAGCGACCAGCACGATCTCGCGCAGTGTCACCATCGACCTCAGCGAGGCCTTTAAGCTGGCTCTAGCGCAGTTTCGCTATAACCAAGAGGCCTTACACCTGCAGAGCGTTCCTCAACTCTTCAGCCCGACCTCTGCCTTGAACGGAAACCCTACCGAGGAAGAAATCCTTACCTTTTTAAAAACCAGTAGCACTTTAGAACAATGACCTTTCGCATAATCGCCGCTGGCAAAACATCTCATCAATACGCTAAGACCGGGATCGCGGAGTACGTGAAGCGCCTCAAACGCTACGGCAAGTTCGAGCTCATCCACGTTAAGGACGGAGATTCAGCGAGCGTGTCCAAGCGCCTGTTAGAGGCTGCTAAAGGGAGCGTGCTCGTAACTATGGATGAGCGTGGCCAAGAGTTCACCTCCACCGCCTTTGCTAATAAAATGCAAGGCTGGACTGATGACCCGAGTGTGAAATCCGTGTCCTTTCTCATTGGAGCTTCCGATGGTCATACTGAGGAGCTACGGAAGCAGTCTCACCTACTGTTGCGCCTTTCAAAGATGACGATGATGCATGAGCTCGCTTTACTCGTTCTACTGGAGCAAATCTACCGAGGGCAAACTATTCTCCGAGGCGAGCCATACCACCGCTGAAGCGGCGTTCATCTCAAGGAGCGGGCACAAAAAAAGCCCGCACGAGATCGTGAAGGCCTTTGATAAAGGTTAAGCGCTTTTAGCTGCCCCAGACATAGAGGCCAATCGCGTAGAGGGCGACTCCGATGAGCCCCCCGATAAGAGAACCGTTGATTCGGATATACTGTAGGTCTGCGCCAACACTATTTTCTAGGTTGCGGGAGAGTTCTTTGCCGTCCCATTCTGCGACTCGATCGACGATAAGACGCTCAAAGGCGTCTCCGTATTGATCAGCAATATTGGTGGCCAGTTTCCCCGCTTCAACTTCCCAACGTGAGAGTTCCGAAGGAGTGTTGAGGGTGCGGAGAGCCATTTTGGAAAGACCTTTTTCTAGTTGGCCTGTAAGCTCTCCTTGTTCAGAGGCTGCCATTTCGCCCGCTTTGCTGAGGAGTGTCGCCACTGCACTTTGCGTGTTTTCGCTTTGCAGCACGCTTTGACGCCAGCTGGCCCATTCGCTGTTTTCTTCTTCCGTCTGGAGCTCCATTGCGAGTTCGGCAAGCGTTTGCTCTAGCTTTTCATGAAGCGGGTCTTCTGGATTTTCGCTAGCGGCTCGGAGTTGCTTAGAGAGCTGATTGACGACATGGCTAGAGAACGCCTTAGTTGCGGCCTTAGAAAGCTTTGTAATAAGTTTCGAACGGGAAGGGGAGGCGCTTTCGCCAACTTCAGATTCGACCCATTCACGCTGATCTTCTAGGCGTGTAGCGAGTTTACCGAGGAGTGGAGCGGCTACTGAGCGAAATTCTTCGCCGTGCATCGTTTCACCAATCCAGCGCCCAAAGCCACGCTCTACAGGAGTGTGTGAGAGCTTAGTACAGAGGCTCTGAGAAACGTCCTTGCAGAATGATTGTGAATCCGAGTTCTGCGCAACACCGATCACTTGCTTGCCGATAAACTGGGAGACTTTACGGCTGTTTTCAGGTTTCACGAGCCACTCTAACCCTTTGCTGACCAGCTTATGCTTCACCACTTGGCTGCGTAAAACTTCAGCGGAAAGGAAATTACTACGGACAAAGTGGGCCAGACGCTCTCCAATGCGGTCTTTTTTCTTCTGCACAATTGCGGTGTGCGGAATAGGAATGCCCATCGGGTGACGAAATAGAGCGACTACCGCAAACCAGTCTGCTAGGGCTCCAATCATACCGGCTTCGGCAAAGGCACGAACCCAAGGCCAAGCTTCATGTTGATGCTCAAATTGGCGTGCTGCCACATAGGCTGCAGCCATTAGAATGAGCAGCAAGGTCGCCCATACTTTTACAACGGTAGTTTTAGATTTAGACACGTTAATAGTAAAAGCGGAAAAAGGGAAAGTGTGCCACTACAAAATTCGTTGATTTTTCCCATTACTTTTTTTGCCCACTTGGCGTATTAATAAGAGATATGGATTTCTACGAAGCACAGGAAAAGGCGCATAAGAAGACTCGCTTGCTCGGCTTTTTCTTCATTCTCTCCGTCATGATGGTCATGTTAGCGGTGGGAGCGTTGACCGTTCTTCTCTTTTCGCAAGCTAGTACTCGTCTCTCCCCATCAGGTGGTGCTCCCTTTGACTGGGCGAACCTTCCTTGGGAGGTTTTCCTTACAGGAGCGGTGGCTGCTGGCCTGACGGTGCTTGTCCCCTATGGGTATAAATCGGTGCAGCTAGCGGGCGGTGGAGATGTCGTCGCTAAGGATCTCGGTGGGCGCTTACTGGATGGCTCGCCCTCGGACTTTCACGATCAACGCCTATTGAATGTAGTGGAGGAAATGGCACTGGCCTCGGGCGTGCCTGTGCCGATGGTGTATGTGATGGATCACGAGAACGGAATTAATGCCTTTGCCGCCGGCACTGAGCCTGCGAATGCGGTCGTCGGGGTGACTCGGGGATGCCTAGAGCGCCTCACGCGTGAAGAACTACAGGGCGTCATCGCGCATGAGTTCAGCCATATTTTGAATGGGGATATGAAGATGAATATGAAAATGGTGGGGTGGGTTTTTGGCCTCACTGCGATTTCGATCATCGGACAAATGCTCTTCCGCTCACTCTCCTATGGACGGGTACGGATCGGGGGAGGAAGCCGGGACCGTGATTCAGGCCAGGCAGCAATGGTCATCATTGGGTTGGGTATCGGACTTATGATTATCGGCGGAATCGGGGTCTTCTTTGCCCGTATGCTCCAGTCCGCGATTTCGCGTCAGCGGGAGTATCTAGCGGATGCTTCGGCGGTACAATTTACGCGCAACCCAGATACGATCGCTGGGGCGCTCATCAAGATAGGGGGCTTCCGCGATGGCTCCAAGATCGTCGCCCCTAAGGCTACAGAGGCCAGCCACCTGTTCTTTGCCAGCGGAGGGCTCTTTTCCTTTGGCTTTGCGACCCACCCTGCGCTCGAAGACCGAATCAAACGTATCAAACAAGATTGGGATGGCGCCTATACTAAGCCTCGTCTCGAATCGATTCACAAAAAACGAGATGAACGGACCTCGGGCTTTGCTAGCGAACAACCGCAGAGGGGTGCATCAATCCCTATTCCCCCAATTCCAACAGGCGCTGGAAAGGGTACGATCCAGTTATCGCCAGTTTTATCTACGGCTGCACATGATACGACCCAGGCACAGCTTTTGACCTTTGCAATGCTGGTCGCTTCTGGCGGGGGCGCGGAGGGAATGGAATCGCGTCATCTCCAGCAAATTTCCTCGGATCGTGAAGGACTCCAACAGATTGATGAATGGAGTAAGGCGCTCCGCACAACCAGCAGCTTAGAAAAAGTAGCGCTCTTAGATCTAGCCATTCCGACTCTTCGCCGATTGAGTGACTCTTCCAAGGAACGCTTCATCACCATTACTCAGGAGCTCACCTACGCTGATCGGGAGATTTCACTCTTTGAGTATATGCTCCAGCAAGTCATTGAGCGACACCTTTTACGCCACGCGCGAGCCGCCTCCTACAGCAAAGTGAGGTACAGACGCTTAAGAGACATCCAGCCCCAAGCCGATTTCCTATCGAGCTTGATGGCTCGTTGTGAGAACAATGACGTTCAGCTGAGAAACGAGGATGTAACAACCCTAAATCAAGCCCTAGACACCTGTCAGCATGCATCCCTGAAGGTCAAAAACCAGCTAATCCAAACGATGCACACCCAAGCTCACGCGGATCATGTCTTCACGGACAATGAGGCTGAGCTGCTCCGTGCGATTACCGATGCAATCGGTGGAGCGATTCCGCTTGGTTCCTTACGATAATCTGCAGAAAAATATTTCCTATTAGGGCAAAATAAGGCAAGCGTTAGGGCGAATCTTTTGGAAAAAAAAATCCCAGCCTGGTTTTTACCAAACTTGCTCAGTCTCGATGCCCCCATCGTCGCTGTTGTTTGGGCGTGGATGTTCGCGGAGACTTGGCGGGTGCAGTGGATTGACCAAAACATCTTCCTACTCCTCCCCTGTGCGGTTTGGATCATCTACGTTATGGATCGTCGTATCGATAACAAGGTTTCTAATGGCAAGCGGGCAGAAACTAGTGCTCGTCATGCCCACCATGAAAAATATTGGCCGTGGTTTAAGGTGGCCCTTTACGTCGTTTTCGGCTTCTGCGTGGCGATCTCGATTCAGCTTCCCATCGCGATTTTCGCCCACGCCATTCCAATTCTCATCCTGGTCTGCATCTATTATTTTTTTGCGATTTTTAGTGATTATCGTGAGGGGCAACCACAGTTGACCAAAAACCTTATCGCCGCTTATACCTTCAGTTACGGGGTGGCTTTAGGAGTCTATTTTTTCCGCCCTTCTAGCCAGTGGTATGAATTGGCTTATAGCCCTGAGACGGTTCTTTTCGGATTGCTCTGCGCCTGTAACATCACCGCCATTGACCTCTGGGAGGCGTCCCGTGCTACTGATAAGGTCGAAGATAAGAAATCTTACGAACTGACCTTGTCTTTACCTTTACTCGTTCTGATCGGGGTCTCCTTTTTCCTTGCGATTAATGAAGATTCCTACGCGCGCCCCTTCTTTTTTGCCATTATGATTGCAGGGGGCCTGTTACAGACCATTAACCATTATCGCGCGCGCTTTTCCTTATCTGCCCTCCGAGTGATGGCGGATGCCGCCATGATTGTCCCTGCTCCTATTTTCCTCATCTATCACCAAGGGCTCTAATCATGAAGGTGATCCTAAATTTCGCAATCTCTGCAGATGGTAAAATCGGTTGCCATACAGGAGGGGCGTCTAAGTTCACCTCTCAGCAAGATCTACAGCGCCTTTGGGATATCCGCTTGCGAGCGGATGCGATTCTCGTCGGGCGCGGAACGCTGGAAGCAGATCAAATGAGCTTAACGATTCCAGCGGAGCTCAACCCACCCCGTCAACCACTCCGCCTAATTGCCTCGCGTAAGGGTCAGTTCGACTCTTCGCATCCCGTTTTTCACAAGGCAGGTGGGGAGATTCACCTCCTCAGCACTGAATCCACAGCGCCCCCTCGGAAGGGGTGCGCCGTGCACCACATGAGTCTGCTAGATTTCCTTACCTATTGCGAGCAAGAGCTCAAGATCGAGACTCTTCTCTGTGAGGGAGGCGGGGAGCTTGTTCGTTCCCTGGCGGAGCTCAATAAGATTTCTGAAATCAACCTAACGCTCGCAGGGCATACCCTAATCGGTGGGGCTCAAGCACCCGGAATTCTAGGCAACTTGTCAGAGCACCTACCCGCATCTCAGCATTTTTCGCTCACTCACTGCGAGCCTCTCGAAAATGGAGAGTGCTTTTTGACCTACACTAGCCTCTGAGATCTTCACCCATTTGCTCTTTGAGGTCTATGAGTAACGGGGTTTTGTCTTCTAAGCCTTCCCACACGCTTTCGAGAATCAAAATTGGGATCTCTTGTCGTACTGCTAGGGCGATTGCATCACTGGGACGACAATCGATCTCGACGATTTTCCGTTGTTCCACTTCGTTAGCCATCTCCCAGACCATGCTGGCGTAATAGATCCCGTCTTCCTCACCCGATTGTTGGTAGTCATTGATGAGAAGCCTTTTCATAGTCGCTCCCAGGGATTGGAGCAGAGAGGTCATCATATCATAGGTTAGCGGACGCTCGAATTCCTCTCCCGCGAGGTGGTCATTGATCGCGAGCCCAATCGCAGATTCTATAAAAAATTGGGTCATTTTCTCCCCGTCACCGAGAAAAATTGCACACCCCGAGCGCGTAGGAACGAGGGCATTAATCGTTAGCTCAACGGTCTTCATGCCTTCTTGCGGTCACGTTCTAGGTACACCCGAGACTCTTTCACGTACTTGAGAGCCCAGTTCTTCACCTCGCTTCTCTCTTGCTCACTGAGTTCTCGCACCACTTTGGCAGGAGATCCGAGGACGAGAGAGCCAGGAGGAATCACTGTACCTCCTGTCACCAGCGCATTGGCTCCGATAATTGATTGTTCGCCGATAACGGCTCCATCTAGAATGATTGCGCCCATTCCTACGAGGACTTCATCCT
This sequence comes from Akkermansiaceae bacterium, assembly GCA_023301545.1. Taxonomy (GTDB): domain Bacteria; phylum Verrucomicrobiota; class Verrucomicrobiia; order Verrucomicrobiales; family Akkermansiaceae; genus WTJZ01. Next base: position 14,951 of record JALZUI010000059.1, read on the forward strand.
TAACCTCACAAGCGTGGATAACCGCCGAATGACCAATCGTGACGAGGTTTCCTAAAACGCATGGAAACTCATCAGCCAAGTGTAGCACAGCATTGTCTTGCACGTTGGTTTGGTTCCCGATTTTAATTTCGTTGATATCTCCACGTAGCGTCGTATTGTACCAAACGCTACTTTCTTCTCCGATGCTGACCCGCCCAATAAGGTCTGCGCTGGAGGCGATGAAAGCACTGTCGGATACCTCTGGGGAATAATCTAAATAGGATTCAATAGACATAATGTAATTGTGCGCTATCTTACACAATCTCCCTCTCACAACAATAGAAACCTCCCTCAATGATTGGTCTCCTCGTCATCATAGCCCTGCTGACCTTAGCAGCAGGACTGCGCATGTCTAAGCAACGCTTCGCTAAGAAGCTCGGGGCTTTAGCTTTCGTCGTCAGTATGGCCTATCTGGGATACGCGCTCACGGGTACTTGGCTGGGAGCCGTGATCTCCACCATCATCCTCGCTCTTCTACCTCTGTTTTTTATCTACCATAGGCTGAGTAAGCAGCGTTACCCTCTCGCTCCCCAACCGCTTACAGCCCATGCGGCCAGTGACGAATCGTTTTACCCTCATGCCAGCCAATACCGCGCCCAGCTCGAAAAGCTCGACTTCGATGAGGTCGATGAGGAATCTTGGAGTTGGCTGGACTCAGAGCAACATCACCGCTTTCTCTGGCATCCCGAGTATAACACGATCGCTTCCATCTGCCTTTGCGAACGCGAAAAAATCGCCTTTTCCTATGTCATTTTTTATTCTGAACTAGCGGACGGAACGACTATCAAGACGACCAACTACCCCTTTTCTAGCCCCTTGATTCACCCTCCGAACTCCCACTGGACACATGTTCCCTGCGAGGAGAAAAAGATCGCCGCAATCCTGCGGAGACACCAAGCCGCTATTTGTAAACACAATACCAATCCTTGCTCAGTAATCACCCCTGATCCTGAGATTATTCCTAAGAAATGGACGGCTGAGCTCACCCGTCAGACCGACTACAACCTTTCTAAAAAGTTGATCAAAGCGGATCAACAAGAATTCAGCTACACCCCCTTAGGTTTTCTCTATCTATGGATGCAAGCGATTCGGGATTTTATTAGGCTTTGCTGAGGCTCTAAAATCGAGAGGTGATTTTAAAGAGAGATTAGAGAAATATTCCGATTTTTTCAGCGTACATTAAACTAGAGGCTCTTAATGTATCCTCTATTACTTTATGAAAACTACTCAGCTGAGAATACATACCTGGCAACTCATTGCCCTGTCGCTCGTACTTTTAACCGGAAGTGCCTACAGTGAACAGGCAGACGAGCCAAAGTCATCGAAGCGGCCGAATATTCTCTGGATTTTTGTCGAAGATTTATCCCCCTTATTTGGATGTTATGGTGATGAAATCAACAAGGGGCATACTGAGGCACTTGATGACTTAGCCTCGCAGGGGATTTTGTTTAAACGTGCTTATGTGCCTGCCCCGGTATGCTCTGCTACGCGATCGGCTATGATTGTGGGCGCGCATCAGATCACGACTGGAACCCAGCATCATCGCTCGTCACGCGCGTCCTCGGGGATTGTTCCTGAGCCACTTCAGATCCATTTACCTACGGGGATGGCGACCATTCCCGAACTGATGCGTAAAGCGGGCTATTACACCTTTAACCAAGGGAAAGATGATTACAACTTCCACTATGATCGCCGAGCGCTCTATGATGCCGGCAACTCGAATTCATATAAAGTTGGTTTAAACGGATGGCAGGGGAATAAGGCTAGTAATCACAAAAACTTCATGACGAACACTTGGCGCAGCCGTCCTGATTCGGCTCAACCATGGTTTGGACAAGTGACCCTATGGGGAGGGAAAGGCGACCAGCAATACTGCCCAAAAGATGAACTGTTAGCCCCAGACGCGTTGCTTCCTCCTCCGTATTACCCTGATAATGCAATCCAGCGTGAAAACTGGGTCGTGCATTACAACAGTGTCCGTGGTCACTCTTACCAAGTAGCGAAGCTGATGAAGCAGCTGGAAGACGATGGCGAGCTGGAAAATACGATTGTGTTCTACTTCTCAGATCACGGGAATAATAAATCTCTCAGGCATAAGCAGCTCTGTTATGAAGGCGGGCTCCATGTTCCGATGATTGTTACCGGAAATCACCCTAAGATCAAGGCGGGAACGGTTGTCGAAAACCTTACCAGCACCTTAGATATCCCCGCGACAACCTTAGCGCTAGGTGGGGTCGAGCTACCAACATACCTCGCTGGACAAAACCTGTTCGCAGATACCTATGAACCAGTCGAATTCGTCGGATCAGCGAGAGACCGTTGTGACTATACGATTGATAAAATCCGCACCATCCGCACCGATAAATTCCGTTATATTAAAAACTACTTTCCAGATCGTCCCTTGATGCAACC
>JALZUI010000060.1 GCA_023301545.1 Akkermansiaceae bacterium
CTATTTACTTTTCCCACTTTTCCTTAGGCTTTTCATTGCCACCTAAGAGGTAAGGACTGAGCGTTCCCGCTAAGACGCTACCAACGGCGGCTTGAATGACAACATTAGCGCCTTCGTACTCGATATTGATCACCTTAGCGTCCTGGTGTAAAAGAGATACGATATTACCCTGAGTCTGTGGAATTACGTAGGTTTCTACCTTAATCCGCTCCATCAGCAGTTCGTTACATTTGTTCTCCAATTGCTCTAGACCTTTACCCGTAGCGGCAGAGATCAACACGGTATTAGGAAGTTTCTCCTCTAAGTTCGCGAGCAAGGCTGTATCTTCAACCAAATCAGACTTATTCAGCACTGTGATCATCTTCTTATCATCAGCTCCTAGCTCCTTAAGAACCTCCATCGTCGTATGATAAAACTTGAGAGCTTGTGGATTGCTAGCGTCTAACACATGGAGAAGGAAATCGGCCAAAATAGCCTCTTCTAGCGTCGCCTTGAAGGCTTCTACTAAGCGCGTAGGAAGGTTTCTCACAAACCCGACTGTATCTGTAAGCATCAACGGCTGACCATCAGGCAATTCAATACGACGGGTGGTCGTGTCTAGTGTGGCAAAAAGCATATCAGCCGCTAAAATGTCAGAACCTGAAATTCGGTTTAACAATGTAGATTTACCAGCATTCGTGTAACCTACGATCGCTGCGTGTGGCACCTCATAACGCTCCCGGTCCTTACGACGCGTCTTACGTTGCTTACGCACAATCGCTAGATCGTCCTTAATCTTACTAATACGGTCTCGGGCAAGACGGCGATCGACTTCAATCTGCTTCTCACCCATACCCCGAGAGGCTGCGCCACCGCCTACACCTCCACCACCTTCACGGTCTAGGTGACCCCACATCTTTTTCATTCGTGGAAGGGCGTATTGCATCTTCGCTAGCTGCACTTGTAAGATCGCTTCTTTGGTCTGAGCGCGGCCTGCAAAAATATCAAGAATCACTTCCTCTCGGTCAATAACAGTGATTCCACTGATCTCCTCCCAAGCCCTCTGCTGCATCGGCGCGAGCATATTATCAAACACGAGCACATCGCAGTCTAGAGCCTTAGCATAGTCAGCAATTTCCTGCGCCTTTCCGGTTCCACAGATAAACTTTTTATTCTCGCTACGAGCGTGAACAAACATCGTTTCTTCAATGCCTATCCCCAGAGTATTGACCAGTTCCTCTAACTCCTCAAGCAAGGCTCTATCCTCGGCTTCTTCGCGACGATTTAGGGAAATCCGCACTAGGAGCGCGCGCTCTACCATTTCTGGCTTTTCTTTTACCTCGAACATTCTGTTTTGTCTTAGTGAGTTGTTAAGTCTTTGATCAGAGCTAGGGAATCTCTTCCGCTCAGCTCTAGTTTAGTACGGCGTGAGGCTGGCACCTCCTCTAGTGGCATTGGTTTATATCCCAGCTGACGTTCAAAAAATCCACCTGCGCCTGTAGAAAGTGCAAAAAGGCGACGAACTCCTCGGTTCTGAGCCTCTCGTTCAGCAAATTTCACGAGCTCGTTCCCATAGCCTAATCCTTTATGGCTCTCTTTTACAAAGAGGCACGCCAGCTCTGCGATTCCTCCTTCGTAAGCATGTAACGCTACCGATCCGACAACATTGCCATCAATCGCCATCACAAAGTAGTCTGCCAGATTGGTTTCGATCTCTTCATAGTTTCTCGGAAGTAAATCTTGCGCCCGAATCGAGCGCCCAATGATCGCTAAGAGCTCAGGAATATCTTCTTCCGAAAGCGCGCGGATACCTTGGTAAGAGTCACGATATATCATCACCCCTACCCCTTCGTTAGAAAACAGCTCACGGCTTAGGCAACCCGGCATGGTACCGTCCAGTAAATGAACCCTCTGCACTCCTTTAGAAACCGCTTCTAGAACCCAATGTGACATCTCTGCAATACTAGAAAGTGCAGACTGGGCTGAGGCGAGCTTCAGTGCGCCCTCCCACTCTACAGGGTAATCTGCCAATTGGCCGAGATGGAGTATCTTATGCGCCCCAACATTCAGTGCTAGCTGGACAAGTTCCTCATTGAAGGCGAGCTCGCCTTCATGATTTACCAGAGCCGCCTGTCCTCTAGAGAGAACCGCTTGCACTGATTCTGCAGTTGCCTCGGACAGCTTTAGCTCAACATCAGCAGCCCAATCCAGCAGCGCCTCTTTGGCATCTCCAGAGTACGCAATCACTAGCTGAACTCCTATCCGTTGCAGGCTAATCAAATCTAATAAAATCTCTGCCATGACCATATCCGGCAACCCTTTCCCGTCCAATGTAACTACAAAGGTCTTCCCCGAAAAAATAGGGACATATTGTAGAACCTCACGTACATCGCTCTGTGTGAGCGCCGACGGTGATGAATTAGAGTGATGGAGGGGCATAGAGTAGAAAGAAAGGTCTTACCCTTAGCTCTGCAAAAATTGAAGGAAAAAATGAGAATACCATTCAAGAATCTCAATAATAACACGGCATATCAAAAACTAACAATTTCTACTTGTCAGATGCCTCACTACTCTGCATTTCCCCTAGCACACAACAACGTATGAGTTTTCCTGACCCCAGCACAACCAAAGAGATTTCAGTCACCGACGCCGCCGCCATCATCGATCAAGGTGAAGTATCATTCCTCCTCATTGATTGCCGTGAGCCGAATGAATTTGAAATCTGTAGCATTGAAGGAGCCGACCTTGCGCCTCTCTCCAACTTTGAGATGGAAATAGAAACCCTCTTCATCGATGAAGACGACAAGGCCCTAATCTACTGTCACCATGGAGCACGCTCCCTCCAAGCTGTAGAATTCCTACGCAAAAAAGGCTATAACAACACCTTTTCAATCACAGGTGGAATCGATGCTTGGGCGCAAGAAATTGATACCGAGCTAGTGCGATACTAATTCTGCTCTAACTAGACCAACACTTTAATCGACGGGAGTATACGCTCCCGTTTTTTTGTGCCCTAATTTCTAG
>JALZUI010000061.1 GCA_023301545.1 Akkermansiaceae bacterium
ACGCCATACTGGTGGAGTAACCAGAAGTGTTAGTGTCATCGTGATACTTACCCCGATGGCGCATATTTGCCCGAGGGAGCGGAGGACATCGTTCTGCGCAAAGCTGAGTGAACCGAAGCCGATGACGCTGGATAGTCCACAGAAGGTAATCGCGAGCCCTACGCCTTGCCAAACACTCTGTTGGACTGCGCCTTGCCTACGCATGGCGAAAATCAAGTGAATGGAGTAGTCGATTCCGACCCCGATGATGAGGGGGAAGGCAATGACATTGAGAAAGTTCCATTGGAGCCCAAATAGAGTCATAAGGGCATTTGTGCTGACGAGAGCGGTGAGAAGGGTGAAAAGGACGAGAACCGCTTCTCTCCAATTCCGGAAAACAAAGGCGAGAGCCAGAAGGATAATAAGTGCGGAGGGAAGGAAGATGCTGCGGAAGTCGCGTTTAACAATCGGTTCAAGAGAGGCCCCGAGAGTTCCCCATCCAGTCATGATGATATCGTCTTGGTTTAACGCTGACATTTGAGCTAAGGCCTCAGGGGTTAGTGGTTCGCTGAGGGTGACGTTCCCTCGGAAGTAGGTGCGCCCTTGGTCGTGGGCGATCATGGATTTCGTGATGGAATTGGAGGAGTGGAGAGCTTGGAATTCCTCGTAGCTCTTAGGGAGTTCAGCGAATGTTTTGGCAATAACGTGGTCGTATTGGAGGGCTTTTGAGGTGAATCCTTCTTCCTCCGCGATTTTGGTGAGTTGATCCCAGTGGTCTAAAATGGATTTGAGATGAACTAGGTTTTGCGAATAAGAATCAGGTTGCGGGATGAGTTGTGAGGGCAGCTGGACGGCGCTAAATAGTCCTTGGTCTTCTAGCCCATAGGCCGCGGTCTCTGCGATTTGGAGTTTTTCAGATAGTGCTTGTGGGTTTTCCGCGTGAGCGAAAACAACGGTGCGGAGGTCAGACCAGCTGGAGAAGTGTTTGGAAAGATCGGATTGAACGGTGCTGGCCTCGCTAGATTTTGGCTGTAGGGCGGCAAGGGAGAAGCTGAACGGGGGGCTTCCTTTGAATAGAAAAACAACGAGTCCAGTCAGTAAAATGAGAAGAGGTGCGAATAATATTCGAGTCCCCTGACGGGCAGGGCGAGTGAGAACGATTCCACGCTTGGGTTTGACGAGCTCGATGTACCAAGGGACGGCGTAGAGGGTGACAAAGGCTCCCGCTGTTAGTCCGATAAGAATCAGTAAGCCGAGCTGCTGTACTCCAGGGAAAGAGCTCAACAGCAAGACGCTGAAAACTAGGCTAGTGGTGAGAGCTGCCCACAGGATGCTCCCTCTCATTCCTTTGCGGATTGCGCGCCGTTCAGGTTCAAAATGATTAGCCTCTCTGAGGAGTACGACGGCGTAATCGATGACTAAGCCTAGTAAGATGGCGCCAAACCCCATGCTTAAAACATTGAGAGAAGGGATAAACCAGCCCGCGATGCCGAGGGTTAGGAAAAAGGTCGTGGCGGCAACTCCTGCGAGCATAAGGAGTTGCCCTAAGCTGCGTTGTAAAATCAGGAACAGAGCAGAAATGAGCGCGAGCGTGATGCCGAGCGTCCCTAGGAGGTCTTGTTGCATGCCGGTACCGACTTCGGCATTATATACGGGGCCTCCCGTGAGGCCAAAGCGAAAGGCATTGTCATATTCACCATTCCATTTGTTTAGCGCGGCGCGGAGGCGGTCGAGCCAGGCGAGGTCTTCTGCGTAGCCGCTTTGCGGATCAATGGAGGGTTGTTTGACGAGGAGAAAGCGTGATTTCCCATCGTCACTGACAAAGCTATAATCTGCTTGCGAGAGACGTTCCAGTCCAGGGTGACGCATGAAGCCCAATGGGTCGTAAGATCGTTTGATAGCTAGGCCGGAGGTGATCGAGCTTCTGATCTCTTCCTTCAATGTACTCAGGTTGGTTCTGGTTTGGCTCTCGCTGGTTATGGTTTCCGTAAAATCATTTACGAGCGCAGGAGGGGAGAGCGCCCAGACTTTGGCCACATCTTTTGCGTATTGGAGCGGGTCATGGCCTATGTCGGCACTATATACGACCACTGCGCCAAGGTGTTCCATGAGGTATTCCGCTAGGTCGGTGGCATCCTCAGCATAAACTTTATCCTCCTTCGTTTGTAACCAAATTGCGACATGTTGGTCGTCTTGGAAGTATTGGTTGAAGGATTTTACTGCTTCTACCTGAGCCACTTCAGGAGGCATGACAGAGGTAAGATCGGTGTCAAAACGGAGTCGCAATACCCCCATCATGGTAACGATGGAAATAATTGTGAATAGAATTAAGCGCCCAGCGGTCTTCATAGGAGAGGGTTTATTTATCTTGTAGATTTTCTCTTTACCTTAGCAACCCTAATTAGTAACTATTCAGCTCATCATGCTTTTTCGTCTCCTTGCTCTCTTCACGTTGTTCTTTATTAGTGAAACGCTAGCCTATGCGGAGGATGAGGTGGTCGATATCGAGTCCCTAAAGGAAATATTGGACAAACGGGACGAACATCAATTTGTGCACGCTAAGGTCTTGCAGACGAAGGAATTACCCTCGTTAGCAGAGCCGTTAGTTACCCAAGGATCTGTCTGGATGGTCCCCCAAAAAGGATTCCGTTGGGAGTTAGGGCAGCCGGTAACCGATTTCGCGATTCTTAAGGATGATGATGTGTACGTTTACGATAAACGCGATTTCACTTATGATAAGCATGATGCTAGTAGCCGCAGGGTGAGGCCAATTATGCTCTTACTAGGAATGGGGAAAGACGCCTCATTCAACGGGTTATTAGATAACTTTAAGCCGGTAATGTCTGAGACTAGTGGCTCGGAATACACCATTTCCTTTCTCCCTGATTCGGGAACTATGAAACGCGTTTTGGAAGGTCTTTCGATTCGTTTTGATCTTAAAAGCTCCTTTCCTAAAGAGGTGGTTTGGGAGCAAAAGGATGGCACGGTGATCACGACTAACTTCATCGATCCTCAATTTACTCCGTTTACCGCTGATGAGATCTTTGCTTTACCAACGGAGTCATACGCTAAGAAATAAGGTAGTTTTAGATGTCTTTGAGCGCTTCGATAGGGCTTAGCGAGGCGCTTTTAATTGCGGGGTAACTCCCAAAAATGATTCCTGTGAGTCCGGAGATCAGGAAGGCTAGTACAATAGCGGAGATTGAGAGCTGAGTGTCGATGCCCGTAAAGTAGGAGATCAAAAACGGGACGATGATCCCAAGGAGGACGCCGATAAGTCCTCCGATGAGGGACAGGACGATTGCCTCCGCCATGAATTGGATAATGATGTCCTTCCGCTTGGCTCCTATAGCTCGGCGAAGCCCGATTTCTTTCGTCCGTTCGGAAACAGTGGCCAGCATGATATTCATAATACCGATGCCTCCTACGAGTAGGGAAATCCCCGCAATCGAGCCCAAGAGAATACTGAACATACGCTTGGTTTCAGCGGCTTGTTCGAGGAGTTTGATGGGAACTTGGATTTCATAATCTAAGACATTATGCCCGTGAGCCATGATGCGCTTGATTTTTTCGTAGCCTTCGTAGACGGCCTCGGTGTTGGCTAGTTTGATAATGAGCTTATGAGCATCGACGTTTTCGTATATATAGGAACCATTACTACGGTTATTAATGACTGTTCCGTAATTAGAAATGGCGCTGGCGTAAGGAATGTAGACTGATGAATCTGTGGAGCTCTCGGGTTTAGTGATTCCAACGACTTGAAAGTACGATCCTTTGAAATTGATTTTGTGTTTTAACGGGTCTTGATAGGGGAAAATTTTTCGTGCGAGTGGACCCGCAATCACACAAACATTGTTTTTATAGCGTTGATCGAGGTCACAGAGCGCTCGCCCTTTTTTGATTTCGATGTCCTTTACTTTGAAAATAGAGCTCTCACAGGCGATGACTTCAGTATCGACTTCATTGGAACGATAGCTGACGTCTCCTTTGTAGATCCGTTGGCGACTAATGGCAACGTAGTCAGGCATGGCGATCTTAATTCTACTGATGTCATCATTGGTTACTCCGTAGCGACTTACTCGACTGCCTTCATTGGCTTCTTCATCGATTTTTTTGACACTACTAATGATGATATTAGTGCTGCCGAGCTTACGGATGTTGTCTTGAGCCGCCTTCGAGGCGCCTTCGCCAACCGCTAACATTGTAATCACAGAGGCCACACCGAAAATGATTCCTAAGATCGTCAAGCTAGATCGTAGCTTGTGTAGCGCTAAGCCCCTGAGGGCAAACTTGAGGGTGAATAAAATCTTGGTCATGTATCCTCCTTCCTTATGTCGCTGAGAACATTGCCATCTTTCATCGTTACCACCCGCTTAGCGCGTTCGCCTACAATGCTTTCGTGTGTGACGACGATGATGGTTTTTCCTTGGTCATTGAGTTTTTCAAAGAGATCGAGAATCTCTTGCTCGGTCTGGGAATCTAAGTTGCCCGTAGGCTCATCCGCGAGAACAATGAGAGGGTCATTAATCAGAGATCGAGCAATGGCAACTCGTTGCTGTTGCCCTCCAGAAAGCTCAAAGGGGCGGTGCTCTAAGCGTTCTCCTAGACCGACGAGTGTCGCTAGGTCGATTGCTCTTTGGTGACTAGCTTCAGCGTCCACGCCCGTTTGGTAAAAGAGGGGGAGTTTGATATTCTCCAGTACCGTGAATTGGGGGAGGAGGTTGTATGATTGGAAGACGAAGCCAATCTTTTTACCCCTAAGTTCTGAGAGATCGTCGTCATTCAGGCTAGAGGTGTCCTTGTCGTCAATGAGGTATTTTCCTGAAGAGGGGAGATCTAGGCACCCTAGCATATTCAGCAAGGTAGATTTCCCAGACCCCGAGTGCCCCATTATGGCTACGTATTCGCCCTCCTTGATAGACAGCTCTACACCACGTAGGGCGTGTACCGATTGATTCCCAATCTGGTAGTTCTTTTTGAGCTGTTGGATTTC
>JALZUI010000062.1 GCA_023301545.1 Akkermansiaceae bacterium
GATTATGTGGGAATGTTAGCCACAGTGATGAACTCACTGGCTCTCCGCAGTGCAATTCAGGCTGAAGGGGTAGAAGTAGTAGTACAAACCGCTATTCAAATGCAAAACGTAGCGGATCCGTACATTCGTCATAAAGCAATGCGCCATCTTGATAATGGGAATGTAGTGATCTTTGGAGCTGGTACGGGTAGCCCGTTTTTCTCTACCGATACGACTGCGGCTCTACGTGCGAGCGAAATGGGTGCAGATGCGATCTATAAGGCAACGATGGTTGATGGAGTGTACGATTCCGATCCTAAGAAAAACCCAGATGCGGTTAAGTATGATAAGGTGACCTTCCAAACCTGCCTAGAAAAGCAGCTTAAAGTCATGGATGCGACGGCCTTCTCTCTCTGTATGGAGAATGACATTCCGATCATTGTTTTTGATCTTGGCGAAGAAGGAAATATCGTCAAAGCTGTAGGCGGTGAAGAAATCGGTACGACCGTTCACCTTTAACTTTCAAAACAAACGAATATTATGGATGCAAAAAGCGCACTTAAATCAGTAGAAGCAGATATGGCGAAAGCTCTCGATAACCTGCTCAAGGAGTTTTCAGGTCTTCGCACCGGTAAGGCTTCTCCCTCTCTTGTCGACAACCTAGACATTCACGTCTCTAGTTACGGCAGCACGATGAAGCTCAATGCTGTGGCAGTGATTACTACACCAGAGGCTCGAACCATTATGGTTTCTCCATTCGACCCAAGTACGATTGGCGACATTGATAAGGGAATCCGTGAGGCGAACTTAGGTTTCAATCCTGTTAGTGATGGAAAAGTTCTCCGAATCCCCGTCCCAGAGCCAACTGAAGAGCGTCGTAAAGAGCTTGCTAAGACAGCTAAAGTATACGCCGAAGATGCTAAAATCCGCCTCCGCGCTTGTCGTAAGGATGGGATGGATTCAGGTAAGACTTTGAAAAACGATAATGTGCTCACTGAAGACGCGCAGAAAGACTTCGAAAAACAAATCCAAGAAATAACGGATAAGTGCGTTAAGCAAGCGGATGCTGCTTTCGCCGCTAAAGAAAAAGAAATTCTTACTGTTTGATTTCCTCTACTGAATTCAATTGATAAAAAAACTCTCTGCCGAATACCGGTAGAGAGTTTTTTGTATTTAAGAGGGCGCCTTCGTTAGATTCCGATTAGTTTACGGGGTTTACAGCCTAGGGGCGCGCATGAAGTCGTCCAATCGTTCGTGGAACTTGAGTTGAGCTTCTGTTCGGAGGTCGCTTTCGATCGCGTCTTGGCGCGCCTGCTCTAAGAGCTGGTTGGTCGCGATTTCTTGATCTTCGGGTGTGAGCTTATTAAAGGCGCTATCTTGCGAGTGGTAGATTTCGTAGTCGAGAAGTTCGACATGGAGAATCTCCGCCGTCATTGGACTGTCGCTAACTTGATTCTCGATAATCGAAAAGCTTGGCGCTTTGGTAAGGTCGAATCCTGCTGTAGCGCGGAATGTCCCCTTGAGGATGAGCATTTTCTTTTGCCCCAGAAAGGTGCCTTCGTATTTGATAATACTGTGCATTTCCCGTTCCACGGTGGCGAGTTCTTCGATCGCGTTCGTTTGAATTTCTAAGGAGTGCCCGCTTTGCTTAACCTCGTTTTTAGTGATGGTTTCCAGCGCTCCTTTGAGGCGCTGCACGGGGTCTAGCATAGGCGTGATTTGGTTCATGAAAAACCACGTCACAACCCCGATCATCATCAGGGAGACCACGAAGAAGGCTAGCGAAAGGCGAAAGAACCCTTTACCGGTGCTTTCGCGGGGGAGCTCACTCATCTAGAATTACTTGGCGTTGTTAATGCGGGATTGGACGTATGAAATGACTTTCGCGTCATCACCATCACAAGCCCAAATATTACGGAGGAAGTCCGCAAGGTGAATGTCTCCGTGTTTTTTTAGGAAGTTACGGTCGCCGCCACATCCGTACATCATGTCAGGGTCCAACTCACCAGCGAGCTTGGCGCGTGCCTTTTTCAGAATACGAGGGAGGTAGGAGATTCCACCGAGGAGGTCTCCAAAAGTCGGGAGATCGGATTTGCTGATTTCGTGAGAGCTGTGCTGGCCACCTTGGACGACGTAGAAATAGTCGCGTCGCACGGAAGCAACGAGGAGAGCGGTGCTGCGAGAAGGCTCACCTGCGTCGCCTAGGTCTTCAATAAAGTCAAAGAGTTCACGGGGCTTGTACCCGATGCTTTTGAGAAACTCGAGATCGCTCTCGGTGTAGTACGAGTTAAAATCTGTATTGCCGGCATTGTATTGCTCTAGGCATCGGTCAAAGAGGGCGAGAAAGGTATCGTTCCAGGTCATGGAATGAAATTAGCATCATTCACCGAGCACGCAATGAAATAAGATATGAGCTTACCTCACAGTGGTCGTAATCTAAGGATGTTTTTTGAAAACATTCTCTCTGACAAATCCCATTTTCGTATTGCGCTCTCTGTTCTCGCTCCTCTATATGATTGTTATTGTGAGTGACCAGTTAGATATATCCAAAGTTGC
>JALZUI010000063.1 GCA_023301545.1 Akkermansiaceae bacterium
GGAAAGATCCTTAAACGGGCAGAAGCGCTCGTCACGAAAAACCAAGGCGTGGTCGCCAGACTCTCTGGCATCTATGGCCCAGGTCGCAGCGTCTTACTAAAGCGCTTGCTCAAAGGCGAAGCCCAGATCGAAGAAGACGGCCGCCGCCTCATTAATCAAATTCACCAAGAAGATGCCGCTGGCGCCCTCCTGTTTATCGCCGAGAACATCAGCAAGTTAGCGGGTGAAGTCTTCAACGTCACCGACTCCAATCCTCGGAGCCAAAAAGCCACCTACGAAGGTCTCTGTAAAACCCTAGATCTCCCCTTGCCTCCCGTCGGTAAGCGAGACCTCAACCGCAAGCGAGGCTGGACGCACAAAGCCGTTTCCAATGCCAAACTCCGCCAAGCAGGCTGGGAACCCAAGCACCCAGACTTCCTAATCGCGAGCCCAGAGGTCGCTAAGTCTTTGGAACTTTAATCGCAGGGCTACTTTTTAACTGCAAAAGAAAACGAATTTTCATTTGTCATCGCTCGTGCCTCAGATTAGATCATAGGCATGAATCGTATCGACGAAACATTTCAACAACTGAAAGCAGACGGGAAGAAAGCCTTTGTCGCTTACGTTAGTGCTGGAGATCCTGGTTTTGAGACTTCTCTGGAGATCATCAAAGGCTTAGCAGATAGCGGAGCGGATTTGATCGAGCTAGGAGTCCCCTTCTCTGATCCCCTCGCAGATGGAATCGTCAACCAATTGGCCGCTGATCGCGCGCTCAAGGCCGGAATGACCACCCCTAAGGTGCTAGAGCTGGTTCGTGAGTTCCGTAAGAGCCACCAAACCCCGATCATTCTCTTTACCTACCTCAACCCGATCTATTCCTACGGGTATGAAAGATTCCTCGGAGACGCGCATGAAGCGGGTGTCGATGGACTCCTCCTCCTTGACCTCCCACCGGATGAGGCGAAGCTGAACGAAGAATTATCGAAGGAATCCCCCCTTAAAACAATCACCCTCATTGCCCCGACCTCACCAGATAACCGTATTGAGCTCCTCGCAAAACAGAGCGAAGGCTTTATCTACGCCCTCTCTCGTACTGGCGTAACAGGTTCAGACAGTGGTGGCCCTTCTGCCGCGGTAGCTGACACCGTCGCTCGCATCAAGGCTCACACTGATACTCCCGTATGTATTGGGTTTGGGATCACAACCCCAGAGCAAGCCGCTGAGGTCGCCGCTAATGCTGATGGCGTGATCGTTGGTTCTGCGATCGTAAAACAAATCCAAGAGAACCCGACGCAGGCTGTAAAAGCGGTAATCGACTTTACTAAACCACTAATCGAGGCTACCCATAACGCATGAAACTGAACTTTACTAAAATGAATGGTGCAGGGAATGACTTTGTCGTTCTTGATAACCGCGACCTCTCGATTTCACTCACTAAGGAGCAAATCGAATCCATCTGTGACCGTCACCGTGGTGTCGGCGCCGATGGACTCCTCGCTGTTGAGCCTGCCGAATCTGGAGCAAATTATAAGTTCCGCTATTATAACGCAGATGGCGGTGAAGCTGAAATGTGTGGAAACGGCGCTCGTTGCTACGGCCGATTTGCCCAAGCCCTCAGCGAACAAGCATCTGAACTCCTCACCTTTGAAACTGTTGTCGGCGAACTCGCTGCTAAATTCGATGGCAACTTGGTAGAAATCGCCATGTCTGATCCATTTGACCTGGAGCGAGACATCGACCTTGGAATCGAAGGATTAGGTAAAGTAGATTACGTTAATACCGGAGTCCCCCATGTCATCGCCTTTGTTGACGACCTCGCAAATACCGACGTCATTGCACTAGGTCGCGCCATCCGCAACCATGAGCACTTTGCCCCTGCAGGAACAAACGTCAATTTCGCGTCAAAAGTAGGTGAGCAACACATTGCCATCCGTACTTACGAACGTGGAGTCGAAGGAGAAACCCTAGCCTGTGGTACAGGAATGACCGCTTGCGCCCTCATTCATAACTTGCACACCAGCACCCCGTCTCCCATCAAGGTTGACGTTAAAGGTGGAGACACCCTAGAAATCGGATTCGTACCGCAATCCGATCAGCAGTTCACTGAGGTCACACTCAAAGGCCCAGCAGACTTCGTCTTCACTGGCCAAATCGAGATTGCTTAAATTCATTCCGCGACACCGCCCCTACCCGCTTTTCTCGGGCTAGGGGCAGTTTTTTGTCCATTGAAAGAGGATTTGCCCTCTTTCCCATCGGTTCTTCCGATAAAATCTTGCCAGCACCCTCACTTGGTTCTAACACCTTAGGACGTATGGACTTTTATAGCACCAAGACCCCTGCCAATAAGGTTAACCTCAAGGAGGCGATCATTCGCTCTCTTCCACCTGATAACGGTCTCTATATGCCCGAAGAGATCCCCAAGCTTTCTGACGAGTTTTGGGCGAATTGGCGTAGTTACTCCTTTGCGGAGCTCGGTTTCCAAATCGTCAAGCCCCTCCTCGGTGACGATATTCCAGAAAGCGACCTACGTAAGATCGTAGAGGAAGCAATCAACTTTGACGCTCCTCTAGTCCCACTCTCAGACAAGCTCTCTATTCTAGAACTCTTTCAGGGTCCAACCCTTGCCTTCAAGGACTTCGGCGCCCGCTTTATGGCTCGTCTTATGGGATACCTCACTAAAGACGATCAGAGCATGCTGACCGTTCTCGTGGCCACTTCTGGTGATACTGGTGGAGCCGTTGCTAGCGCTTTCCATAAGGTGCCAGGAACTCGTGTCGTCATCCTGTACCCCAAAGGAAAGGTCTCTGCACTCCAAGAAAAGCAACTAGTCACTCTTGGCGATAATATCCACGCCCTTGAAATTGACGGAACCTTTGACGATTGCCAACGCATGGTCAAAGCGGCCTTCCTCAACCGTGAACTCTCCGAGAAATTAAACCTCACTTCCGCGAACTCTATTAATATTTCGCGTCTCATTCCTCAGAGCTTTTACTACTTCCACGCGGCTCGCCAACTCCCTGAGGGACAACTTCCGACCTTCGTTATCCCTAGTGGAAACTTCGGTAACCTCACCGCTGGGCTCCTCGCCCAAGAGATGGGACTCCCGATCAAGCACTTTGTCGCTGCGACAAACGTAAACGACGTCGTTCCGAGCTATCTCAAATCAGGTCAATACGAACCACGCCCATCAACCGCAACGATCTCAAACGCCATGGATGTAGGTGCGCCGAGTAACTTCGCCCGCATGAGCGAACTCTTTTCGGGAAGCTGGGATAAAATGCGTGAAGGCATCGAGGGCTACTCCTTTGATGACGCCACCACTCGTACCGCGATCAAAGGCACCGCTGAACGTTACGACTACCAAGTCTGCCCCCACACCGCAGTTGGCGTCCTCGCCGCTGAAGAATGGGCAAAAACCAATAGCGACGATCATAACATCGTACTTGCCACCGCGCACCCTTCTAAATTCCTCCCTACGATGGAAGAAGAACTAGGCAAAGGTTCAACGATAGTTCCAGAGCGCCTAGCCTGCCTCGCGAACCTCCCAAAGGTCGCGACCCTTCTCCCTGCAGAAGAGCAAGCGCTGCAAGATTGGATTACCGAACAGTTCTAACCCTAATAAAAACCATTCACCCTCTTATCGCACTTGTGATAAGAGGGTTTTTCTTACCCCTTTACTAAGTCACATTACTTAAAATGAAGTATTTTTAATTAAAGTAAGTATTTTTGTGACTCTTCTCCTTCTTTAACGCTCTATAAGTATGAAGCAAAGATGCTTCACCCCGGATGAGCAATCATTCGGTTATATTGTGCGTTGTTGTTCTTCAGTCGAGTACCTTTGGGTATTCGGCTGATTTGCGTTTGAGAGGACGTGCTCAGAGAGGCTTTCTACATTTTCTGTAAATATTCTCCATTTCTTTGTGACCCTTTTCCTTCTATGACGCTCTATAAGTATGAAGCAAAGATGCTTCACCCCGGATGAGCAATCATTCGGTTATATTGTGCGTTGTTGTTCTTCAGTCGAGTACCCTTGGGTATTCGGCTGATTTGCGTTTAAGGGAGCGTCTCCCAACGCCTAGACCTAGCTCGTCAATCTAACTCACTGCCACACGATCTGCAGAACTTGGCATCTTCGAGGTGCCCGTGTGCTCCACAGCCTTTACAGGCGTCGGTGGTCGTATCTTTACTATTCGTATTCGACAGCTCCGCCGCCACGATCCCTGTAGGAACCGCGATAATAGCATAGGTCGATAACATCGTTAGAGTCGCTACCACTTTCCCTAAAGCGGAGGTTGGAGAGACATCTCCGTAACCCACGGTCGAAATCGTAACAATCGCCCAGTAAATACTCTGAGGAATATTTGCATACCCATCATTGTGACTCCCTTCGACTAGATACATCACCGTTCCTGCAATCACGGAAAAAACGACCACGGTCATAAAGAAGACAAAAATCTTAGCTCGGCTTTTATACAGAGCGCGCATGATAATATCTCCCCCTTCAATATGGTTCACCATCTTCATCACACGGAACATGCGCAGCAGACGGAGAATCCGAATCACCAAGAGCGAATGCGTCCCTGGGAAAAAGAGCCCGATATACGTCGGTAAGCAACTCAGTAAATCAACAACTCCAAAAAAGCTTTTAGCATAAGCCTTAGGGCGCTTCACGACCCATAACCGCACGATGTATTCAATCGAAAAAACAATCGTGAAAACCCATTCTAGAACTAATAACAGCGTACCATATTTTACCTTCACGCTATCAACACTCTCGATCATCACGGCCGCTACACTTCCTATAATCATGCAGAGCAGGAACATATCAAAGATGTGCCCCTTCGAGGTCTCGGCCTCAAAGATTACTGAGTGAACCTTTTCCTTGAGCGTTTTCTTATTCATTGAGTAATTCTTTTACGTCCTTCACACTCCGCCCACTGTTACTCGGATTCACATTATCTAGGATCACAGGCGGAACATAGTTCTTCTGTTGTCTCTGCACACGGTCGTCTAGTCCGTACGAAAGCCTCTCGCTTGTTGCTTCTCGCGAGGCTGTTGTGCGGTACTTGCTAACGCCACTGTAGTCTGTAGTCGCTTCTCTTGCGGAGGATGTTCCATATTGGGAGTTTTGGCGGACAAACTCGGGGGATTGATCAAAGTCTCTCTTCCCTCCCCAGCGCTTAATCGCTGCATCCTTTGCTCCGGCCCAATCTTTTTTCACATACTCTCCGGAGTTAAATTCTTTGTTCGCTGAATTATTCGCGCCATTGAAGGCGTTGCTCTTATCAGCAAAGGGATTTTTCTTATCCGTTTGGATGCGGGTAAAGCCCGTCTCCTTATCCTGAACCATTTTGTAATCCCCCATCAGCTTTTCCGCCAATCCTCTCTCCTTAGCCGTAGAACTCGATGAATTCACGGACTCGCTATTCTCCGCGCCCTTTTGTGAGGCACAAGAGCTGAATAGCCAGAGACAGGTTGATAAAATGGAGACGGAGAAACGCATGGAAGAACTAAATAATCAGATTCACCACATAGTGACAATAAAATTGGTAATTATTCATATTCTCCATTCCTAACATTCATCTCCCCTAGCGGATTAAAAATAAATACCCCCAAAACACCGAAATTGTTTGATTCCTAGTTTCACCGAAGTAAAATACCTTACATGAACAATTTTACACCTCGAGTTCAACAAGTTCTAGCTCTCGCTAGAAAGGAGGCCGACCGGTTCAACCATAATTACGTGGGAACGGAACACATTCTCTTAGGCCTAATTAAACTAGGTCAAGGGGTGGCGGTAAGTGTACTAGAACGAATGGGGCTCGACCTCGAATCTGTCCGTGTAGAAGTGGAAAAACACGTTGGGAGCGGCGAGGAGTCTGAAAACTCTGGCAACATCCCCTACACTCCTCGTGTCAAAAAGGTACTCTCTTTTTCTAATAAGGAAGCACAATCACTCAATCATTCCTACGTCGGTACCGAGCACATCCTCCTTGGACTCTTGCGCGAAGGCGAAGGCGTCGCGGCTAAGGTCCTCAATGCTCTCGACATTGATGTGCAACGTACGCGCAATGAAATCCTTGCTGAAATCGATCCAGATTTCACTCCTGAGCAAAGCGACCTTGAACTCACCAATAATGAGCCTGAAGAGTCTAACGAAGACCCTTCTCGTGCGAAAACCCCTGCTCTCAAAGCCTTTGGACAAGACCTCACCAAAATGGCTAAAGATGGCGAGCTCGACCCTGTCATTGGACGCTCCGAGGAAATCGAACGAGTGGTCCAGATCCTCTGTCGCCGTACGAAAAACAACCCTGTGCTCGTAGGAGAAGCAGGAGTTGGTAAAACTGCGATCGCCGAAGGACTCGCGCAAGAAATCGTCACGGGTAACATTCCGGAAATCCTGCGCGACAAGCGTGTCATCACTCTTGACCTCGCCCTAATGGTGGCAGGAACAAAGTATCGTGGACAGTTTGAGGAACGAATCAAAGCCATCATGGATGAAATCCAAAAAGTTGGCGATGTCATCCTCTTCATTGACGAGCTTCACACCATCGTCGGTGCAGGTTCAGCAGAAGGTGCTATGGATGCCTCTAATATCATTAAGCCTGCGCTCAGCCGTGGACAGCTTCAATGTGTCGGAGCAACGACTCTGAATGAATACCGTAAATTTATCGAAAAAGATTCGGCTCTAGAACGACGCTTCCAGCAAGTGAAGGTCGAAGAACCAAATCTCGAAGACGCCGTCCTCATCCTCAAAGGACTCCGTGAAAAATACGAATCTCACCACAAGGTGAAGTACAGTGAGGAAGCTCTCGAAGCCTCCGTTAAACTGACCTCTCGCTACCTCACCACTCGTTTCCTTCCAGACAAGGCCATCGATGTTATCGATGAAGCTGGATCCCGTGCCCGTATTGGCACCCTTACTCGTCCTCCTGAGATTAAGGAGATCGAGGCCGAGATCGAAGCCCTCAACGAAAAGAAACAGGAAGCCGTTAGCGACCAAAACTTTGAAGCCGCCGCCGCCCTCCGTGACGAAGAAAAACGCACCTTGGAGCGCCTAGAAGAAACGATCGAAAACTGGAAGTCTTCTAGCGAAGAAACCATCGTCGATATTTCCGAGGACGACATCATGACCGTTGTCTCTAAATGGACTGGCGTCCCCCTCAATCGTATGGAGAAAAAGGAAGCGGCCAAGCTTCTCGATATGGAAGAAGACCTCAAGAAGCGCGTCATCGGACAAGACGAAGCAGTCAAAGCCATTTCCAAAGCCCTCCGTCGCTCTCGTGCGGATCTTAAAGACCCTCGTCGTCCTATCGGGTCATTCCTCTTCCTCGGCCCTACCGGGGTTGGTAAAACTTACCTCGCACGTAACCTCGCGGAATTCATGTTCGGAGACCCTGAGGCTCTGATCCAAATCGATATGTCAGAGTATGGTGAGAAATTCACCTCCAGCCGACTCATCGGCTCCCCTCCTGGCTACGTTGGTCATGATGAAGGTGGACAGCTCTCGGAGCAAGTACGCCGTCGTCCATATTCTGTCGTTCTCTTTGATGAGATCGAAAAAGCGCACCCTGACATCATGAACCTCATGCTCCAGATTCTGGAGGAAGGAATGATCACTGATTCTCAAGGGCGTAAGATTGACTTCCGTAATACCATTATCATCATCACCTCTAATGTCGGTGCCTCCACTATCAAACGCCAAAGCACCCTCGGGTTTGGCGCGATTGGGAACGCCGAAAACGGAGCAGATTATGACACCATGAAGGAGAAAATCCTTACGGAATCAAAAGGCTTCTTTAAACCAGAATTCCTAAACCGTCTCGACGAACTCTGTGTCTTCCACCTCCTCGAAAAGTCCAACCTGCGTTCCATTGTTGATCTTGAGATCGACAAGCTCGCCAGCCGACTACAAGAGAAAGGGATTGCCATCAAACTCAATGACGCCGCTCGCGACTTCATTATCGAAAAAGGCTACGATGCCGACTATGGTGCCCGACCAATGCGTCGTGCAGTGGAACGCTACCTCGAAGACCCACTGGCCGACTCCCTACTCCGTGCTGACATCGAAGAAGGCGACACCGTCAAAGTCGGCTTTAGTAAGAAGAAGGAAGAACTCACCTTCAACACCACTAAAGGCAAAGAAAAGAAAGAACCTGTAGCTTAACCGTTACTTGTTAAATCCAAGATCAAAGGCGAGCCCAACAGCTCGCCTTTTTTGTGAAGTTTTTTGCGTGTGCCTCTGGCATTTCAAAACAGGAGTTTAGCTTATCAATACATCTTACAGTTCCAAAAATTTTAGGTATCTTAAATACGAATATTGATTGGTAAAGGGAACGAAATAATAAATCTATCTTAACTAAATTATAGAGGCTACCTTTTCCCCTTGAAACCAAATCTGTTCTATGTATTATAAGCATTAGTAAATGAGATCGACCCATTACAACCAGCTAACTAAGCGAAGTGCGAATATCAGCACGGGTGAGTGATCTAGTACTGTTATAGCAAAAAAATTATGCCCTTTGATATCCCAGAAAATGAACTCAAGAAGACCGAAGATATTATCGGAACTCTACCCGAAGAATATCGTTTG
>JALZUI010000064.1 GCA_023301545.1 Akkermansiaceae bacterium
ACGACAGAAGCTCTCATCACGGACATTCCATCAGCTGGTGGAGACGACCATGGTCACAGCCACGATGCTGGCGGCATGGGCGGAATGATGTAATCTACCCACTAACAGCCCAGTGCTGTTAGTTCAGTTTAGAGCCCCTCAATCGAGGGGCTCTTTTTTTGTTTTATACAAAAAAATATTAATAAACTTTGAATTCATGTGAATAAAAAGCCATGAATAGACTCTAAAAGGTATATGAAAGTAATTTCTCTTAAATCACTTGGGCTCCTCACTATTGGGGTAGCGAGTTCTCTCTTTTTCTCTTCCTGTGTCGCAGGTGGAGGCTACGTTCAGGGTGGAGGTGGATACAGTAGTGGCGGTTACGCTGGTGTTCCTTCCGGGTTGATCCGTACCTCACACGCACTATGGTTCTACGATCCATTCCGTCGCTCGTACTATAACTCGAGCAGACGAGCGTACTATAACAGTTCTACGAGCCGTTACTACACCTCTGCTCCGCGTCGTTATAACACGAAGTTTTACCCAAGCGGATACAGTGGCCGAGGTCAGCTGAGCGCTCCTAGGTTTGCGAATTCCAGTAGCATTCGTACCAGTTCAACTTCACGCTATGGAAATTCTAATAGCCGATTCAATAACCGCGTTAACAGCTCTAGTAATCGTTACGACAACAGCCGAACACGTTACCAGAATTCAGGAAATGTAGATAGCAACAGGTCGTCACAAGGTACTGGAACGAGACCAAGCAGAAGTTCTTTTAATTCCGGAGAGAGAACGAGCCGTTCTACCAGCTCATCCAATGGCACGAACTCAGGGCAACGCCGCACCTTAGTTAGTCAAGCGCGATAGAACAGATTGCGTGTTTTAAAAATAAAGGCTAAGTCTTCGGGCTTGGCCTTTTTTGTGTAAACCTCTCACAGTGTGCTTTATGACAGAATGAGGTAAGAAATTGTTCTTGATCTTGTAGGGGCAGAGATAAGAGTATCTAGGTCATGAAAAAGATGAACATAGTCCTCCCGCTTATCGCTGTTGTGATCGTGTTCTTGATGTTGATGGGGATGGTCTTGGATCGTCGTGAGCCCGTGCTGGAGCCGTCGTTGTCCACTAAGATGCCACAGCTCAGCTTTATTCCTTCAGGCTTTAAACGAGGGGAAGCGGAAGAGGCGTTTATTCCTAAGTTCGACCCTCGCTTTGCCAAAATTAGCCCAATTACCGCCTTTAAAATCCCTGAAGCCGTCCTGTTTTCAGCTCCTATGGGAACTGCCACAGGCGCGTTTACCTACAATGCCCAAAAGTTCTGGGAGCACAACATCGGACGTGGGGGAAACCATAGCGGTGACGACCTTAATGGGATCGGAGGGCAAAACAGTGACCTCGGTGATCCCGTGTACTCAGTAGCTGACGGTTATGTAGTGTACGCGGGCGTGCCTTCGCTAGGGTGGGGGCAGGTTGTTCTTGTTGCTCACCGCGTTGATGGGCGCATCATTCAGTCGATGTATGCACACTTAGAGGACTCATTGGTCACGGTGGGCGAGATCGTCAAACGAGGTCAAAAGGTCGGTTCGGTCGGAACTGCCAATGGAATTTATCTAGCACACCTTCACTTCGAAATGCGTGAAGGATCAAATCTCTACATTGGACCAGGGTATCTAAAGAATCCAGGTAACCGAATCTCCTCCACCGAATTCCTAGCGCAGTATCAGCAAGATGAACGCATCTTTGTCGGACTCGCAGAAGCTAAGGAATTGGGTGAGAATCGTTGGCAAGATCTCAACCTTACCAATCCTAAACTCCTCTTTGATTTAGAAAAATAATGTTAGTTCTCTTCATCGCCATAGCCTCTGCCGTCCTCTACCTTATAGCTTACAACACCTATGGTAAATGGTTAGGGAGCAAACTCTTTCGCCTGAGTGCAGATCGTATTACTCCCGCCGTGGAGTTGGAAGACGGGAATGATTTTGTCCCTACTTCTAAGGGCGTGATTTTTGGTCATCACTTTACTTCTATTGCAGGAACGGGGCCGATTGTAGGTCCTGCTTTGGCTGTGATTTGGGGTTGGGTTCCGGCAGTTTTATGGGTGATTTTTGGTTCGATCTTTATTGGTGCGGTGCATGATTTTGGCTCGATGGTAGTCTCGCTTCGGAACAAGGGGCAAACGGTGGGTGATATTGCGGGTAAGGTTCTTTCTCCTAAGGCTCGCCTGCTTTTCTTGGGGATTCTCTTTCTCTCCCTCACCATTGTACTCGCGATCTTTGGTCTCGTGATTGCCGCTGTTTTTAAGATCTACCCGAGCTCGATTTTTCCCTGTTTGATCCAAATTCCTATTGCGGTTGTGATTGGCTTCCTTTTACACCGCCGTCAGCTCTCGTTGTTCATTCCTTCGCTTCTGACACTAGGCTTGATGTACCTCACGGTCGGCTTCGGAAATGTGGGCTTTCTTGCTGATTGGAACGCATACCTAGCTGGCCTACCTGTGATTACATGGGTTGTTATTTTGTTACTCTACGCTTATGTGGCCTCGGTGTTACCAGTGTGGCTTCTTTTGCAACCGAGAGATTTTATTAACTCGCTACAGTTATTGAGCTCACTAGGACTTATTTTTGTAGGGTTGATTGTAGCTTCATTCATCGGGCTAGAGCACGAAGGGCAACGACAATCGCTCGAGATCGTGGCACCTGCTTTCCGCCTCTCGCCCGAGGGTGCGCCACCGATTTTTCCCTTCCTCTTTATTACGATCGCCTGTGGGGCAATCTCAGGTTTCCACTGTTTAGTTTCCTCGGGAACTTCCAGTAAGCAGATTAAATGCGAGACTGATGCCCGTGCAGTTGGTTACGGTTCGATGCTGACGGAAGGCTTTTTGGCAATCATTGTGATCTTGGCTTGTGTAGCCGGGATCGGGCTAGGAGTGACGGGTGAAAATGGTTTAGTAGTTGGACCGGATGCCTATATGGAACGCTACGAATCCTGGGGCGCCGCACAAGGGCTAGGGGCGAAGGTTGGCGCTTTTGTGGATGGAGCCGCTAACTTTATCCAATCACTAGGAATTTCCTCCGATTTTGCGGTGGCGATCATGGGCGTATTTGTGGCCTCCTTTGCCGCTACTACTTTAGATACGGCCTGTCGTTTGCAACGATATGTTACACAAGAAATTGCAGAGCAGCTTAAGATTAAACCTCTTACGACTAAGCATGGAGCAACGATTTTTGCGGTCGCGTTAGCGGCACTCTTGGCTTGTCCTCCCGCTCCTGGCCAAGCCTGGGAACTCGAGAACCTAGGAAAAGGTGGTCTGCTCCTCTGGCCACTTTTCGGGGCGACCAATCAGCTCCTCGCTGGCTTAGCTTTCCTTGTTATTATCTTCTGGTTAAAGCAGAAAAAGGCCCCGACTTGGTTTATCATTCCTTCTGCGGTGATCATGTTGATCTTACCTGGTTACGCGATGGCTCATCAGCTCTTTGTAGGTGAATCGGCCTGGCTTTTAGGAACAACTCCTAATTACCTTCTCTCAACCTGTGGAATCGCAACCATGATCTTAGAGGTCTGGATTATTAAGGAAGCTTACCAAGCTTGGAAAAAATTCTGATCCATCCACTGAAAGCTGGCCGCATACACGATTTACGTGCAGTGCAGAGGTGAATTTAATGGGGCTTTCAGTGAAGTTATTCACAATAAATTCACAGGTTACCATGATTGACGCCAAGAACAAGGTAGGGGATTATGGAGGTAAGTTATGTCAGAGGCCACTTCCATAGATAAACCTTCAGCGAAAGAGGGGATCAACCTTCACAACTCTAAGCAAAAGGGCGCACAGGATGATACTCCAGATGCCCTTAAGCGGGCTTTGCCTCATGCGATCGATGTAGAACGTCGTCTTCTGTCCTCCATGATCTACGATCCTAGGGAATACCTAGGCCGAGCGGCTGAAATGCACCTCACTCCTGATCACTTTTATCGTAAAGGGCATTCGCAAATTTATGCGGTTATGCTGGAAATGGAGGATAAGGGAGAGCCAATCGATATGACACTGCTCACGCAGAAGCTTTCGGATCGAGATATTCTAGATAACGTTGGTGGCCGGTCTGAACTGATCGACCTTGCTAGTAGTGAATCACTTCACTCCAACTTTAATGCCTACCTAAATTTAGTTAAGGATAAGGCGGTGCTCCGTAAGGTTATTCACACTTGTTCAGATTCGATTACAGACGCCTATGAAGACCCTGAGGTTGTCGCTGAGTTCCTTGATCAGTTCGAGCAATCGGTCTTTGATATTAAGGAAGATAATGAGACCAAAAGTGACTCGATGGCTCGGGACTTCCTTCCAGAGATTTCCGATCTTTTAGAAGCTTACGCTAGTGGAAAACAAGATACCTTAGAAGGGGTTGATACTGGTTTTGCTAAACTCAACACTCTTTCTAACGGTCTAAAACCCGGAGAGATGTTCATTATCGCCGCTCGTCCTTCGATGGGTAAGACCTCTTTCATGATGAATATCGTGGAGCATGTCGCGGTACAGAATAAGGTGCCTACACTCGTCTTTTCTTGTGAGATGCCCTCGAAATCGATCGTTCAGCGTCTGCTCTTTACACGTGCTCAGATTCCGATGAACCGCCTGCGTCCTGGGTTGAAACTTACTAAACAGGAAATCGTCAATTTCCAAAAAGCAGTGGCCGAGATTGGAGAAGCGCCGCTGTATATCGATGACACGCCATCGCTTCCAATTTCCGATCTCCGTGCTAAAGCGCGACGTAAAAAACGGGAGTCTAACATCGGCCTCATTGCGGTGGATTACCTTCAACTCATGCGCTCGAACTCGAAGCAAGCTATGGGATCGCGTGAGCGTGAAATTGCCGAAATTTCCGCCGGATTGAAAGCAGTGGCGAAAGAGCTAGAAGTCCCCATTATTGTTCTGGCTCAGCTAAACCGTGGTCCAGAAAACCGTGGAGGAACTCCTAAGATGTCCGACCTTCGGGAATCGGGATCGATCGAGCAAGATGCCGATATGATTGGCCTCCTCTACCGACAAGCTTACTATAAAGAAGGCGAAGAGAAAGAGGAAGACCAAGGGGATTCCGAGCTCGTTCTCGCTAAAAACCGTAACGGCTCAACCGAAAGTATCTACCTCACCTTCCAGAAAGAACTCATGAAGTTCGGTCACCGCGAGTATCGCCCGGAAGATGATGAAGGGTAGTAGGCGTTAGGCTTTTTTGAGGAACTGTGTAACTTCCTCTAGGGTCATGGTGTTGAGTACATCTTGGCGGGTGAGCCAGCCTTTTCTAGCCCATTTGACTCCGAAGGCGAGGTTTTGTAGCCCCTCAGTAGTGTGGGCGTCTGGGTTGATGGAACACATCACGCCCTTGTCTTTCGCGATTTTCCACCAGCGCCAGTCGAGGTCAGCGCGTTTCGTGGAGCAGTTGAGTTCAATAATGGTTCCGGTCTCAGCGGCGCAGTCGATGATTTTTCGAATGTTGATGGGGTAAGCCTCGCGACGGAGGAGTATGCGACCTGTACTGTGCCCTAGCATGGTGACGTGAGGGTTTTCCATGGCGGCGATGACACGCTTGGTCATCGTGTCTTCATCCATGGCCATCGGTTGGTGGATAGAGGCGACGCTGTAGTCGAGCTGGGAGAGGATGCTATCATCAAAATCTAGCGAGCCGTCTTTGAGAATATCGACTTCTGATCCTGCAAAAAGGTGCATGCCTCTTCCTTCTTTTTTGAACCGAGCATTCAGAGCCTGAATTTCGGAGACTTGCTGGAGAAGGCGTTCGGAGTCTAGGCCGTTTGCTTGGAAGGAGGCGCGGCTGTGGTCGGAAATTCCTAAGTACTGCAGCCCTAGCTCGTGAGCCGCCAGCGCCATTTCTTCGAGCGTGTTACGGCCATCAGAAGCGGTGGTGTGGTTGTGGAAGGTTCCTCGGAGGTGTTCTATTTCGACTAATTTCGGGAGCGTGCCGTTTTCTGCCGCTTCGATTTCTCCTCGGTTTTCTCGGAGTTCAGGTTCAACATAGCTGAGCCCTAGTTCGGCGTAGATTTCGCGTTCGGTATGTGCGGTCGGGACTTCGGTGCCTTCCTTGATCGCGGTGAAGCCATATTCATTGAGCGAGAGGCCACGCGAGCGAGCACGCGAACGGAGTTCGACATTATGCTCTTTGCTCCCAGTGAAGTATTGCTGAGCAAAGGCGAATTGATCGTTGCTGACGGCGCGGAGATCACATTGGAGTCCCTTGTCGGTGACCATGACAGAGGTCTTGGTGTCGCCTTGTACGAGGACTTCGATGACCTCTGGAAGAGTGGTGAAATATTGTGTAAGAGTAGCGGGCTTACTGGTGGCGACGAGAAAGTCGAGATCATGGGAGGTTTCCTTACCACGGCGGAAGGAGCCACAGATACAGGCCTGCGAAACATCGGGATGCTCTTGGAGGCGTTGGAGGAAGACTTGGGCCAGTCCCGCAATGTCGCCATGGCAGAATTGCCCGGCAAACTTGGCCTTCGATTCAATGGCTTTTAGGATGTTTTCGACGGTCTTTTTACCGAAGCCTGAGAGTTCAGAAATGGAGCCTTCCTCGCACGATTTCTTTAGCGAAGGAATGGAGTCGATACCGAGAGTTTCATAGAGCGCGCGAATTTTTTTGGCGCCGAGGCCCTGGAGGGTAAAGAGGTCAAAAAGGGTAGGGGGGAATTCGCCTTTCAGGTTGTTGTAGAAGGTCATCTCTCCTGTGCTGGCGAGCTCGTGGAGCTTGGCTTGGAGCGCGTCTCCAATACCTTTAATTCCCTTGAGTTGGTTCTCCTTAGCGAGTGCTACGATGTCCCCATCAAAATTCTGTACAATCTCAGCCCCATTACGATATGCGCGAATTTTAAAGGGGTTTTCGCCTTTGAGTTCGAGCAGGAGAACGATCTCCTCTAAGATGGTGACAAATGTATCGCGAGTGACTGACATAGAGAAAGCTTGAAGCCCTCTGAGGGACTTGTCAACTCGTGTGCTCGTCGTCTTCGATGTCGGGAATTCGCATCGTAGCGGGGAGGGTGATGGAGAAGGATGTTTCCTCGTTCTGGATCGAGTCACATTCGATCGTACCCCCATGCGCCTCGACTGCGCGTTTGACGATGGAGAGCCCTAAGCCAGTACCTTTGATTTTCTGTTGTGAGTGACTCTTAGAAACTCGGTAAAAGCGACGGAAAATAAAGGGGAGGTCAGTAGAGGGAATGCCGATTCCATTATCGCTGATGGAGAGCACGATCTCTTTGCTTTCAGGGAGGATGTGACAGTGGAACTTGATGCGGATTAAGCGCTCGGGATTTTGCTTAATAGCGTTTTCTACAAGATTGAAGAGGATTTGACTCCAGTAGAAGCGATCGGCCTCGATTGAGAGGTGGGGCTCGTCCATTTCGATGATGACTTCGCTGTGCTTTTCCTTGATGAGTGGATCAAGGTGGCTGAGGCACTCATCGATACAGTCGCGTATGCGGAAGGGTTCTAGATTGAGCGTGCTCTTTCCTCCAGATTCCAGCTTGGTAATAATAAGCATTTCCTCAATGATGCGCGAGAGGCGGAGTCCGTGCTTATTCATGATGCCGAGGAAGTATTGGGAGGTTTCCTGATCTTTTAAGACCTCTGGGTCTTGTAGCGTTTCGACATAGCCGTTAATAATGGCGAGGGGGGTGCGGAGCTCGTGTGAGGCGTTGGCGACAAAGTCTTTACGGATTTGGTCGTTCCGCTCGGCCTCCGTTACGTCTTGGATGATGACGCTAGTGTGGTGAGCTTCGTCCTCGATGGGAGTGATTTTCACGATTAGGTAGCGTTCTTCTCCACTATGGTAGGAGGTGCTATCGAGGGTGAGATGGAGCTGGCTCTGGATGGGCTGACGAGTCCCTAGGGATTGCTCGATGAGGGTGACAATCTCTGGGATCTTGATGCAATCGTGGTAGTCTTTGTGGATGAGCTTTTGGCGATTAAGAAAGTCCTTGGCGGCATTGTTGACGAGCGTGATTTGCGATTGCTCATTCAAGACAATGAGGATGGTGTCTTGAGCCATCAGGAGGAGTTGATGGTCAAACTCGAGCTCTTGTACTCTCTCCGCTAGGGAGGTTTTATCGATTAGGGCGCTGCTGAGTTTTGAATTCTTCCGCAGGAGAAGGTAAGCGAGTGCAAAGCCGATCCCAATCCCGCCAAATAGAAGCGCAATCGAGATGATAGAAGCGGTCGTAATCATCGGGCGGAGTTTTATTCAGCAGTCTGATACAGGTACCCCTTGCCGCGAACGGTGGTGATCGTGTGTGACGCGCCTTCGATTTTGCCACGGATGCGCTTCATGTGGGTGTCGAGGGTCCGGCTGTTAGTCGAGTCGGAGTAGCCCCAGACTTCGGTCAAGAGCGTAGAGCGGGACTGAATTTGGTTGGGGTATTCGCAGAGTCGTAAGAGGAGCTTGAACTCGGTGGAGGTGAGTTCCACTTTCTCCCCATTTACGGTAAAGGTGAGGTTGAGCTTGTCGAAAATGAGATTATCAATTTCTAGAAGGTGGCTCGTTTTGGTTTTCTCGATATTAGCGAGTTGTTTTTTAGAGCGCAGGAGAAGCTCCTTAGGGGTAAAGGGCTTGGTTACATAATCATCGGCTCCAGCTTCCAGTCCTGCAATGCGATCACTTGCTTGCCCTTTAGCGGTCAGCATAATGACAGGAATCTTCTTCGTCTTCTTCTTACTACGCAGCTCGGCAAAGACCGCCATGCCGTCGACTTTAGGAAGCATGAGGTCGAGAATGATGAGGTCGAAGTGATGCTCTTTCGTGAGATCGAGCGCCTGCTGGCCATCATGTGCCTCGGTGACTAAATATCCTGCTTTTTTGAAGTGAAAGGCGATCAGTTCTGCTAGATCTACTTCATCTTCGACAATAAGAATATGAGCTGGCATTACGGCTGCAGAGGAGGTTAGGAGTTGTATTTCTTGTGGAACTCTTCGTAGATTACGGGAGAGATCTCAGAAGGGACGATTTCACTACGGCCACCCCAGAACACATTGGTGTAGGAAACAGGGATGCCACAAGCCTCTAGGTGCTTGTCGATTGCAGCCTTATGTTCCATGACACGATCTTTCTCCGTGCCGTGGACTACGCCCATGACATTCACGTTACCGAACTGTGGGCCACCTTCGCGCCAGTAGGCGTGAGTCATACAGTGGTGACGTCCAACTTCGGCGCCTGCTTGTTCTTCCATGCCCTTCGGCACAGCCCAGTGGAAAAGACCGTTAAAGCGAGTGACGCGCTTACCTGTGTCAGAAGGCTTAACGTGTTCCAAAAAGGTTGAGAAACGGCCAATGACACGCTTCTTATCGAGAGTTTCACAGACTTCAAAAAAGCGCTCTTCCGAAATACCCGCGGCTTCCGCCCGAGCTTTCCAAGGGGTCTCACAGATTTCTGCTGGACTAAGTTCTTCTTTAAGGTTCAGGAGGACGTTCCATTCTTCATCGTTGAGTTCGACTACGGTGGTCGTCATCATTTCGGCAACGGCATCGACCTTCGCTCCTGGTTCAAGGCTTTTGCGTCGGACGTGTCCAACCCCTAACTTGAATACTCCGTTTGCAGGCATGAGAATGTATTCCTCTGCTCCTACGAGATTTTTGAGCAGAGTTGCGTGCTCGTCTAATGATTCGCCTTGAGGAACCTTGAGAGTTGTCCACAGGCGGTATCCTGAACCCGAAACCCCAGTGTCAGTGGAACGGATTACGACGTGCCCAGAAAAGGGATCTTCCTTCGCCATAAAGTCGAAAGCGTCGTTGAGTTTTTCTTCAGGTACTTTCCACGCCACCAGTGCTCCGTGAGCAAGCTTAGTAGAAAGGAGGGTTTGTCTAACCCTGCGGATGACCCCAGCCTCGACCATGGCACGGATTCGTTCAATGACGACTCCGAGTTCCACGCCCGATTCTTGCGCAATGATGTGAAAAGGTTGGCGTTGGAATCCTTCAACTAAGTCTTCAGAGACGGAGAGGATTTGCGCATTAATCGCGTCATCGTGTTCAACAGGAATAGGCATGATGGTATCTACAACGGGTTTTTAGAATCTGCTAGTTTATTTTTGACTGATTAAAGAGGG
>JALZUI010000065.1 GCA_023301545.1 Akkermansiaceae bacterium
GCTTGCCGCCGACCTCTTTCACTCGCTGATTACTTTGCGCGTCAGGAAGGCGCTCCTACCTGCACAGTGAAAAACGGGGAAGGCCTCAAGCGAATCAAACGCAGAGGGGTAGTTTCAGTGGGAATCGATCCCAATAATAATGACCCCGAACGCATCGCACTGGAACGTGAAATCGCAGAAGCAATCGCGAGCGAAATCCTAGATGACCCAAGCTGTGTTGAGTACGTTGAGGTCTCAGGCGACAAGCCCATTAAGGCTCTTTCAACCAAACTTTCCCCTCTAAACCGTCTCTGGCGCTTCTTTGGCGCCGCTAGTTTGATCGCTAATGCCAACTGGTGGTATCTCGGTTCTCGCGGAAAACTCCCTAAAGAGCTCTGCCCAGAGGAAGCATATGGCGCACACGACTTCATCGGCTTTGATTACTACTGGGGACTCCCCACTACGCGTTTACATAAATTCTCACACCTCCTCGACGCCGCCGAAGGACGCTTCCTCACCGCCCCCGTTTGGCCGCAAGGAATGGGTAACGCTATGCGACAATTCCATCGCTGGTTCCCTGACCAAGAGCAGTTCATCATTGAAAACGGTTGCGTACCACTTGCTGATGGATACCGCCGCCGTGACTACCTCAACAAGCATTTAGCAGAAGTACACAAAGCCTGTGAGGACGGAGTACCTGTAAAAGCCTATCTCCTTTGGTCCCTAACCTCCAACCGAGAATGGGGACACCCTTTTGATAACAACACCGACTTTGGCCTCTACTTCGTAGATCTGGATGGAGACCCTAATCTCGAACGAGTCCCTACCTCCGAAGTTGAATTCTACCGTGAGCTTATCAAAAACTCGCAAAGCGATTCGTGACATTTCTTAAATCAACATTTGCACAACACTGAAAGTTGTGTGAAGTTGCGGTAATATCTATGTTAATCGGTCGTAAAAAGCGTTCTAGCTCGCTCAAAGAAAGTTTTAATCTCATCAAAAAAGAGATTGAGTCTGTCGAACGCATCCTCTCAGAGCTTACTAACGATTTCGATCCTGGAGTCGCGCCTTACGTAGCCTATGTTTGCGAGACGGAAGGAAAGAGAATCCGACCAGCGCTCACATTCCTTACAGGCGGAGCGATTTGTGAGCTCAAAGAAGACCATATCAATCTGGGCGCAATTTTGGAGCTCATCCACATCGCCTCCCTCGTCCACGACGACATTATCGACGGCGCTGCTGATCGACGTAATGTCCCTACTGCTAATGCAAAGTGGGGAGAAGGAATTGCGGTACTCCTCGGAGATGCGCTATTCTCGCACGCGATGACGCTCTCCACCGAGTTTAACGACCTCTTTCTCTCGCGTAGAATCTCCCAAGCAGCGCGAGACGTCTGTCAGGGCGAAATCCTCCAAACACAAAAGCGTTTTGACCTCAGCATGACTGAGCAAGACTACTTCAAGGTCATCGAGATGAAAACGGGAGCGCTCTTTGGCGCTGCTACGGGACTCTCTGCTTATATCTCAGGCGCTAATGAACAGGAGGTCGAAGACCTAACCCAGTTTGGCTTAAACCTCGGTACCGCCTACCAGATCTATGACGACTGTCTCGATATGGTTGGCACCGAAAAGCAATTTGGCAAAACCCTCGGCACCGACTTAGAAAAAGGGAAACTCACCCTTCCGCTTCTCTACTTGCTTAAGGAATCAACTCCGCAAAAACAAGAAGCGCTGAAAACCGCGATTCTCAATGAGGAACCTCTTGACCTCCCTGCGCTAGTTGGACAAGAGGACTACGAAGACTCTATCGCTAAAGCCCTAAACCATGCACTTAGCCTAATTAGTCAGTGTATCATGACTGCCAAAAGCCTTCCAAACCAGAAACACCGCGAGGCTCTCTGTTCCGTCTGTGAGTATATCGAGGGTCTCTTCCGCGACCTGAAAAAAGGCTAAGAAGGCACTTCGGCAAACACCTTGGGCCTCAGCACTTTAGCGGGCGTCTTTAATCAGCTTCTCTAGCAAAGCTTTCATTTCTGCAGCCTTTTCAGGGAACTGAGAAATTACATTCTCCAGCTCTCCTGGATCTTTAGAAAGGTCGTACAAGGCCGCTTGTTGAGCCTTCACCGCTTTACCAGCTTTTCCTTTGCCGACCTTCCCTCTACGTTCAACTGCTTGAATGTATTTATAATCACCCATTCTTAACGCTCGAAGCTTAAGAGCTTCTTCGATCATATAAGGCAGCCCCTCAGAATCTTCACCCATAAAAGCCTTCATCATATCACGGCTATCAATGGCCTCTCCCTCTGGGATTTCGACCTCTAATAACGAGCTAAAAGAAGAGAGGAAATCAACTTGGTTCACAAGCGCCTTCGATGTTCCGGGCTTAATTTTAGCGGGCCAGCGAACAATAAAAGGAACTCTCGTACCGCCCTCATAGATTTGGTATTTTCCTCCACGGTAGACTCCAGAGCCATCATGACCGCGGTCAACTTCGCCCTCTGACTTTTTAACTACAGTGCCGTCATCATAACCATCGTCATAGACTGGCCCATTATCACTAGAGAAAATCACAATCGTATTTTCCGCAATTCCGTTTTCTTCTAATGACTTCATCAGCTCGCCCGTCGCCCAGTCAAACTGAACCATCGCGTCGCCTCGATAACTTAGCCCAGAACTCCCCTTAAAGCGCTCATTCGGAGCACGTGGCACATGAATATCCTGTGAGGCAAAGTAGAGAAAGAAAGGCTCGTTTTTATGCTCTATAATATAGCTTTTTGCCTGCTCGACAAAAACATCAGCCATTGTCTCATCATTCCATAGAGCCGCTTTCCCGCCGGCCATATATCCAATTCGCCCAATCCCGTTAATGACACTATTATTGTGTCCATGAGTACTCGGGTAATAGGTCATTGCGCTCTTGTCTTTTCTCGCGTCGGGGTAAGCCGTACTCCCCTCACGATCAACCGCTTGCTTAGACCTCCCGACATACAATGGATCTGCAGGGTCTAAGTTCACAACCAGATGACCATCTAGGTACACACAAGGCACTCGGTCATTCGTAGATGGTAGAAGGTAAGAGGTATCAAACCCAATTTCTAAAGGCCCAGGCTTAACGACTCCATTCCAATTCGTCTCTACCCCCTTCTCTCCAATACCTAAATGCCACTTACCAATTACAGAAGTCGCATAGCCTGCTTTTTTAAATACATCCGGCAGCGTGAAGGCCTCGGTCGGAATACATAAAGGCGCATTAGGAGCCAGAATACTGATATCGTTACGGAACCCATACACTCCTGTTAATAAAGCATAACGAGACGGTGTACATGTGGCCGAGGAACAGTGACCATCCGTGAAAACTAATCCTTCTGCAGCGAGCTTGTCTATATTAGGTGTTGGAATCATTTCTGACCCATACACCCCCACATCACCATAGCCGACATCATCCCCGTAGATAATAATCACATTCGGAGCCCGCTCTTCCCCACATGCTAGAGAGTTCAGTATAAATACTGCTGCGCAGAGTAATGTAGTTTGTTGTATGATGTTGATGGGATATATAAATGCTTCACGGGGAACCTCACCCGTCTCATTATAGTACATAAAGGTTCTACAATTATTATCACATAGTATTCAGAAATCACCATAATCGGTTAAATACTACTGCTCCCTTGTCCCCATCGAGCCCATTAGTGGGAAAAAGTAATGGAAGATTCCATTGATGTAGCTAACAATGTCATTGCAACTCCAGAAGAATTTACCACCCAGCAAGATAACCCATGACAATCATTGAATACATCACGGCGAACCTGCCCGCCTTTTTGAGCCTAATCGCCACTGGAGTCTTCGCAGGTATCCTCGCTGGATTACTAGGTGTTGGTGGCGGCATTGTCGTAGTCCCCGTTCTATTCTTCCTTTTCCAAAGCCTAGGAATATCACCAGAGTCTGCGATGCTGGTAGCAACGGCGACCTCACTCGCCACTATTGTACCCACATCAATAAGCTCGATTCGTTCACACACGAAAAGAGGCAATATCGACTTCCCCCTACTCAAACGCTGGGCCCCATACATTCTAATGGGAGTTATTACCGGTAGCTGGTTGGTGACGAGAGTTGACGGCACTTGGTTGACTATGTTGTTTGGCTTCATCGCCAGTTTATCAGCGCTGAATATGCTATTGAGGAATAATAAACCTGCGCTCTTTAATCAACTCCCCAGTAAAGTTGGCCAATCCGCCATAGGATTATGCATTGGCTTCCTCAGTTCGATGATCGGCATTGGTGGAGGAACGATCTCTGTGCCCTTACTATCTATCTATAACTACCCAACCCATAAAGCCGTCGGTACAGCCGCCGCGATCGGCCTCATCATCTCCCTGCCGGGAGCCCTCACAATGTTGTTACTGGGCAGTACCCCTGCCGATGCTCCTGCAGGCACTCTAGGACTAGTCAACCTCATAGGGTTTCTGACTATCACCCCTCTAACAGTCTTATTTGCACCCGTTGGAGTTTTGATAGGATCTAAACTCAATAGCGTCACCTTAAAAAAGGTCTTCGCCGTCGTCTTACTCATCACAGGACTACGCATGCTCATTGAGCTTTTCGTGTAGATTCTATAGAGGTTGCCCATCGACAACACGCCTACGATCGAGCCTGATGAGACTGCTTACAGCAAATTGATGTACTCCCAGGCTCTATGTTGTCGAAAGTAGAAATCGATGCACAAAATAAAGTATCGGGAATCCCTAAACTCAAAAAAGGCGAGGCCCATTACATATGGTATAGATAAAAAACGGTGAAGATTGTTTACTGATAAATATCAGCTCCCGTAAGCTTTTTACTCTCCTTCTATTTTGTTATTGCATAATCTCAGTAAAAAGTTTCACATGGCCAGACATCCCATGAAGCCATTACTTCAGATCATTATGACCGCCTTTACCTCTCTCCTCTTCGCCGCTATCGTAGGTTGCGCTAGCTCTCACGCCGAAACAGCTAGCTTACAGGCTCCTCCCCTCTCGCAGCCGAACCCTTCTTACCAGGTTCCGCCATACCAAACTACTGCTCCTGCTAAGCTTCGCTGGATCTCTGGACGTAATGATTTACAGATTGCAGCCCTCACCTTTGATGATGGCCCGCATCCACAATACACTCCTCGTATCTTAGCTGAGCTTAAGAAGCGTAATGTTAAGGCGACCTTTTTCACCCTAGGTCGTAGTGTTGACCGCTGGCCTGAAATTACAGCTCAAATCGCAGCTGACGGCCACGAAATCGGTAATCACACCTACACCCACGGTAACCTCAGTAAAATGTCCACCGCCAATATTAAAAAGGAAATGGACCAAGGACGTGACGCCATCGTTCGTGCTACCGGCCAACACCCTCGCATCATGCGCGCCCCATACGGAGCAATCAAATCCTCCCAGCGCCAAATGATCTACGACACTTACAAGTACCCTGAAATCTTCTGGTCTGTAGATTCTCGCGATTGGGAGTCCAAGAACGCTGCTTCGGTAACGAACGTCATTATGAAAACGACCAGACCTGGTGGAATCATTCTCGTACACGACATTCAGAAGTCTGCTGTAGATGCTCTGCCTGTCTTCCTTGATCGTCTCATTGCCAAAGGTTACAAGTTTGTCACCGTATCTGAACTGATCAGAGTCAGCTCACTGGCTAACCCTGAGTCCGCGATCGCGCGTTAATTCAGAAGCAATATTAAGAGAATCAGAACAGATCCTCTTGAGATTTAGTCGGCGCAGGAGCGCCGATTTTTTTGTAGGCACTAGGCATCATCACGCGACCACGTGGAGTCCGCTTCATAAAGCCCTGCATAATCAGAAACGGCTCGTGTACCTCCTCTAGGGTAGAAGCATCCTCCCCGATCGCAACAGCGAGCGAAGACAATCCAACAGGGCCGCCATTAAACTTATAGATCGCAGCCTCTAGGATACGCTTATCCATTTCATCGAGGCCGTCATGATCGATCTCGATCATTTCCAGAGCTGCCACCGCGACCTCTTCTGTGATTTTGCCGTTAGCACGCACTTGGGCAAAGTCTCGCACCCAGCGGAGTAGATTATTAGCGATCCGAGGGGTTCCGCGCGAACGACGACCGATGGCGAGTAATCCCCCCTCATCAATCTCGACCTTTAATAACTTAGCGGATCGCTTGATAATCACAGTCAACTCCTCTGCGGAATAATAATCTAAACGGTTAGTCGTCCCGAAACGGCTACGAAGCGGACTTGTCAGCATTCCTGCGCGCGTCGTAGCGGCTACTAGAGTAAACTTAGGAAGATTGAGCTGAATCGACCGTGCTGAGGGACCGGAATCAATAATAATATCCAAGCGGAAATCCTCCATCGCAGGATACAGATACTCTTCCACTGCGGGGTGCAGGCGATGAATCTCATCGATAAAAAAGACATCCCCCTTCTGTAAATTGGTAAGGATACCAGCCAAATCAGCGGCCTTATCGATCTGAGGCCCAGAAGTCGTATGCATCGTCGTCCCCGCCATCGTGGCAATAATATTAGAGAGCGTCGTCTTTCCTAATCCTGGAGGCCCTGAGAGCAAGACATGATCAAGAACATCATCACGCATCTTAGCAGCCTCAACCATTAACATCAGACGATCGACCACCTTCTTTTGCCCATGAAAGTCCTCAAAGCCAGGAGGCCTCAGACTCTGCTCAAAGTGCTCATCCTGTGGCGGATCAAAGGGGGTGTCGATAAAGTCATTCATATACATAAGAACACTACTCAAAACTCACCCCTTAAGGAAACTACAAAATTCACCAAAAATCAACTTAGGGAAACCTCCTATCTCCCTGCAACTACTTCGAATAAAAAATACCAAGTAATAATCCAAGTTTTCGCTTTACACCTACCGCAAAGGCAGACTACCTTCTCCTCCCTGTTCAGCAATATTACTTTGTTGGTGAACTTAACTCTAAAATAGATTTTAACATGAAAGTTCTCTCTTCTCTCGCATCTATGAAGCGTCGTCACGCCGCTTGTCAAGTTGTTCGCCGTAAAGGTACCCTTTACGTAATCAACAAAATCGACCCACGTATGAAAGCTCGTCAAGGCACCACTAAAGGTACTAAGCTTTCTAAAAAGGGCGTTAAGTAATTCATATTACTAACACATCAATTGAGCCACCTACTGCAGGTGGCTTTTTTTGTGCCCACTTACTTTTTTGTTACCCGCTAATTTAGTCTCTAACGATCTTACCACCGATTCCTAAGATCGTGGCTTTTTGCTTAGCGTCTTCAGCTTCCGCAATCTGCTCGTTAGCAACATACATTTGCGACAAGGCTGTCCACGCTAATAAATCATTAGGCTGGAGCGTAGTCGCCTGTAGGCCTGCGCCAATAGCTTCCTTATAGCGCTCCAACTTCATAAGCAGCATCCCATAGGCATGCCACCCATCAAAAAAGCCTGGGTCCATCTCCACGACCTGTTTGTACACTTCGACAGCGCCTTCAAGGTCTCCGATAGCAAGCGCCACATTTCCCTCATCAAAGAGATCGTCACGCTGCTCTTGGTCAACCTCAGCCATCTTAGTTAGCTTCTGCAACACGGCTGAATTCGGCTTGCTTCACTTGGTTACGAAACCAGTTAGTGAAGACCACATTATTAAGACCTGCCTGCGTTCCTGCAATTTGTTGAGCTGCCTGCGCTTGGTTCTCTTCAGAATCTACATAGGTACGCTCTAGAGGCTTAACAAATACTACGCGCGAAAGGCCATATTGCGGTACATCTTGGATTACCGCATCACTGAGCTTACCTATATCGACAGCGGTAGCACTTTGGAAAATAAGCGAGCTAAACTGGTCATCTTCAAACTGATCGTACATTTTAGCATTTTCACGCTTAGTGTAAGTCATGCCTAGCTCTTTCGCTTTTTCTAAGAGAGTTCCTGCAACATCTGCCGTTGCCAGTTGCTTCCCTAGTCCTGCGGTAAGCTCTTCCATTGACTCACTAAGCTTTTCATTTACAAGCGCGTTTTTGGCTGCTTCTTTAGCCTTTTCGAATGGGAGAGGCTCTTGCTCAACTTTTTCGATCACTTGGAACATTAGAAGGCGACCTTCACTGATCTGGAAGATATCACTGATCGAGTCCATTGTCCCAGAATTAGCCGTTAAGGTCTGCGCTACTGCTGCCGCAGAACCACTGATTCCTGAAGTCTTGAATTCCTCTGGAGCAGTTGAAGCCGTGAAAAGTTCACTGGTCTTCACCTCAAGCCCGAGAGTCTCAGCGTGTTTCACAAAGTTTTTCCCATCATCATCTTGAACACTATTAAAGAGGCCGTCTGATTTAATCACCACGGTATTCACACGCTTGATTTTTTCCTCGTCAGAAATTTCTTCCCCTTCTTTCAGTCCTGCATCGATGATTACATACTCCACCTTAACCTGTGAATCGGTTAGGTAGTTGTTCTGGCTTTTTTCCCAGTAAGCTTTGATATCTTCCTCTGAAACTTCGATCGCGGACTCCAGTCCATCTAGCGGGAGGGTGAATTGCTCAAAGGTCATCGTTTGACCAGAAACTAATGCGCTCCGTTGCTCGAGCTCCTCGTTCACAACAAAGCCGGAACCAATCACTCCCTGTAGCTTCTCCATAGAGATCATTTCACCAATGAGATTGTTCAAATCCTGCACTCCGAGGCCGTATCGCTTCACTCGGTTTTGGACAAATTTTGTGTACCCTGACTGGTCAAACTGCTTCGCGCTATTGATAAACACGCGCTCCTTAATACATTTTTCAATTTGAGCCTCACTAGGAGTAACCCCGTATTTGGTAGCCAGATCCTTAAGAACTAATCGATTAGCGAAGAAGCCCGCTTCATCCGTACCTTTACCTGAGCGTGTATCGTATTGAAGAATCTGAGACATGTATGGAGCCAAAAGTTCTGGGTCTACCGAACCAGCAGACTGCGCAACGCCAAAAGCGAGATTACGGTAATCAGCTCCCCCACGTTCTACTTCGCTGTATGTGTACCCACGTCCCTTAAGAGACATCATCTTAGGGCCACTGCCTAGACCGCTTCCAAGGCCACCGTCGACCATGAAGACGAGGCCGATAAATAGGACGATTAATACAATGAAGGCAAACGCTGAATATTTTCTGAAGAATTCTAACATAATTATAAAAAATCTGAATGATATTCCTATCACTTATCAAGCCCTGTGCAAGCTTCTTTTCTCCTCTACCCTGACGGGCTTAAGAGTTCGTTCATTCTAGCGCAAAGCATAACCCCAAACGATCACAAGGCAGAGCGCTCCCCCCTCCTCCTCGCTATTTTTTACATTCCCTTTACACACAGCCATTTTGTTTCTGCAAGGGTTAGAGCTCCATGAAAAAAACAAATAAAGTAACTCACCTAATCGGAGTGCTCGCACTGAGCCTCACCCTTCCCGCTACCGCTCAAGACAAAGAAACTCCTCAACCCAAGGTTCAAATAGCTCTGCTCCTTGACACCTCTGGCTCAATGAATGGGTTAATCGATCAAGCCAAAACGCAACTCTGGAAGATCGTCAATTCCTTCGCCAAGGTTGAAAAAGACGAGCAAGCCCCAAAAATCGAAGTAGCGCTCTATCAATACGGAAACAGTAATTTAGTAAGCACCTCTAATTACATCCAAAAAATCTCTCCCCTTACCCAAGAGCTTGATGACATTTCCGAGGCGCTCTACTCCCTCACGACTAGTGGAGGAGAAGAATACTGTGGCGCCGCCATTTCACACTCCATCAACAACCTCGACTGGGACTCCTCCAGCGAAGTGTACAAGGCTATCTTCATAGCAGGGAACGAGCCGTTTACACAAGGCCCTGTATCTGCAACCCTAAGCTGTCAGCAAGCAATCCAAAAAGGGATCGTCGTGAATTCAATCCACTGCGGAACAGAGAACGATGGCTTAACTGGTGGATGGAAGGCTGGGGCTCTAGCGGCCGAAGGTGATTTCTTAGTAATCAACCAAGATAAAGCGGTTGTCCATATCGAAGCCCCGCAGGATCAAATCATTATCAAGCTCAGCACCGAGCTCAATAAAACCTATATTCCCTATGGAAAAAAAGGAAGAGCCAGACAACTAAACCAGGCACTACAAGACCAAAATGCTGCTCAATTTGAAGATTCGGGAGCTAGTATTCAACGTGCTCTGACAAAAAACAGTCCATCTGCCTACACTAATACCTCTTGGGATCTCGTCGATTACTGTAACAATTCCCACTACAACCTCGGAGAAGTTAATACAGATGAGTTACCAGAAGAACTCAAAGGGTTGAGCGAAGAAGAAATTAAAGCGCATGTGAAAAGCATCGATAAAAAGCGCGTCGCTATCCAAGAGGAGATCAACAAATTAAACGCCGAACGCACCGCGTACTTGGCAGAAGCAACTAAAACCTCCGCTACTGAAGCGGGAGATACACTTGACCTTGCCATTACAAAGGCGATACAAAAGCAAATCTCTAAAAACGGATTCACCACGAAACGATAGTACTTATGTCAACCATCCTCATCATCGAAGACGACCATTCAATCCGCACGGCAATGGCAGATTTGTTGACGGGGATGGGGTATGACATCATTACCGCTGCCGATGGAGACAGCGGACTAGAATTGGCTCTAGCGAGGAGCTATCACCTCCTCCTTCTAGATCTAATCCTCCCCGGCAAAAGTGGCTTCGAAATCCTCAAAGCACTAAAGGCTCAAAAACCAGGACAAGCCGTCATTATCCTCTCTGCCATGGGGCAAGAAAATGACCGTATCAAAGGGCTTCAACTCGGAGCTGATGACTACTGCGTTAAGCCCTTCTCCATAAAAGAGCTCCTCGCCCGCATCGACGCTGTTCTACGGCGCTCACACGAGCGTCATGGAACCAACCTCACCATCGGTGAATATTGTCTAGATGAATCTTCTTCCTCCCTCAGTAATGGTCAAAATACGATTCCCTTAGGCGAAAAAGAGTTCGCTCTCCTTAACTACCTCCACCAGAACCGTGACCGCTACGTTTCCAAAAGTGAGTTTCTCCAAAAACTTTGGAATGTACGCTCCGAGTTGACCGACTCTCGCAC
This sequence comes from Akkermansiaceae bacterium, assembly GCA_023301545.1. GTDB lineage: Bacteria > Verrucomicrobiota > Verrucomicrobiia > Verrucomicrobiales > Akkermansiaceae > WTJZ01. The sequence goes on from JALZUI010000065.1 coordinate 11,056, forward strand.
AGTAGAAATGCACGTAGCCAATCTCCGTAAGAAACTCCCTACGGGCCTCAAGATCGCCACTAAACGTGGACATGGATACCGAATCCAACTATAATAATCTGATGAGACGCTCATTTTTTACAGTCAGCCTGCTCTTGACCCTCACTGTCTTGATCAGCTTGATGACCATTTTCTCTGTAAAAATGATTAAAATGGAACGTGAGCAAGGGGTAAGGGCACAACACGAAAAGTACGAGAACAAACTCCGCCTCGCCCTTTGGCAACTGGAGACCTCTGCGCTTACAATTTATAACGATTGCCTCGCCGAACTCAGTGCCCCTTCTGCTAAAAAAACCTTCACGGTAAAAACAACGATCTTAGATAATCGTAATATTTTCACTCAAGATGAGCAGGGCGTAATTCAACTCAAATTCGATACAGCACATAGCAGTGACGCGGAAATTTTACTCCAGCAGCTTTGTCAGAATTCTCACACGGGAGAAGCTCTCTCTTTAAACGATTTGAGTGATACCGCCCTCCCTAAACCTTATGAAGCCTTGCAGCGATCATCGACTTGGGAAGGCAACGATTATCGGGCCCGCGCCTCAAACAGTATTAAGCAAAAAAGCATCACGCAAATACTCTCGAAAAACGCTCCTGATAAACCTATTACTATCGATAAATTAAGAGAGGAACCTAAGCGTAGCCAGCAAGAATCCACCCCTCACCAAGCGTATTGGGTCGAGGGCAAACTCTACTTTTTACGCAATTTGGGTTCCAAAATCGAAGCCGTACTATTAGATCATAACGAAATTGAGCGACAACTTTTACAGGAGCAACCAGGCCTCAAAATAACGCCCACACTCCATCCATGTATTAAGGCCGAAAACGGACATTTTTCCATTATTCCGGCGGAAGAACTCCCCTTTACCAAAAATGCGCTCGTCACCCTCCCTTACACCTTAAACCTCCCTACCCCCGCCCCGCCTAAACTCAATCTCTACATCATTAGAAACCTAAGCCTTACTTGGGCGAGCTTGATTCTCAGCATCCTGCTAGCGGGTGGATTTATCCTCAGCCTGTGGACCCTCAGCAAGCGACGATCTGAGTTTGTCTCTGCCGTTACGCACGAACTCCGCACTCCATTAACCTCCTTCCAGCTCTATTCCGAGATGCTCCGTGATGGGCTTGTTCCAAGCCAAGAGAAGCGTCAATCATACCTTGATACTCTCCACCGTGAAGCGAAGCGACTCTCGCATCTAGTCGAAAACGTCCTCTCCTATTCCCGCCTCGAACGAGGGGCGATCAGTAAAAGCGAAATCACGCTAGAACAACTCCTCCCACCAATCCTCGATAGGTTAAAGTCGAGAGCTCAACAAAGTTCGGCGATTTTAAAAATCGAGCAAGAAACCACCCCTAGCTCCACAATTCTTACGGACCGCACCGCGGTCGAACAAATCCTCTTTAACCTCGTTGATAACGCCTGTAAATATGGGATCGGCACCTCTAAAACGATCACTCTTGAATCTAAGGAATCATCCCGAAACATCCTCTTTACCGTCAGTGACCAGGGCCCTGGCATAACGCCGCAAGAACGGAGAACGCTTTTCACCCCCTTCCACAAAACCGTGAAATTAGCGGCTGATACCCAGCAACCAGGAGTGGGCTTAGGGCTATCCATTGCCAAGCGCCAAGCCAAGCTACTAGGAGGAGATTTAATCCTCAATAATGGCCCAGGCGCTAGCTTCACTCTGAGCCTCAAAAAATGAGCCTCCCGATCAGGAGGCTACCAAATAACACGTCTCTCCGCCAAGGAGTTTTCACTTCTTGACGGCCATCATGCTTACTCTTCGATGTTTTGTATCGCTGCGGCCACCACGGCTAGCAATGACTCGGAGAGGCTGGGGTGAATGTGGATCATTGATTGAATCTTTCTGATATCGTTATCGAGATGAATTACCGCGAGGATCTGGTGGATCATCGTAGAACTCTCAGGCCCAATCATATGACAACCCAGAATCGCGTAATCTGACTTTCTCACAATAAGCTTCGTAAGGGGATATTCTAACCTCCAGGAAAGGGCGCGGGCGCTGGATTTCCAGTTCGTTTCCACGATCACAACATCATCTAAGTTAATTCCACTTTTTTCCAAACCTTGCTCGGTAACTCCTACCGCCGCAATCTCTGGATCAGTAAAGACCGCGTGAGGCATGAGAGGAGCAGGAATAGCGACATCACGACCATTCAAAAAGCTCCCTAAGAGGTAGTTCGCTTCAAAACTTGCCGCGTGCTGGAGTTGATAGGTTCCGCCAACATCACCGACCGCATAGACACCTTTAGCAGCCGTTTCAAGATACTCATCACGTTCGATAAATCCTCTTTTATCCAACTGAATATCAGTATTTTCCAGCTTTAAGCTTTCGGTATTAGGAATCCGCCCTGTTGCATAGAGCAGCGCATCAACCTTCAGAGTCGATTCGCCCTCAGGATCTTTAAGCGTGAGAGTGAATTCATCGTCAGCATAGCTTGCGTCCTCGATCGTCGTATTGAATCTAGTCGGCACAAATTCACTAAATTCTTTTTTGAAAATTCCAGAAATGGTCTGATCCTCCGCAGGTAATAGTTGGTCTCGACGCACCAACAGCGTAGTCGCAATCCCCACTGAGTGGAAGAAGTTCGCCAATTCACAGGCGATGAATCCCCCACCAACAATCGCAATTGATTGAGGAATCTTGTGTTTAAAGGGAAAGAGATCATCACTCGTCCACGCGGCTAAATCTGGAAAGGCTGAAGGACGAGATCTGGCGCCTGTTCCAATCACGATTTTTGGAGCGGTCAGGATTTTTCCATTTACGGTCACTGAATCGTTAGAGAGAAACGAAGCCTCGCCTCGGATGAAGGTCAGATTTTCAGGAAAGCGAGATTCGTAACGAGGGTCTACCGACTCTATCCAATCGTTGAGATTTTTAAAGATTTGCTCAGTATCGATTTCATCAATCGTAGCGCTAATGTGATGGCGTGAGGCTTCATGAATTCGGCGGGCCACATCGGCGTAACCGATAAGCAATTTTGATGGAACACAACCACGGTTAGGGCACGTACCACCTAGGCGATCACGCTCGATCAACGCCACCGACTTCCCGGCTTCAGCGGCTTTCTGCGCAAGCGTGGAGGCTCTTCCGCCTCCAATTACAATAATATCAAATGTTTCCATAGGAGATTATTTTGTAAATTTCCCAGCCCACATTGCGATCATGCTTGCAGCGAACTTCGCATCGTCCTCACCTGTAAGTAGGTGCGCTGCTCCATCAAGTGCGATAAAGGATTTCGGATGCTTAAGCGCACTATAGATTTCTCCTGCGTTTTTAAGTGCTACTACATCATCAGACGGGGAGTGCATGATTAACTTATGTCCCGGGAGACTGTTAAGGTTTGCGATGTAGTCGTAGCTTCTGACGTCATCAACAAACTTACGCCCGATCGTAAAGTCACGTCCTGCGAGCTTAACCACTGCAATTCCTTCCTCTTCAATCTCACTCAGTTTTTCTTCAAGCATATGCAGTATGTGTGCGGGATCAGCAGGTGCTCCTATGGTCGAAACAGCTTGCACGCTTGCGATATTTCCACTTGCCGCAAGAACAGCCGCTCCACCTAGGGAATGCCCTACTAGAAGCTTAGGCGCTTGCAGATTAGTCTCCAACCAGTGGGCTGCAGCGTAGATGTCATCCACATTAGTAAGGAACGAGGAATCCTCGAACTTACCACCTGATTTCCCGAGACCTGAAAAATCTACGCGTAGAGTAGCTATCCCATTTTTAGCGAGGGCTTGCGTGATTTTCTTTTCAGGGAGAAAGTCTTTTCCACAAGTAAAGCAGTGCGCAAAGATCGCGCAAATTTGGATCTCCCCTTCTGGAATTTCAATAACTCCTGCGAGGGTTCCATTAGGGCCTTCGATGTCAACCTTATGACTTCCAGGAGTCAACGCAATCGGTTCAATCGGTGCTGGAGTATCGCTTACTGGTTTTAAGTTTTGGGCCAGTTCGTCAATCGCGGCTAGGTCTGTAGACTCACCACGAGCAACGAAGAGGAACGCTAAGATCATGGCCCGAGCCGAATTATCACCACCCGCAAGCGAGTTCTGGCTAATACATTCTGCATAGCTCGCACCGTGATGAATTGCATAGTAGAGAGTCAGAGGGAAGGCCTCTGGAAAGTGACACGTCAGTCCCATTGCCGCCGCTACGGCTAGGTGATCATTAGGGTCAGCTTCCCTCGCTACTTGGAGATGAGCGAGAGGATTTAGCGAGCTATAACTTCCTGTTTCCGCCGCTATTTGAAAGGCATCTACAAAGCTCGCACCAGCCTTAATCGCGTATACTGCACGTGTGAAAAACTCCGCTGATTCGATCACATTGACATCTCCATGTGTCAGCTGTGTTTGCGCTTTAGCATTAGTGACCGTTTCTTCTAAATCTGCACCGAGGTCGAAAAGTGGAGCAATACGAGAAGCCCCACCTAGATCATTAGAGTTCGAAGGAGTCTCCGCTTGGCTTGCCATTGTCTCATTAGTGGCCGCGTCTTTGTAGCCAGCGTAAGTGCCTGCACGCTTCAGCCACGTAGCTTTCCATGCCTCGTGATCATATTGTTTATGCTCCTCTAGGTGTTGCTGCAGCCAAGCCATCTGGTCACCGTAGTGAGTTCCATCTCCCGCAGACTTGCCTTGGTGAAAGTTAGAGAGAGGTGCCGTAAGTTCCTTAATCCCATCGGGAAAGGCTCTTGCTATTTTCGATTGGTTATAAATCCAATGTGAACCTAGGGATAGGGAGTCGGCGACGAAGGTCGCTACATAATATGAAGTCATCGTTGGGATATCTGTTTATAATGAAACTAAAGCGATAGAAAACTTAGTTGAAATCTACTTTAACTGCCTTACGCTCTTCCTCATTAGCGACCTCAAAGAGCGTCGCTTGGCGGAAACTAAAGAAATTGGCGATAAAGTTCGATGGAAAGGACTCCACCTTCGTATTAAACGAGGTCACGGAGTCATTGTATGCTTGGCGGGAGAAGGCCACTTTATTTTCTGTAGAGGTCAATTCTTCGCTGAGTTGCATCATATTTTGGTTAGAACGGAGCTCAGGGTAAGATTCGGAAAGTCCGAAAAAGCGCCCCATCGATCCGCTTAATGCAGATTCAGCAGCAACTAATTTACCTACAGATTCCCCATCGGCGTTTTTGCTCGCCTCCGCACATGCACTCTGTGCGCTGTTTCTGGCGGAAATTACAGCCTCTAGCGTTTCGCGCTCGTGCTTCATGTAGGTCTTAGCCGTTTCGATCAGGTTAGGAATCAGGTCATAACGACGCTTCAGCTG
>JALZUI010000066.1 GCA_023301545.1 Akkermansiaceae bacterium
TCAGCTTTGGGTTTGGTTTTAGTATGCAAAACCCTAACATAAGCTGGGCTCGCTACTCAAGCCCTCAGCCTGTTGCGCTGGCTAGTTGAATCCGCGCATATAAAGATGTTTTCTGAGTTCGTCGTTCTTTAATCTGGGCCGTGGTTTCACGCTGAGTTGTGGCTTTAAAAGCCTTTTTAGAGGTTCGCAGATAGCTTATTCAGTCAAAAACAGTGGAATAGAATTCATTAAGGATATTTTACAAGCTTTTCCTTGCACGGCGTGCGTGAGTGTGTATGATGAGGTAACCACAGGCTTGTTCTGTGGTTATATACATAACTATTAATTAACATCATAAATATGAAAACGAACATTAGACTCAAGAAAGGTTTCACTCTAGTGGAACTCCTCGTTGTGATTGGAATTATCGCAACTCTCGCAGCTCTTACCACACCAGCTGTTACAGGTGCACTTAAGCGTGCTGCTCTAAATACCTCTATCAACAACGCTCGTCAGATCCGTCTCGCACTTGAAGATTACGCCGTTGATTTCGACGGAGTGTACGTTGATGAAGATAATGCGGAGGTTATTCTTGGTACAGCCACGCCAATTACAACTGCGCAACAAGCATTTAACGTTCTCATGCAGGCGGGAGGAGCTCTCACACCTGCTGATGAAGCGCTTTTCTTCTCTAAAGAATTAAAAACAGAGGTTGCCGATCATGAAGAGGGTGACGGCGACGGTACCTTCACAGCTCAAGAGTGTGGATACTCATATGTTACAGGTTTAGCGAATACCTCTGTAGGTCAGGCTCCGCTCGTTACGACGCAACTTAGCACAGGCACTTCTTTTTACAGTAATGTATGGGGACACAAGGCGGTAATCGCTCGCGTCAACAACTCAGTTAAGGCTGTTCGTATTACAGGTACATTAGGTGATGATGGGACCGTGAACGAAAGTGTAGCTGGTACTAGTGGAGATGTTTTCAACTGGGCTACTATGGAAGCTCCAGGTGTTGTTTGTCCATAACCTCACGTATTTTTACTAATACCAAAAAGGCGCTCCGAGTGGAGCGCCTTTTTTATTGGGCGATGGTGAGCTGATTTGAAATGAGTGTAGTTCGCTTGGAGTTCAGTCAGCCTGCAAAGCGAAAAATCCTCTTATCATTTATCGTACTCTGTGTTTATGGTAAGGTATGCAAGTAATTCGAGAGAAGCATGAGCTCCGCAAGGCTAGAGCGAACGTCAGCGGAATCGTGACTCTAGTTCCTACCATGGGAGCACTCCATGCCGGGCATCGCGCACTGATGGAGCGTGCTCGTCTGGAAGCTGGTTCTGAGGGGATAGTGGTGGTGAGTATTTTCGTCAACCCGACTCAATTTAATAACCCCTCCGATCTAGAAAGCTACCCGAGTACCTTTGAGGCCGATCGCGCTCTTTGTGAGGCCGCCGGAGTGGATATTATCTATGCCCCCGAGACGACCGCGGTATATGAAAGCGACGCCTCTATCAGCGTGACCGAAACTCTGCTTTCTAATACGCTTTGCGGAGCTACTCGACCAGGGCATTTTGACGGGGTTTGTACGGTGGTTTTGAAGCTGTATAATTTAGTGCAACCAGACGCGATGATCTTTGGTGAAAAAGACTTCCAGCAAGTAGCCGTTATTGAGCGCTTAGTTCGGGACTTGGACATTCCCGTGCAGATTGTTCCTGTGGGGACAGTAAGGGAGGAGTCAGGCTTAGCGCTTTCCTCACGTAACCTTAGGCTTAGCGCAAAGGCGCATGAAGAAGCGCCCGTGGTTCAACGCTCGTTGCAAGCGATGGCTCAAATGCTTGCAAATGGAGAACTAGATCCTTCACAATTGATTTCGCATTTTGAAACGCTCTTGGCCCCCTTGGAAACAGAGACGAAAGTCGATTACCTAGAGCTGGTGGACGCGGAAACGATGCAGGTAAAGGCGATGACCGATGACCGTAAAGGGATTTTAGCAGTTGCAGTATTCTTCGGAAAGATTAGGCTCATAGACCATGTCTCGGTTCCTGTAAGGGAGGCGAGATAGAAAACGAGGGTTATGAGTATTATAGAAACAGATTTTTTAGTCATCGGAGCTGGGATCGGCGGGCTTTCATTTGCTCTGCGGGCGGCGAAGGTGGGCCAGGTGACCGTGGTTTGTAAGGGGAAACTGGCTGATTCTAATACCTCGTGGGCTCAAGGCGGTATTTCCTCAGTGTTGGATGACGCGATGCGGTCTGAGGGAGATACGCTAGAAAAGCATATCCAAGACACGCTCGATTCGGGTGCGGGGCTCTGTAATGAGGAAGCGGTCCGGGTGCTGGTGGCTGAGGGGCGTGAGACGATTGCTGATTTAGTAAATTACGGTGTGGATTTTGACCGAGAAGCAGACGGCTATTCCTTAGGAAAAGAAGGAGGCCACAGCGAACGCCGTATTTTACATGTTAAGGACACGACAGGTAAAGCGATTGCTGAAGCTTTGATCGAAAGTGCGCGCGCGCATGACAATATTACACTCCTCGAAGACCACTTTGCGATCGACCTTGTGTCAACCGCCCGTCTAGGGATGGTTACTGATGACCGAGTTCTTGGCGCGTATGTTTTAGAGAAGGAGAGCGGGAAGGTGATTCGATTTCGCTCTGATCGCGTAGTCTTAGCAACAGGGGGGAGCGGAAAGGCCTACCTTTACACGACGAACCCAGATAGCGCTACAGGCGACGGAGTTGCGATGGCTTGGCGGGCGGGAGCTAAGATTTCCAACATGGAATTCACTCAGTTTCACCCAACTTGTTTCTATAACCCCGCGGCTAGTGGGGTAGAGGAGCGCTCGTTCCTTGTCTCTGAGGCGGTTCGAGGGGAAGGTGGAATTTTAGTAGACCGTAATGGGCGCGACTTTATGCCTGAATACGATGAGCGCGGAAGCCTTGCTCCTCGGGATATTGTGGCGCGGGCGATTGACCAAGAAATCAAGAAAACAGGGGCGAATTGTGTGTATTTAGACGTAACTCATAAGCCCGCGGGCTTTATGAAAGAGCGTTTCCCGTTTATTTATGAAAATTTACTAAAATATGGCTTAGATGCCGAAAAAGATCCTATCCCAGTAGTTCCTGCCGCTCATTACCAATGTGGAGGGGTGCTTACGGATTTGTCTGGCAAGACTACGATTCGCGGCCTTTTCGCCGTCGGGGAAGTGGCTTGCACAGGCTTCCACGGTGCGAACCGATTGGCCTCAAACTCTCTCCTAGAGGCGAACGCGATTGCGCGCCGCGCCTTTGATGAAATGATGCGTCTATATCCTCCTGATAAAGAGGGGCCTGTAGCGCCGGAAATTGCCGCGTGGAATTATGGCGATCTGACTCCTCCTGATGAACTGGTTAATATTTATCATAACTGGGATGAGGTGCGCCGTACGATGTGGGATTATGTTTCCATCGTTCGTACTGAAAACCGCCTGAGACGCGCGGCTTTTCGCCTCCGTAATCTGCGAATGGAAGTACGGGACTTTTATTGGGGGTACCGTGTGAACTACGAGATTCTAGAATTACGTAACCTAGTAACAGTGGCGTCCTTGATGGTGGATTGTGCTAAGATGCGTAAAGAATCTAGGGGGTTACACTATATGCTCGATTATCCTGAAAAAGTAGATACAAAGAAGGCGAACTCTACCGTTCGTCGTTTCTGATTCCGTTAGATTAGCCCCATACAGTTATGATTAAGTTTCTGATTCTCTCCATTTTGACAGTATCGCTTGCGATGGGCCAAAGTGTGTTTGCGGATTCAGAGCGGAAATCATCTCGTAAGACTAGCGGGAAGCTTTTTAATTATGTCGGTCCGTGGAAACAGAATATAACGTCGACGGTGTTTTGGATTGGAGAAAAACCTGCGGGAGCGAATAAAACGCCTAATCACAAATCGTCATGGGATGGCAAATGGGCGCTAAACTATGGAGGGTTCGATGATCCGAATCCCGCGGCTCGCGTAGGCTTTCGACCTAAGGCGTTTACCCCTCGTCAAAACCCTTTTTACATCGCTTTACCCTATAACGATGTCAAAACTTACCGCTCACATAAACCAGAGGCGAGTAAGGTGATTCCTTGGTTTAAATACTATGTGGAGCGTCCAGGTAAATCAGTCTGTAAGGGGAAGTGGGTGCAGATTATCCATGATGGAAAATCTTGTTTTGCGCAGTGGGAGGATTGTGGGCCATGGACGACTGATGACCATGAGTATGTTTTCGGAGATGCGCGTCCTAAGACTTATGAAAACAATGGGGCTGGCATTGATGTCTCCCCAGCAATTCGCGATTACCTAGGGCTTCAATCTGGTGAAAAATGCAACTGGCGTTTTGTGCCTTTTCATCGAGTTCCTACCGGACCTTGGCGTCACTACGGAACGAATAATCCCTTCGTTAATAAGGCGATGATTCCGCTTGTTAAGAATAGGCCATAGAGGGCCTTAGTTTCTTTAGCGAATCAGTCTTTAACTAAGATGACCGCATTAGCGGCGGCGTAATGTTGCGCGTGGGTGAGGGAGATTTTTACTTCGCTGACCTTTAGGGACTCTGCTAACTCAGCCGCTTTACCATGAAGAATAATAGTAGGTTCTCCCGATTCCTTACGGTGGACTTCTAGTTCGCGCCAGCCGACAGCTTTTCCGATTCCTGTTCCAAAGGCTTTAGCAATTGCCTCTTTAGCTGCGAAACGTGCGGCGTAGCTCAGTTCGCGGTTTTTCTGTTTTTCACAGTAGGCGCGTTCCTCAGCGGTGAAAATTCGGTTGAGAAACTGCTCCCCAAACTCAGAGAGAGAGGATTTGATTCGGTCGACTTCTACCACATCGATTCCTATTCCGTAAAGACTCATGAGCTAGGGTAGTTTTTGAGCAAGGTGTGCATTTCTTCGACCGCTTTAACCATGCCGACACGAGTGGAGCGGGCAATGATGGAGTGGCCGATGTTGAGTTCAGTCAGGTGAGGGACGGTGAACAGCTTGGTGATATTATCGTAGTTGATCCCGTGCCCCGCATTGATCTGAAGTCCTAGCGAGTGGCCTAGCTTAGAGGCCTCGGCGAGACGTGAGACTTCGGCCTCTTGTTCCGCGCCTTCGGCATTGGCAAAACAGCCGGTGTGAAGCTCGATCATTTCTGCGCCTAGAGTGCTGGCCATGCGGACTTGATCAGGAACAGGGTCGATAAACAGGCTTACCTTGATTCCAGCTCCCTGTAGCTTGGCGAGGGTCGGACGGAGCGCTTGCTCGTGTGTTACGACATCTAGTCCGCCTTCGGTCGAAATTTCTTCGCGAGTTTCTGGAACGAGGCAGACAAAGTCAGGTTTCAGGTCGAGTGCGATGTCGATGAGTTCTTGAGTATTCCCCATTTCCAGATTCAGCGGGAGCTTACATTGCTGGCGAACGGCAATGGCGTCGCTTTCCTGCACATGTCGGCGATCACCGCGCACGTGCAAGGTGATGGAGTCCGCGCCACCCGCAAGGGAATCTAGAGAGGCCGTGAGAGGGGAGGGTTCTGCATTAGGCGAGTCCAACATCGTACGATAGCGCGCTTGGCGCAGGGTAGCGATGTGGTCGATATTAACTCCGAGTAATAACATGGTTTAAGGGGGGTTAGAATGGGAGCTTACCGCCACCGCCTCCGAGGCCTTTCATCATGTCTCCCATGCCTTCCATGCCGCCCATTTGCTTCATCATAGCGGCCATTTTGCCTTTGGACTTCATCATCTTGCGCATTTGTCCGAACTGCTTGAGGAGTTGGTTAACCTCTAGGATCGAGCGGCCTGAGCCTGCGGCAATTCGCTTGCGGCGAGAGCCTTTGATGAGTTCAGGCTTGATACGTTCCTTAGGCGTCATAGAAAGGATAATCGCCTCTAAGTGCTTGAGGCGGCTATCGTCGAAGGCTCCTTGGGGGAGTTGTTTTTTGAGGTTTTTCATGCCAGGAAGCATGCCCATTAGTCCTTCGAGCGGGCCTAGCTTTTGGAGCATTTTCATCTGGTCGAGGAAGTCGTTGAAATCAAATTGACCAGAGGCCATGCGCTCTGCCGATTTCATCGCTTGCTTCTCATCGATTTTCTCGCTGACCTGTTCAACCATGGTGACAACGTCTCCCATGCCGAGGATTCGGTCAGCCATCCGTGAGGGGTGGAAGGCGAGGAGGTTATCCATTTTTTCGCCTTCACCGACATACTTAATCGGGCAACCCGTCACTGCTCGCATAGAGAGGGCGGCACCACCACGAGCATCACCATCCAGCTTCGTTAGGACGATTCCCGTGAGGTTAACGGTTTCATTGAACGTTTGCGCTACAGAGACGGCTTGTTGTCCCGTTGCGGAGTCTGCGACGAGGAGTGTTTCCTGGGGCTTGAGGAAGCTATGAAGCCCTTTGAGTTCTGCGAGGAGGTTGTTGTCGACTTCTTGACGACCAGCCGTATCGAAAATGATAACGGTAGCGCCTTCTTGTTCGGCCCATTTTTTACCAGCTTTGGCTACTTTTTTGACATCGGTTTCACCCGCATCTGGGGTGTAACAAGGAACGTCGATTTGCTCTGCAAGCTTGGCGAGTTGGTCAATAGCCGCAGGACGGTAGAGGTCACAGGCAATAAGGACAGGGCGGCGGCCATCTTTCTTCAGGCGATGAGCGAGCTTGGCGGAAGTTGTGGTTTTACCCGCTCCATTGAGTCCGACCATGAGGATATGCCCTGGGGCATTGAGGTCGAGCGCTTCATTGTCATAGCCAAGGAGGGCAACGAGCTCGTCTTGGAAGTACTTGACGATTTGTTCTCCTGGTTTGATCGATTTGGTGACTTCTAACCCGAGAGATTTTTTCTGAACAGCCTCGATCAAGTCCTTAGCGACTCCCATTTCAACATCAGCCTCAAGGAGCGAAAGGCGGATTTCACGCATGGCGTCTTTGATATTTTTCTCTGAGATCTTACCTACACCACGTAAGTTACGAAATGTTTTGTCGAGAGAGTCAGCTAATTGGGAAAACATAGTGAGCGAAGCTAAGTTATAGGCGGTAATGATGCAAGGTTGTTTTTTGGATTGAATTGGAGTTTTTTCACTCCGTATTATGCTTGGAATTCGTCTTTTTTACAGGAGGCTACTGGGGGATAAAAAAAAGACCCGCACCCTTTAGAAAGGGTGCGGGTTCTTAGTAGTAGCTTAAGTTGAGTTTAAGCGAATTGATTGAGGAAACGGGTGTCGTTCTCGATGAGAAGACGAATGTCACGGACCCCGTATTTGATCATGGCAAGGCGGTCGATTCCCATTCCAAAGGCGAAGCCAGTCACGTTTGCCGGATTGAGAAGGTCGTCCTTACGCTGCGCGTTAATGGCGGTAAAAACAGCAGGGTCAACCATGCCGCATCCTGCAACCTCGACCCACTTCGGCTCTTGCCCTTTAGCGCGGAGCATGATGTCGATTTCAAAACTAGGCTCGGTAAAGGGGAAGAAATGAGGGCGGAAGCGAACTTCGGTATCTTTTCCAAAGAGGCATTGGTAGAAGTATTCGAGAGTGCCTTTGAGTTCACCTAGGTTCACATCTTCGGCAATGTAGAGTCCTTCGAGTTGATTAAAGACTGATAGGTGCGTGGCGTCGATTTCGTCACGGCGGTAGGCGGAGCCTGGAGCGATGATACGGATCGGAGGCGTGGCTTTTTCCATCGTGCGGACTTGGACGCTGGAGGTGTGGGTGCGTAAGAGCTTACCACTGTTGAAATAGAAGGTGTCTTTTTCATTCCTCGCGGGGTGGTCTTGAGGAGTGTTGAGGGCGTCAAAACAATGAAACTCGTCTTCGATCTCAGGGCCTTCGGCAAGGGCGAATCCTAGACGGCGAAGGATTTGGATCGCTTCGTCCTTAACAATCGTTAGGGGGTGAAGGGTGGCCTGTGGAGTAGGGTAAGAAGGGAGCGTCAGATCGATATTGGCGACGGAGGCTGCGTCTTCGGCTGATTGGAGCGTGTTTTGCTTTTCCTCCAGAGCGGAATTGATGGCGGTACGTGTTTCGTTAAGGAGCTGTCCAAAGGCCTTTTTTTCCTCGTCAGGAATAGACTTCATTAAGGCTTGGGCCGCGGTGAGGCGTCCTTTTTTACCTAGGAAGGCTACTTTTTGCTCCTCAAGGGAAGGGAGGGTCTCGGCTGCAGCAATAGCAGCGAGGGCATCAGCTTGAATCTCTTTTACATCCGCAGACATGGGATGGACTTAAGGCGATTCTTTTGGGAATGCAAGCACGGAGCACGGGATTGTCGTGGCCTAGGGCCTGGAGAGGGGGAAAGAAAGCTTGCCAAGATCAGCCATGGTTGGTTTAACCACGGTAGAACTCATTATTATGGCAGTCGTCGCAACTAACTTAAAAAAAGGACAGTGTATCAAGTACTCAGGAGATCTCGGAATTATCCAAGGTCTAGAGCACCGTACACCAGGTAAAGGAAATGCTTTGATCATGGCAACCGTTCGCTCGGTTTCTACAGGTAAACAAAAGGCCATTCGGTTTTCCTCAGATGAAAAGGTGGAGATCGTGCCGACTGACCGCCAAAAGCTCGAGTTCTCTTACTCCGATCCGTCAGGATACAACTTCATGGATTTGACGACTTATGAGACGATCACGCTTGATGAATCTCTGGTAGCGGATTCTAAGGATTTTCTCAAAGAAGGTCTGGAAATCGAGGTTCTCTTCATCGACGGTGATGCGGTCTCTCTGAGTGTTCCTGCGATCGTAGAGCTAATCATTACGGAGTCCTCAGAAGGGGTTAAAGGGGATACGGCCAATAACCCGACGAAGCCTGCGATTATGGAAACAGGGCTTTCGATTCAGGTGCCTCTCTTTGTTAACCAAGGTGACACAATTAAGGTGAATACCGAGGACAAAACTTACGCTGGTAGAGCGTAAGGTGGATTCATTTACCTCTAAAGAAAAGCCCTGTCATCTGGCAGGGCTTTTTTTATGCTACAAGCTTGATGCTGAAATATCTAGCGGAGCTATGGTTTCGCGTGCTAATCTTGTGCTTTACTTTGCGATTAGAACAGGTTTGAACTAGAGTTATGGATAGCAAAATTTTAGCAATTTTGGGAGGGCTGGTAGCGAGCATATTAGTTATGAGCTCTCTAGTGAGTTGTGGATCAAGCTCCGCTGTGGCTCGGAAAGCTAATTCCGTAGTGAATGCTGATGGACGCGCCTTTCTTAGATCCTATAGCCGTATTGATCAGGATTTAGATAACGCTCCCCTTATTGATTACATTCTAGCCTTACCTGCATTTCACGTACATGAGGAGCCTGTGGGGGAATTCCGAGCGCGGCTAGAAAAGGCGCGTGATGCCGCCGCTCAGTCGAATTTAGATAGTTTGAAATGTGGTCAAGATAGTCGTTACGGAGAGCGCGAATTTACTCTGGACCGGGAGTCACGAACTTTAGTGGTTTCGCACCTGCCAGGGACTCATAAAGATGGTGTTAGTGTAGGGTATCAACGTACAGCCGGTGGCTGGTACCAGAGCTCCCCAATTTATCTCCCTCACGAGTAGGAGTTATGTTTAATGTAGTCTTAGTTCAACCCGATATTCCGCACAATACAGGTGCTATTGGGCGGTTGTGTTGCGCAACTAATGCTCGCTTGCACCTCGTAAAGCCTCTCGGCTTTGATATTGATTCAAAGGCGGTGAAGCGGGCGGGGTTAGATTACTGGGAGCACGTTGACTTAGTGGTCTGGGATTCCTTGGAGGAGTTTTGGGCTGAGCTGACTGCGAGCGAGGCAGGTTTTCACCTGATGACCACTAAAACGGACACTCCGTACTGGAAGGCTGATTATAAAGAGGGCGACTACCTGATTTTTGGCTCAGAAACGAGGGGTTTACCTGCGAGTCTTCTAGAGGCGCATCCAGAGAACTGTGCGACAATCCCCATGGATATGCAGCACGTCCGTTCATTAAACTTGGCGACTTCTGCCGGAATCGTGCTTTACGAGGGGATGAGGCAGCTAGCTGTTTAGCGCCTCTAAGCCTCTCGGATTTCTTGAATAGCGGTTGCCATGCAGGGCGCCTTGTAGGTCGAGGATCCTGCGACGATGACGTTAGCTCCGGCGGCGTATGCTTGAGGGGCCGTTTCTTTTGTGAGCCCACCGTCCACTTGGATGTGAAACGTTAAGCCTTTGGCGGTGCGGTAGGCCTTGGCTTCCTCGATCTTAGGCATAACTTCGGTCATGAATGATTGCCCACCAAAACCAGGGACGACGGTCATGCAGAGGAGGAGGTCGATTTTATCAAGAAAGGGCTCAACTGCTGAAAAAGGAGTCGCGGGATTTAGTGCTAGTCCGACCTGGCAGCCGGCTTCTTTGATTTGGTCGAGGGTCTGCCCTACATCGTGGTCGGCTTCGATATGAACTGTGATGAGATCAGCGCCTGCCTCGATGAAGCGTGGGAGGTAGTGATCGGGGCGCGAGATCATGAGGTGGACGTCTAGAAAAATGTCGTTGGTCTCGTGAATCGCGTTGATGATCGCTGGGCCGAAGGAAATATTGTCAACAAAGTGACCGTCCATGACATCGAGGTGGAGCCAGTCTGAACCAGACTTAATGGCGCGGCTGACTTCTTCTTGAATACGAGAAAAATCAGCGGCGAGGAGGGAGGGAGCGATGACTCGGTCTTGGTAGGTTCTATCAATCATTGTTAAATACGAAGTAGCAAAATTAGAGTTCTTTTTCTAATGCTTTTTGAGTTTTTTCAGGAGAACGGAATGGAAATGGTGTTTTCACTTGCAAAAGTGGCGTTCTAGTCGGATTTTGGTAGCTCTATGGAAAACTTTGAAAACGTAACAGTAAAGAAGGAAGCGAATATCTACTTCGATGGAAAAGTAACAAGCCGTCAGGTAACCTTCGCGAATGGGGATGTTAAGACGCTAGGCATTATGTTAGCTGGTGATTACGAATTCGGGACCGATGCGCCTGAGCTCATGGAAGTGACAGCAGGCTCTGCCGAAGTTCGTTTAGACGGAGAGACCGAGTTCAAAACTTACAGTGCGGGTGAGTCCTTTAATGTGCCAGGGAACTCTAAGTTTTCCCTTAAGGTAGAGGGCTTCTTTGATTACGTTTGCTCGTTTCTGAAATAAGTAAAGCGGATCCCAATATACAAAAAAAGCGACCCGAGAAGGTCGCTTCTTTTATGTCTCTAGGGGAGCGTTTTACGCTTCGTTAAGTTGAAGTCGCTCGTCTGTTTCCAGAGCCTTAGCGAGGTTGTCCCAGCCGCCAGGGATTTGAAGGTTAAAGACGTAGAGGTAAAGAGCGGTGAGAGGAGCGCCGAATTTCTCCAAGAGGGCGTCGATGGCCGCCTTGAGCTTGTCGTCTTCAAGAGTCTTAGGGAGTACGCCTTCTACGTATCCTTCTCCATTATGCTTGATGCCGAGGTTGTCACAAGCAGTTACTAGAACATCGGTCTTAGCTTTCATGAACCAGACTTGGAGCAAGTGTTCGCCGATATCTTCGTTCTTTTTAAACATGAGCGCGGAGTGCATCCATTTGATCTGATCTGCAATGGGTTTTTTCTGCACGAATTGAGGGCGCATCTTTTGGTTACCCGCTAGAGTGGCCAGAGAAGTCTTGTATAGATTACGGTCGTCTTCGCGGAAGTGCATGAACATTTCATTGACCAGGGCTGGATCGACAGCTTTGTAGATTTCGTTAGATTTCAAAATGAGGTAAGGTTTATCTGGAGAAAGAGAAACATAGAGCCACAGATTGATGCAAGGTAAGAAATGGGGTAATTCGTATTTTTGACTCGCATCTTGTTTAGAAATTTATCAAGAGTTCGTTATGGAAAACCCCGATCTTGAAAAGGTGATTTTAGAAATGGGAGCTAAGGCTCGTCAGGCGGCGCTGGAACTAGCGCTTCTCCCAGAGGCTAAGAAAAATGCAATTCTAAAGACGATGGCGTCGGGGTTGCGTCTGAACGCCTCTGTTATAATCGCGGAAAACCAGAAGGATCTATTAGCGGCTATAGAAAACGGATTGAGCCCTGCGATGATTGATCGTTTGACTTTGACCAGTGAGCGAATTGAAGCGATGGCATCAGGTATTGAGCAAGTCGTAGAGCTAACTGATCCGTGTGGCGAAATATTGCATGAATCAACTCGCCCGAACGGGATGGTTCTGCGTAAAATTAGTGTGCCCATAGGCGCAATAGGGATCGTCTTCGAGAGCCGTCCTAATGTAACCTCTGACGCGGCGGTACTGTGTTTTAAGTCTGGTAACGCCACGATTCTCCGAGGGGGAAAAGAAGCGATTCATTCTAATCGAATTATTGCGCATATCATGGGAGAGAGCGGAGCGGTTGCAGGGCTACCTAAAAACGCAATTCAATTAATTCCGTTTACTGAGCGTGAAAGCGTTTCTGTGATGGCGAAGATGGATAAGTACCTAGACCTGATGATCCCCAGAGGAGGCAAGGGGCTAGTCGAAACGGTTGTTTCCCAGGCCCGGATGCCAGTGATTAAGCACTATGATGGAATTTGTCATATGTATGTCGATAAGGACGCAGACTTAGAGATGGCTGTTAAGCTAGTGGTCGATGCTAAGACTCAAAAACCAAGTGTCTGTAATGCCCTAGAAACGCTGATTGTTAATCGTGATGTGGCACGGGAGTTCCTCCCAATGGTGGCAAAAGCCTTAGATAATAAAAATACTGAGATTATTGGTGATGAATTTGCAGCGGTCTTCATTGAAGATGTGCCAGTAACTCCAGCGACAGAAGAGGATTGGAGTACTGAATACTTAGACTACAAGCTTTCGATTAAGGTTGTAGGCTCATTGCCTGATGCGGTTGACCATATCAATGAATATGGCTCAGGTCACTCCGATGCGATTGTGACAAAAGACGCTGTCCGAGCGCAAATTTTCTTTGAAGGAGTAGATTCGGCCTGTGTTTATCACAATGTCTCAACTCGCTTTAGTGATGGGGAAGAATTTGGTTTTGGCGCCGAAATTGGCGTTTCTACAGATAAAATTCATGCTCGCGGACCAATGGGGCTTAAGGAATTAACCTCATATCAGTACAGAATCAGCGGAAATGGGCAAACTAAAGCTTGAAACCTCGCGAACAGTTTAGCACGATAACAAAACACTATGGGTAAACAGCATAACAAAATCATCAAGCGACGCCGTCGTAGAAACTACGTCAAGCGTAAAACTGAGCTAGAAAAACAGTCTGCAGCCCTTAAAGGGAAGCCTGCAGCGGACAAAAAGGCTCCTGTCAAAAAAGCGGCAGCTAAGAAGGCTCCAGCCAAAAAAGCAGCAGCGAAAAAGGCTCCAGCCAAAAAAGCAGCAGCAAAGAAGGCTCCAGCTAAAAAAGCAGCTAAGAAGTAATTTTAGCTTCACAACGCATAAAAAACGCACACGCTCCTTGAGCCTGTGCGTTTTTCTTTTTGCGGGTTAGCTCTCGCTACACTCTTTTCAGTTGTTCTTCTTTATCTCCATTCATGCTTAGGGTAGCGGCCTGCGAGATCTTTTTTCATCTGAGGGTAGCCGTTTTCCCAGAAATTTTGGAGGTCTGAGGTGATTTGCCAAGGTCGTTGGTTGGGAGCTAGGATCTGCACGCGGAGAGGAACTGTGTTATTGCACAGGGCTGGTGTCTCGCGGACGTCATAGAGGCGTTGGAGCTTGACGGCAATAGTTGGAGGATCGCCTTCGGCGTAGGTGACTTGCGTCTTAGTGCCATTGCTGAGAGAGATGTCGGTGGGGGCGTAGCTTGCGAGCGCTTGTGCCTGCATCGGGCTTAGCCAGTCATTGAGCATTGGCCAGGGGTCTAGGTGTTTTAGCTCCTTTAGGCGAGTGGCGCCTGTGCAGATTTCTTGTATTAAGTGGGCTCGATCATCGTGACCAATGGGGGGGAGTTCGAGCTCAGGCATCCATTCGGCTAGTTGGTTCAGGCGGGCGATCCATTGCTCGACCTTATAGTTCCACTTGGGGAGTTCGGCTTCGCCTTCTATAATCATTCGGCTCATGAGTGCCGCCACTTGATCTGAGTCAGGGGCATTTGGAGAAATCTCATGGCTAATTTGCAGCGATTGCCCCCCGTAGTTATAAGTGGAGAGTTCTTGATTGACGAATTTATTGGTTACCTCATCTAGGTTCACTTCATCCTTAGTCGTTATGCGATCAGGGAACCACTCTGCGAGCTGGTCAGTTTCAACCTTGATCAATCCGGAGAGGTGCGTCAGTACGTCTCGTCCCTGAATCTCTTGGATCTCAGTGGCGAAGAATAAGGTGCCTTGTCGCGCAGGGGTGGAGTCCTCTAATTTACCCTTCCGGTTTCCTATGAGGCGTGCTGATAGCGTGCCAGAGCCCAGTCGTTGACATAGGCGGTCTGGAAAGGTCAGGGCTACGGCCTTAGCTAGTAGGTCTCCGCGGGAATGAAAATCGGGTTCTGCGCGGAGACGAGAAGCTTCTCCTAGTGTCCCTATACGTGATTGTAACTGCTGAATTGTGCTATCGAGTTCACGCAGGGCACGCAGGCTGAGGCCGAAAGGTTTGGCTGCTTGTGGAGAAAACTTATTAACTTTGGCATAGGCGAAGGCGGAGTACAGTCCTGCAAAGGAGGAGGGATCGTGGCGCTCCTCGAAATCAGAAATCGAGTTCTGGCTCCGCCGCGCTCTGTGAGCATTAGGGTTTTGCAGGCCACTGGTGCGTTTTACAAAGGATTCGCCTTGGAGTAAACCTGCTACGAAAAGGGTTTCGGGCAAGCAGTCGAGATCAATTCCCGCTAAGACTAACCGGGCGAGTCGAGGTGGGAGGGGGAGTTGGGAAAGTTGCTCTCCCTTCTCTGTAAGTGTTCCCTCCGTGTTAAGGGCTCCTAGGGCTTGTAAGAGAGCTAGTGCCCGCGCGATAGACTCTTTCGGCGGAGTTTCTAACCACGGGAAGCTTTCCACCGTATAGCCAAGTTTGGCTAGTAGGAGGATCGTCGGAGCGAGGTCTAGCCTGAGAGCCTCGGGGAGCTGAAATGGTTCTCGTTTTTGTTGGTCGGGTTCAGACCAAAGGCGGTAGCATATTCCTGGCGCGGTTCGGCCTGCACGGCCCGCGCGCTGGGTTGCTGAGGCCTGTGAAATTTTACGAATGAGGAGCGAGTCCATATCACGAGTCGGGTCATAACGAGATTCGCGGGCGGTTCCTGTATCGATCACGGTTTTTACCCCCGCAATCGTGAGGGAGGTTTCGGCAACATTGGTAGCGACGATTATCTTGGGCCGAGGGCAATCGAGTGCTTCCATTTGCTGCTTGGGAGGCAGGCTGCTGTAGAGGGGGAAGATTTCATAGTCTGATAGCCATGACGCATTGCTAAGGGTTTCCACAGTCTTGCGGATCTCAAACGCGCCAGGCATGAAGACGAGCCAGTTTCCGCAATCATCTAGGGATGAGATTTCACGCGAGAGTTCCTTAACGTGTTCCCAGAGCAATGGTGTTTCTGGGCGGCCTGTACGGGGATTGTTTTTCAGTCTAGGGGCGCGGTGGCTGATTTCCACGGGGTAGGCTCGGCCTTCGGCATTGATCTTGGCACAGGGTGCGAGGTACTTCTCCAGGCTGTCCTCCGCCAGAGTGGCCGACATGACGATCAGCTTAAGGTCTGGTCGCTTAGTCTGTTGTAAATCGGTGCAATAACCTAGAGCGACATCAGAGGCAATGCGGCGCTCGTGAAATTCATCAAATATAATGAGCCCAACTCCGTGTAAACTTGGGTTTTCTGCCATTTGACGGAGGAGAACTCCATCGGTCAAAAAGAGGATTTTAGTCTGGGGCGTGAACTTTGCCTCAAACCTCACGGCGTACCCTACTTCATGGCCAATGCGCTTGCCTAATACGTGCGCCACTCGTTGCGCTAAAAGTCGCGCAGCCAAACGACGCGGCTGCACGATGATGATTTGTCCCTCAATCGTATCTGCTTCGTATAGAAAGGGAGGGATTCCTGTAGACTTTCCCGATCCAGTGGGAGCGTTTAAAAGGACTCTTTGCTCCTGCTGCAAGGCTGCGATAATTGCTTCTTGGTGGCTGTAAATCGGTAGTGAGTCCTGCATACGTGCGATGGTGAATTACTATTAAGTCTGAATTTAATGAATTTGTGGAGCGGTAAGCGCGCTGGCAGTATATACCT
>JALZUI010000067.1 GCA_023301545.1 Akkermansiaceae bacterium
ACGAGCTCGGCGTAGTTGCCGTTGAGTTTGAGCAGTTCCTCATGGGTTCCTTGCTCGATGATTTTCCCTGCGCGCATGACGCAGATGATATCGGCGGCCACGATGGTGCTGAGGCGGTGAGCGATGACTAAACAGGTTCGGTTTTTACGCAGGTTGTCTAGTGAGGCTTGGATCAAGCGTTCTGTTTCATTATCGACCGCGCTGGTGGCCTCGTCTAGGAGGAGCACTGGTGGGTTTTTAAGGAGAGCACGAGCGATCGAGATCCGCTGTTTTTCACCTCCGCTGAGCCTGCTTCCGCGTTCGCCTGTGACTGTATCTAGTCCCTGGGGTAAGTCTTGTACGAACTGCGAGGCATTGGCTGACTGGAGCGCGGCCCAGAGTTCTTCATCACTAGCCTTAGGATTGGCTAATAACAAGTTGTCGCGAACGGAGGTGTTGAAGAGGAAGTTTTCCTGGGTGACATAGCCGATTTTCTGACGAAGCCATTCTTTAGAGAGGGTGGCGATGGGTTCGTCCCCGAGGGTGATGTGACCTTCCCAGGGTTGGTAGAATCCTGTGAGGAGGTTAAAGACTGTGGACTTTCCTGCCCCCGTTTCTCCAACAAAGGCTACTGTTTTACCCGCAGGGATCTTCACTGAAACTTGATGAATGGTTGGGTCATCTTCCCGACTGTAACCAAAGGTCACGTCTTTGAACTCGATGCTGTGAGTGTCCGTAAGCGGGGTGGCGCCAGACTTGAGATTCTGTTCTTCCTCTTGATCGAGCACTTCATATACTCGGCGGGCGGAGGCGTGACCTTGGGCAAAGACTTTGCTAAGCGGCCCGATGCGGGAGAAGGGTTCGTAAAAGTAACCCCAAGCAGCGAGAAAGGAGAGCATGACTTCTAACTTAATATCGCCTTGTAGCACCCAATAAGCACCCGCGCCGAGCATGGCGAGGAGTCCTGATTCGGCAATCATGCTGACGCTGGGCCACGTGATGGCGTTGGCGCGCACCACTCGCATTTGGGCATCGAGAACGGCGGCGCTTTTTTCAGTAAAGGCTTCCCGTTTTTCTTCTTCGACCGTGTACACTTTGATTTGGCGAATCCCTGCGAGGTTATCATGAAGCTGATTATTCATTCGCGCAGCCGCTTTGCTTTCCTCATGGTAGCGAGGTTCGCCATACTTCGAATAGAGCTTAGTAATAATGGCGACCAGCGGCATGGGGATAAGCGTGATTAGAGTAAGCCCTACGTGCTGGTTGAGCATGTAACAGAGGACCACCGTCGCTTGGATTAATCCGCCTAAGCCTTGACCGATCCCTTGCACGATGACCGCTTCCATCGCAGGCACATCGCTGCTAATACGGCTCATGAGATCACCGGTCTTTTTCTTGTCGAAAAAGGGGAGGGGCATGCGCTGGACCTTGTCGTAGAGTTCTTGGCGGAGTTGGTGAACTAATTTTTGCTCTAGGGAGGTGTTGAGAATCGTATTCCCCATGAGCAGGAGTTGACGGAGGATGATTAACCCAATCGCTAAGAGCGTTGTGGTCAGGACGAGATCTTTACGGTCATTAGGGATGATTTCGCCAAAGATTCGTTCGGTCAGAATCGGAGCGACGAGTACCAAGGCCGCCCCAAAGAGCGACATCACAAAGGCCGCCAGCGCCATTCCGGGATAGCGTTTAATCGAGGCAAAGATGCGAAGAAAAATCTGCATTAGAATCTACGCTACCGCGAATCAACATCTTAAGACAAGGACGCACTAGGGAATTATCCGAATCGAGTTAAGATCGAGGGGGAGAAATAATTTCAGAAATGTGTGTTCAAATGATTTTCGGTGCTCTACGTACTAGTTTATCATGGAACTTTCTGACTACCTTCAATCCGAGCGATGGCAAAATCGCTTTGACGATATGGTGGTGCAGATTGGTAACCGTCAGAAATCTAAGATCGAAAATATCACGTGGGAAACCATGCCTGATGGAGGGGCTGTGCTAGTTGGTGAATGGAGAGATAAGAACGCTCACTATCAACCTGAAGTGACGCTTTGGAAAGAAGGCGAGAGCTGGCAGGTAGAAGCGGAGTGTAACTGTGAGGATGGGTTTTTCTGCTCTCATGCCGCTGCTATTCTTCTGCGGAGCTCACAAGGCCACATTACCGACAAGCTACAGCAGTTTGGCTCGCTTAAAAATAGTGGTCGCGTCCATGTCGCTGAGCCTGAAAATCCAACGATAGAAGGGGCTGAGGAGGTTCGCCTGCGGACTTCGCCAAGCTTTACTCTAGAGCTCGTGCGGGTGGCGGCATTGCCGGAAGTTGTCCGCACGTATCTGAATAAAAAGAAACCCTCCCGCCAATTAGATCTTGAGAAAACAGCGATTGCTCGCGCTCGGGTGATTTACCCTAGTACGGAGCACGGTGATTTCTCCTTTCCGCTCCTTGCTGAGATTACAGAAGGGGAAACAGTGGCTCGGACGAAGGCTGGAGGCTCTCTCATTATTGAGCGCTTTCGTGCGTTAGAGAAAGACGCGGCCTCACAGCTTTCTCGCTGCGGATTGATTTCCGTCGCCAGCGAATTCACCTGGTTGGCTCGGATCGAACAAAAAAAGCCTGAATGGCTCGAAGACACCTTTCTGTATTACTTCCCTGATCCTACCCGAATCGAACCTGGCGCTTGTTGGCTGGACGTTCGTCATGCGGGAATTCCTTTGCTGGAAAAACATGGCTGGGCCGTCGAGCTCGCTGATGATTTCGGCTACGAGGTGGCGCACTGCGATCCTGCGGATTGGGTTTTAGAACTTGATGAACAGCAGGGCGGGTGGTTTTCGCTCTCGGTAGGCTTCGATTTACGCGGGAAATCCTTTAACCTCCTGCCTATTCTTACTCATTTATTAGCTGATAAGTTTCTGGAGGAGACCCTTGATCGCCCTAACGATGGCACTCAATACGCCGTGTTGCCAGATGGAACCGCTCTCAACCTACCGATTGGTCGCGTGCGTGACATTCTGAAACACCTCGCCAAATTTATCGACCCGAAGTTCCCAGGGGGAGCTAAGCTTCATGCAGTCGATGCGGTGCAGTTGGTTAAGGATGTTGAGATTGATAATAGCGAGCTCGTAGAAGCGTATCAAAAGCGCCTGCAGAGCTTTGATTCAACTTCCTCAGTGGATAGCCCCAAACAGCTCCAAGCGACGCTGAGGGATTACCAACTACTAGGACTTAAATGGATGCAAAACCTGCGCGAGCTAGGGCTAAACGGTATTCTCGCAGATGATATGGGGTTGGGTAAAACTCTCCAATCACTCGCTCATATCTTGATCGAAATCGAAAGCGGTAGAACGGCTTCGGCTGATGCGCCCGCGCTGGTGATTGCTCCTACCTCTGTCGTTACCAACTGGGAGCGCGAGGCTCGAAAGTTCGCCCCGAATTTGACTTGTCTCATTCTACAGGGATCAGCTCGCCATCGCTACTACCCTAGCATTCCTCACAGTGATATTGTGCTGACCTCTTATGCGCTGCTGCATCGTGATATTGCTCAGTTGCAGAAGTATAACTTCCACCTCGTGTTCCTAGATGAGGCTCAATATATTAAGAATCCCGCCGCCAAATCAACCCAGGCCGCCTACGAGATTCGCGCCAACCATCGTCTTTGTCTTTCTGGTACTCCTGTGGAAAATAACTTAGGGGAATTCTGGTCGCTGATGCGTTTTCTTATGCCTGGTCTATTGGGGAGTAAGGAGAAGTTTAACGAGCATTATCGAACCCCGATCGAGAATCAAGGTAACGAAGAACGACGAGATTCTCTCAAAAAACGAGTGGAATCGCTCATCCTGCGTCGGACGAAAGATGAGGTCGCGAAGGAGTTGCCGCCTAAGACGGAACTCATTCACCGAATCGAGCTCAATACGAAGCAAAAGGATCTCTATGAAACCATCCGCGCTACGATGGACAAGAAAGTTCGTCAGGCGATTGCGGTGCGTGGGCTCGAAGGCTCGCAGATGTTCTTTCTCTCGGCTCTCCTTAAGCTGCGCCAAATCTGTTGCCATCCTGGGCTGTTAGAGGATGCGAATCTTGCGGAGGAATCCGCTAAGCTCGAATTTACACTTGAGTTGATCGAGACTCTCTTGCTCGAAGGGCGTAAGATCCTCTTGTTCTCTCAGTTTACCAGTATGCTCGATCTGATCTCAGAAGAGTTACAACGACGCAATCATAAGCACCTGATGTTGACGGGAAGCACTAAGGATCGTGGTGCGCTAGTCGATCAATTCCAAGGTGGAGAGGCGCCGATCTTTCTGATCTCGCTGAAGGCAGGGGGAACGGGCTTAACACTTACTGAGGCTGATACCGTTATTCACTACGATCCTTGGTGGAACCCAGCGGTCGAACGACAAGCGACGGATCGCGCGTATCGAATCGGGCAGAAAAAACCGGTCTTCGTTCATAAATTGATTTGTGAAAACACGGTCGAAGAAAAGATTCATACTCTTCAGCAGAAAAAAGGAGATTTAGCCGACGCGCTTCTCTCTGATTCTTCCACTCTGAAACTCACTTCCGACTCTCTTAAAAACCTCCTCAGCTAAGTAGCCGAGAACATGTTTTAGGACCAAGGAGAGGGCTGTGATTTCATTTTTTTTTAAGGAGTAACCGTCATTTTAAACTCCTTAAATTATGTGAACAAGTTGTTAGTAACCTGTTTATAACTAATAGAGTAGAGTTGTGAATAAGTTGTTTATAACATGTGTATAACTAAGGGTTGAAAAAGCAAAATCCCTTTAAGTATAATGGAATATCCTTATTCGGTATGAAATCATCTTTTCAGTTTTAAATAAGAAAGCTGGGGATTTCCTCTAAGAAGCTAATACGCCTCATTCTCTGCGTCCAAACACTCGCAAACGGCCTCGCTTAGAACGTGATCAAATAGAGGTGTGGAGTATATGGAGAAAAGTATTGCATTTTTCTGTGGAGAGCTTAAGAACATCGTCCAGCCAAAAAACAGGACTGGGCGGTTGGCTGACTGCCCTCATCCCAAGAATACTATGAGTAATATAAACCTAGACGAATTCAAACTTCACGAAAAAGACACCGGAAGCGCTGACTTCCAAGTAGCTCACCTTACGAGCCGCATCCTCGACCTCACCGAACACATGAAGGTGAACAAGAAAGACTCCGCATCTAAGCGTGGACTTCTTAAAATGGTATCACAACGCCGTAAGTTCCTTGATTATGTTCGCAGAGAAGACGAAGCGCGTTACCAAAAACTTATTAAAGGCCTCGGTCTCCGTAGGTAACTAGCATCAAATCCTAAAAAAGCCGCGACACTCTGTGCCGCGGCTTTTTTGTGCCGTAATGGCAGGCAGGATTAGAGTTTTCCTAAGGAGCGAATGAGGGTTTTTCCTAGTTCGACTCCTTTCTCAAAGTTGGCGATGGGGAAGTTCTCATTAGGGGCGTGGATTTGCGCGTCTGGGAGCGCGAGGCCGAGCATGAGGGTGTCCGCCCCGAGAATGCGCTTAAAGTCTCCAATGATAGGAATACTACCGCCTTCGCGAATCAATACCGGTTCATTGTTAAAGACGTCCTTGAGCGCTTGTTGAGCGACCTTGCCGTATTGATCGTGTGGATCAGAACGGTAGGGGGAGCCTCCGTGCCCTTTTTCTACCGTTAGGCGAATGTGCTCTGGAGTGTGCTTTTCAAAGTGGGCTTTCACCTTTTCGTAAATATCGTCAGGATCTTGGTTCGGAACAAGGCGGAAGGAGAGTTTACAGAAGGCTTGGGAAGGTAATACGGTCTTAGAGCCTTCGCCCTGGTAACCACCTCCGATGCCGTTCACCTCAGCGGTAGGACGGGCCCAGAGTCGTTCGGCAGAGCTGTAACCGTTTTCGCCGTGTAGTGCAGGGGCTCCTGTGAGTTCGAGCATTGTCTGCTCATCCATTCCCACCACATCAGCCCACATATCACGCTCCCACTGGGCAAGCGGCTCTACCGTGTCATAGAATCCGTCGATGGCGATACGTCCTTCGGAATCATGAAGGCTGGCCACGAGGCGGGCGATTTCGGTAGCGGGGTTGGCGATCGAGCCACCAATACAACCACTGTGTTGGTCAGAGTCAGGGCCTTGGAGGTGAACTTCACAACATGAAATGCCACGGAGTCCGTAACCCATTGTGCCGGTTCCAGGGGCGACCATCCCCGTATCGGAAACGAGAATGACGTCACAAGGGAGCGATTCCTTATGAGCCTCTAGGAACGGAACGAGATTGGGCGAGCCTATCTCCTCTTCTCCCTCTAAGAGGACGGTGAGGTTAATCGGTAGTTCGCCGTCTTCGTTGATGAGTTGTTCAATGGCCTTCAGGTGCGCCATGTGCTGTCCCTTATTATCGGTTGCTCCACGCGCGTAGATCTTATCGCCAACAATGGTCGGCTCAAAGGGAGGCGTGTCCCAGAGCTCTAAGGGGTCAACCGGTTGGACATCGTAGTGCCCGTACAGAAGGACGTTAGGGCGACCCTCGGAATGTGCATTTTTTGCAATGACGATGGGGTGACGAGGGGTCTCGTGAAGCGTTGTTTCGAGCCCTAAGCTGGAGAGTTTTTCTACTAGCCAATCGGCGTTTTTACGAACCTCCGGAGCGTACTCGGGGTCGGTAGAAATCGATTGGAAGGAAAGAACGGTAAAGAGGTCTTGTAGGAGGTCAGACATAGGAAAGGGGGTTATGGTTGGTTTTTTAGCGCCTTGATGTTTTCAAAGAGTAGGAACCCAAGGATAATGAGACCAAAGGGCATCTGGAAACCAATCCCTGTGACGAGAAGGAAGGCGATGATGAGCCCTGCGATCACGCAGCTTGTAAGGTGAAGTGCTTTGCGGCGGGAATTCCCTAAGAGAGAGCCTAGAATTTGGCCTCCATCAAGTGGGTGAACTGGAATAAGGTTAGCTAAAGCCCAGAACAGACTTACCCAGGTCAAACTGCTTACGAAATGTAGACTCTGAGAGGTAGGGAAGTTATCGGAACCAATTCCTTTCCAGATTCCGAGAGCGATCAGTCCGAGCACAATCTGAGCAGCAGGGCCCATGATGGTGACTAAGAGATTTTCTTTCTTACTAAACGCACTACCAGAGCTCATCGCGACTCCACCCATACCGTGCAGAACGATCTGAGGGTGACGACCGTAACGTTGCATCATTAGAGCGTGACCCAGTTCATGAACGAGAATAGAAACGAACCCCGCCGCCATGAAGACGAGCATGTGGATAAGCCCGTTAGTAGTAAAGGCTTGGATGAGTCTGTGGCCACCTCCAATGTAGGCCATAATCAGGAGGAAGAAGGGTTGAATCTGGATTGGGATCTTAAATAAGCTGAATTGAAGCATAGCGCTAGTTTCGAGCCCAAGGAAAGATTGTCAAGTCAGGACGGGAGCAGAATGGCATGCCAGTAGTATCTTGTGATTCGGGGTAAATAGTTCACAAAGACAGATCCTTAATGATTCGGGCTCCTAACTGCCTAGTGTTCATTAAGTTTCCATTAGGGTTCATAATCGACAGTCCAATTTCCTTTGCGATTTTACGGAGAATAGGTTTCGCTGTAGGCTCTATAACCTCATTTTTTAAAACAGCGATTGTTCCTGATTCATATTCTCTAACAATATATTCATCGTATCTAGCTTCGTTGGTGACCTTCTGCTCTTCAAGGGATCGAGAAGAAGAGCGATTAGAGCCTCGAAGCTTTCCAAGTGTTAAATTCTGCTTGCCTGCGGACTCGGAGAAGAGTTGCTGAGCTTCAGATAGAGGGGCATCCAACAACGTCTCAATTTGCATCTCTTCTATATTCATATAGAAAACCATAACGCGATCTACATGAGTAAGAGTTTTTGAGTTAAAAGAAAGGTGCCCACTAGTTCCTTTTTGAGTAGTCGTCTTAACCGAAATTCGTTCACCTTCAGAAGACACTACATCATATCCCGCTTGATTCACCTCAGGAGCCATCTGACCTCCCGTCATTAATGCGGCGTAGAGTTCGCCGATACGCCCGATTAGATGTCGCTGCTCTTGAATCGCGACTCCCCACGATAACTCTCTCTCAAGCCAGTTCATAGCTTCACCTAGAGATTGGATTATTTGAATCTGTGTGAGTGCCATTTTTCAGAGAACTGTATTAGATCAGCCCCCCGTGCGGATATTCGCACTTTGCTTAGTAGCTGGTTTAGAAGGTTGATCGTATTTGTAGGGCTTATCCTACAAAGGCTGATTGTTTGATCAAGCGGGAAATGAAGTGCCGATCAACTCTAGGCGAGCAATCTACCCATCTTCCCAAGCCTGTTTAGGGTTATCTATTCTTATTTTGATAGATTTTGGGGTTTGATAACCAAAGACATAAAGCAATAATTGTTACTATGGCAATCAGTATCCCTCCGGGGTATCCAATGCTAAGATATTTCTCAGCACACCACTGAATACCAAAAATCAAACCAATAGTTAGTATTAGAAATGGAACTGCAAGTGGATTAGCAAAGTTTAAGGTCCAACCAGTAATCCCCAGTTTCTTTTTCACCACAATTCTCGGGTCTTTAGGGCAAAAATAAAAAACGAATAAATGCCAATTACTAGGGTCTTTATGTAGCTCTTCTATTTCTTCAATATTCATTTTATAGATAACAGTATTAGATCAGCCACCCGTGCAGATATTCGCACCTCGCTTACTAGCTGGTTGTAATGGGGGATCTCGTTTGTTGTGCCTTATTCTACAAAGAGCAAGTTTGGGTTCAAGGGGAAAAGGCAGGGCATGCAATCCAGCTGATCCGACCAAGTGTCAGTGCTAATGCGATAAGAGCCTGCTCAACAACCGATAGCCTATCGGGCTCGTACCTTATCGAAAGCCATCTTTGGGTTTATTTCGCCGGATTGGCATAAAAAATGTCAGATCGAAGCACATATTTTACGCCTGAGTTCACTGGAGAGCCTTCATGCCATAACTCATGTCGAAAAATCAAAGCAGCACCTGCAACTGGTTCAATACTAAGCTCTTCCTTTTCACGTTTCCCGTTGATTTCTACATAGTCACGAAATACAGTCTGACCGCCATCGCACTGGTTAAGGTAAACCAAATATGTTAGCTTGCTAGTTTCGCCTTTTTCGTTCGTTACCGAGCCATCTTTATGCCTGTTGAATTTTTGACCTGGCACGTAACGGTAAAAACGTAGCTCGCTGTCGACAGCAACAGGAGATTCCCCGTCAAGAGAAGGCAAGAAATCAATAACTCGACTTAGCATGTCGGCAGCCAAAGCCTCATCTCGAAATACCACACGATCGTTGTTGCGAACTTTTGTCATCATTTGCTGTCCGGAAGAAGTGCGCACGGACGCCGCCTCAAAACCGACTGATTCAGCTTTCGCGATCAGGGATTTGCATTCCTTGAGAGAGAAAATTCCGTCTACGGTAAGGACATCTGAATTGTGTTGTTTTAAGCTAGGCATAGGTGAAATGACAGTATTAGATCAGCCACCCGTGCAGATATTCGCACTTCGCTTAGGCGCTAGTTTTAGAGGGTTGATCGTATTTGTTAGGGCTTATCCTACAAAGGCTGATTATTTGATCAAGAGGGAAATTAGGCCTCGATAAATGAAATTGAAGGGCGGGGGAGTTTAACCCCTCGCTCATGCGGCGGGCGGCTTTATGTTCTGCTCTCGTTTGTTTCTTCTGTAATAAATACCCAGTGCTACGCCACTAAATGCAGATGATATCATAGACGCAATAGCTTTATTATTTTGCCTTAGGGGGACTGTAGAGGAAGAAAGCTGAAGGTACGCAGAGTATAAAGATAAACCAATTAAACATGATAATATGATGAATATTAAATTAGGAAGCTTTCTCACGATTCTAATTTTATTTATCCCCCATAATATCAATGAAAGTGGAAGTGAATAAATAAAAGTAATTAGCCAATAGATTGGAATACCTAGTATTCCAAATAATAATAAGACTAGGTGAGCATAGATACTATATCCATGTGTGGTTGTAGACTCTAATCCGCAGAACACTATCCATCCTACTAGAGTTGCTACAATCGCACCAATCGAAGCTCCTGTAAAAATTTTAATGAGTTGCTCTGAATTCCGGTTCATATTGTTAGGCTATAGGTGGTTTGTCGATAGGGGGTAAGAGCTTTGATCGAAAAGTCTTCGGGACTCGATTACCGTGTTCATCAAGCTTAGATCCTGGTATGAAATCACATTGTGGAGGAATTGCTCTACCACAAAGAGGAGTCATAAGAAATCCATCTACGATTAGCTTTCCTTCGCTAACCGTGAGAACCTGTTCCTCACCTTGATTATACATCGCTCTGGTATGTTCACTAAGAGGATACCTAATAATTCCCTTATCGGTAAACCAGTATTGGAACCAAGTTACCATTAAGCCCTCATCTAGATCAATTTCCATCACATAAGTAGAATTGCCGACGAAATGAAATACTGTCTTGGGGCCCTTTTTGACGTTTGGACACTTATCTGGATCGTAAATCCAAGAGCCCTTGAGATTATCCTCGATGATCATTAGATATTTTAGCTTAATCGTATTAAATTACCTAACCGAGCTGATATTCGTACTTCGCTCATTTAGCTCTGTCTTTTACCTGTGCGCCTTGCCCAAACGAGTTTCCAGCTAAAGTCCATATTACCCCCCAAATACTATTCAATAATAGGGTGTTACTATCACCGAGCGAGAATCCATCATGAGCCCTTAGATGAATAAAACCAAATACCCCATGTTCTCTAGTGTAGAATGATAAAAGGAAAAGTAAAATGGAAACACAATATGATAAAATTAAGGACTTAGGTTGAACCTTTATGTAGTGTCCAATTATCGCCGCGCTTAAGAAATAAAGCCCTCCATTGAGGAGGAAAAACGCGCCCGCAAGTGATATGCCGAGTAGTTTCATCTTAGTTAATAGTATTAGATCACCCACCCGTGCTGATATTCGCACTTCACTCAGTTAGCTGGTTTTAGAGAGTTGATCGTATTTGTTAGAGCTTATCTTACAATGGCTGATTGTTTGATCAAGTGGGAAATTCGGCCTCGATAAAGGGAACTGAAGGGCGGGGGAGTTTAGCTGTTGAAACAAGTGAGGTCTGGCTTCTTAGCTACTCTTGTTAGTATTTTTGGGTTTTTGTTAGTGAACGATTCCTAATTCTGACTCTGCGCAACTATGGCACATTGTATCACCATGCATCCATCCTATTGGTTTTAGCCTATCACATAACTGGCAAGTTAGAAAATGCTTGGGATTTTTCAGTAGTTCTTCTTTAGCGGCAACCATCTGTACTTCAGTTGAAGTTTGGGGTAGTTTTTTGTATGTTGACCACTTTGTAATGGGGGTATGTGGGCCCTCCCAAATTACATTAGCTACCTCAAGGAGTATTGAGGATTCACTACGAGATACTCTCACATATAAACTTTGAATTTCTTGAGAATTCATATTTTTAAGAGAACGTCAAAGCTCTGGAATTCGCTACCGAGAGCGGGCTTCGAGGAAGGGGTTAAAATTGTCATTAAACTACTCAGTGGGTAGCGGATTACCAGCAGTATCTTGTTCGGTTGATTTTCTGAATAGTAGTATTGACGATGATACAACGCTAACCAAAACAGCTGTATTCATGAATAGTAGACCTAAGCCTATTTGGATAGAGTACTGGGATGTCGTGAACACAACATAACACATCGCAAATAATTGGAGTCCAGCTAGAACTAATGATGCCCAATATCCCCATCGCTTCTCCATGTAGATCGCAACCGTAACTATAAAGGCTAGTATAGAATAGACAATAGGGACGTAAATGTCAGCTGCAGTATCGATCCGAGAAATGTTCAATCTTGCTAGTGCCGTCACGAACATACTGCATGCGCATATACCTATTAATTTTTGGTTCATAGTATTTATTTACCGAACATCAAAGCCCTGACATCAGCTACCGAGAGCGAACTTCGACGAAGGGTTAGAGGTTAAAACTTTCATTAAACTACTCAACGGGTAGCGGATTACCAGCAGTATCTTGTTCGGCTAGTTTTTTTGCTCTAGATATATCAAGCTCCCAGTGGTTGCCCTTTCTTATGACCGCGATAGCATCTTCGATCGGCCCATAGAAAATAA
>JALZUI010000068.1 GCA_023301545.1 Akkermansiaceae bacterium
GGAAATACACATGGCATAAGGTTGAGGAGAATTCCTCCGAAAAAGGCTCCGATAAGGGCGATTCCAAAGGTGAGTCCTGGTCCTTCCGCTAGCGATACGCTTGGGTCGTAGTACTTGGCGAGTTCTGCGTCAGAGGGGATGATCAACTTGCTTTTGGTCTGCAGAGGAGTAGTTGAGTCTATTGCCTGCTCCGTGGAAGGAGGGGTTGCCGTTAGTGCAGGAGTTTGTACAGAGGTGAGAGGTGTGTCGATCCAAGCGATTGAGTCACCGCTGGTTAGGTAGCCTCGGAGGCGTTCTTGTGGGGCAATAGAATCACTACGGAAATCGTTTCCGGCATCGAGTTCTAAGGTGATGGTGGTCTGATCGCCTTCGGAGCTGACCTTGGGTGAGGTTCCTAAGCTGGTTTGTCCATCAAGGTCGTAGAACGTAGGTTCGCTAAGGGAGGTGGAGTTGATCGTTAGCTCTATACCTGAAGAAGAGAGCTGTGCTTGGGTATCAAAATTGGTGTTGGCAAACGATTTGGTTGCGTTGCTTGGTAAGGAGGGGTTGATCGTTCCTTGGT
The DNA here is from genome assembly GCA_023301545.1 of Akkermansiaceae bacterium. GTDB lineage: Bacteria > Verrucomicrobiota > Verrucomicrobiia > Verrucomicrobiales > Akkermansiaceae > WTJZ01. The sequence continues at coordinate 563 of JALZUI010000068.1, forward strand.
CGCCTAGAGAGATGGAGATCGCATGTTCTCTGGAGGCCGGTGGCAGGCAGCTCGTTTTACAGACTTGCCAGTGTGCAGTGGCTGTGAGATCCAGTGAATTACCTGTAAAGGACTTGTCGATTAAGACCGGAACACGGAAGTATGTTAGCCCTTCAAAAATGTAGTTAAGAGTCTCGTAGCTCTCTTTCACTTTCGGTTTAGGGTATTCTGTAGCGCCAATGGTTACACCTGGCGTTTCAGGAAAACTAAGATCGGGGCGAATAGTGGAGCCGATGAGATTATTGAAATAATAGGAATACCACCCAGGGGCGTGCTGGAGTTCTAAGTATAGGTAGAAGGGTTCTCCTTTTTGGGCCGTGCTGTACTCTGAAATGACCTGGGTTTTAATATCGGGAGTGCTTCCAGCGCCAAATGAAATTTGAGCATTAACAGATAGAATTGAAATCCATAGGAAAGTGAGGGAGCGAAGTAGAGAGGTCATTTTGAGAGTATAATAAAAAAGCGGTCAGAAATGACCGCTGTGTTTACTTTTTTTGGAAAAAATGAAATTTGTAATTAGAGAGCGTTAAGCTTCTCTTTAAGGAGGTCAGCGGTGACTGCAGCACCTACAATCTTGTCCTTGATCTCACCGTTCTTGAAGAAAAGGAGAGTTGGGATAGACTGGATGCCGTACTCGCGAGCGAGCTCTTGTTGGTCGTCAACGTTAACTTTGCCGATAGCAGCGGCGTCTCCTACTTCTTCAGCGACTTTGTCGATGAGAGGAGAGATCATTTTACATGGTCCACACCACTCAGCCCAAAAGTCGACAAGAACTGGTTTGTCGCTGCTGATTACTTCTGCTTGAAAATTGTCTTTTGTGAATACTTTAGCCATAATAGTTATTGGTTACTTTTATAATAGTTAGGAGTAAAGCGACACGGGTTCAAGAAAAACCTAATTAAAGGTGCAATTTTATTTATCAAGTTGCTGAGAGGCAGCGGAAACGAAAAAAGAGCTGCCGAAGCAGCTCTTTAATAAAGAATGGTAGGGGGAGTAAGTTTTACTCTCCGTCTTCTTGGCCAGCGAAGTCAACCCATTCAACGATCGCCATAGGAGCGGCGTCGCTGGTGCGAAGACCAAGCTTGACGATACGACAGTAACCACCTTGACGGCTGCCACACGCTGGAGCGATGACATCAAAGAGGCCTTTGACAGCGTCATCATTACGAAGGTAGCTTTTCGCTACACGGCGTGAGTGAACGTCGCCTTTTTTACCGATCGTTACCAACTTTTCAGCGAATGGGCGGAGAGCCTTAGCTTTAGCAAGAGTGGTGCGGATACGCTTATGTTCAATGAGTGAGCACGCCTGGTTAGCCATCATGGACTTACGGTGAGGTACGCTACGCTTGAGTTTGAGAGTCTTTTTTCTTTTTCTCATGATCTTTTAATTTTTAGGGGGTAAGTGGTGGGATTATTCTTCGATGTTCTGAGCGATGAGGTCAGCAAGGCCTACTGGGATGTCGTCATCGATGCCGAGACGTGGAGCAGTAAGTTTTGGCATTGGACCAGTGAGGAGAGATGGATCGAAGTTCATACCAAGGCTGAGGCCGAGGTCAACAAGCTTGTCTTTAATCTCATTGAGAGACTTCTTACCGAAGTTACGGTATTTAAGCATCTCGCTTTCAGATTTCATAGCGAGCTGACCAACGGTCGTGATGTTCGCATTGTTGAGACAGTTAGCAGCACGAACGGAAAGTTCGATTTCGTTAACTGACATATTAAGAAGTTTCTTAAGAGCGGCGTTTTCTTCGGACTGCTCAGATGGCGCGTCTTCGAATTCAACGAGGCTGTCGTCGTAGTTAACGAAGACGTCAAGGTGGTGGCGAAGGATTGCAGATGCTTGAAGGATTGCATCAGCTGGTTCTACGCGTCCGTCGGTAGTAACTTCTAAGATGAGTTTGTCGAAGTCAGTCATTTGACCAACACGAGTGTTCTCTACTGCGTATTTTACGCGAGTTACAGGTGAAAAGATGGAGTCAATAGGGATTACTCCGATTGGGGTGTCCTTACGCTTGTTTTCGTCAGCAGTGCGGAATCCGCGACCTACTTCTACTTCGAACTCACAGTCGAACTTAGTTTTGCGGTCAAGAGTACAGATGAGCTGATCCTTGTTTACTACTTCGTAGCCCGTATCTTCTTCGATATCACCAGCGGTGATTGGGCCTTCTTTGTTTACGTTGATAGTAAGAACGCGAAGCTCCTTAGTGTGGTGCTTAAATTTAACCTGCTTTAGGTTGAGGACAATATCAGTCATGTCTTCGATCACTCCAGGAAGAGCGGTGAACTCGTGTTGAGCTCCTGCTACTTTGATAGAAGTGATAGCTGCTCCCTCGAGAGAGGAGAGAAGGACGCGACGGAGGGAGTTTCCGATGGTGTGGCCAAATCCAGATTCAAAAGGGTCGGCTACGAAACGAGCAAACGTTTCAGTAGCGGTATCTTCTTCTTTAATTAGACGGTTTGGGAGCTCGAAGCGGTCAAGATTTACACTTCCTTTATTATCGGTTTCTTCTACGTTTTCTTCAGACATGGGCTTGTTGGGGTTGCTGGGTTACCCTCACCCGCTAGAGTGTATTCTCAGGAGAGAAATAACAGTGAGGACCTACAGCTTATAGTACAGCGGGCGCGTAAGTAAAAGGAGCACAAGGAAAAAATCAACAAAAAAAGAACACAATCTTTCATTTTATTTTCCTCGTATTACAAAGTGGGCTTATTTAAAGGTGTTTTAGTAACATATCGATGGCTATGAATTTCAATAAACTTTTCCTTTCCTGCCTTGTGGGTCTACTAGGCTCGCTAATGGGATGTGCGGTGTCTCCAGTAGTGGCGACTCCTAATGTGGGTGGTCT
>JALZUI010000069.1 GCA_023301545.1 Akkermansiaceae bacterium
ATCAGAGGTGGGCATATTAGACTCAACCAGAGAGCTCGAAATACTTATTCCCGCAGCGTGATCTAGTGTAAAGCTAGAGGGTTTCATTTTTAGCATAACAGTATTAGATCACTCACCCGTGCTGATATTTGCACTTCGCTTAGTTAGCTGGTTGTAATGGGTCGATCTCATTTACTAATCCTTATAATACAAAGAAAAAATTTGGTTTCAAGGGAAAAAGGTAGCCTCTATAATTTAGTTAAGATAGATTTATTATTGCGTTCCCTTTACCAACCAATATTCGTATTTAAGATACCTAAAATTTTTGGAATTGTTAGACAGTTGGGGAAACTCAAATTTTATGCCTTGGGCATTACGTTTCACCCGAAAGCCGTTCATTCCTTAGAGGTAGCTGAGGATCTTATGCTGTCGGTTTTGTTCTTTGTGGTGGACGATTTTCACGGTTCCTCCTTGCCTGTTATTTATCGAGGTCGTAGGAAGAATGGCGTTATGGAAGAGTGTCCCAAGTGTGAATTTCCCTTAGCCGCGATGGGGCTGGCGACTTGTCCTAAGTGTGATTACTCAGGTGGGGGCGTGACACGTTCGGCGCGGAATGGGGTCTTAGAGGTGGACATTGCTCATTCGGGCGAAACTTGGGAAGTGGCGAAGGCTAAGTTGGATCGGGCGATTGATGATGCCCTGTATTACAATCACTCGGGCCTCAAAATCGTTCACGGCTGGGGGGCGCAATCTGGAGGACAATCTGTTATTGCTCCACGGGCAAAGGCGTACCTTCGTCATGTTGCGGAGGAGATGGGAGGGCGTTATGCGGTCGATCGGAATACTGAAGGAGCCTCCATTCTATGGTTTAATCGCTAGGGATTATTCGTTCCGGAGTTGCATACCTGTCTATTTAGACTTAATACAGGGATCTCATGAAAAAGAATCTTTTCCTCGCTGCGCTAGTTCTCCTCACGATCGTGACGGTTGCTTATGTCATGTGGTCAACGCGCGAACCTGAGTACCGAACCGATATTTCAGAACTGTCTGAGGATCCTAAATGGTCTAAGCTGGCTGAGGTTAAATCGGAGCTTACGGCTGCTGAGTTTGAAGACAAATTAAAGCGCTATTTCGTGGTAGGGGATGTTTGGAAAGAGGAATTAAGCCTCTCCGCTGACGCGCTCTATGATAAGAGTGGTGAGCAACTCTATGCCTTTGGGCAATCAGAAGGGGTTTCACGTTATTGGCGAACCAAGGAGGAGCTCGGAGTTCGTTCGGGCGAGCGAGCTTTGGAGGGGATTAAGGTCACCCTAGATCCAGGACATATTGGCGGAAAATGTGCTAAGATGGAGGAACGCTGGTTTGTTATTGGAGATAGCTTACCTGTAATGGAAGGGGAGATGGCGCTTCTGGTTGCGCAGTTGATTAAGCCTCAGTTGGAGGCTCTCGGAGCGATTGTAACGCTGACCAGAGGCGAAAACAAACCCGTGGCTCGCTTCCGCTCACCACATTACCAAGCGCTCGCGAAGGCGAAGGTGGAGGCTCTTGATCTGGACCCAGCTCTTACGGAACTCTACGCTGAAAAGATGTTCTACCGCACGGCTGAAATTCGGGCGAGGGCGGTGAAGGTGAATGAACGCTTTCAACCTGATTTAGTGGTTGCTTTACACTTTAATGCCGAGGCTTGGGGAGATCCTAATGATCCGAAACTGGTTACGAATAATCACTTCCATATCCTACTGAATGGAGCGTACACCGAGGGGGAAGTTCGTAAGGCGGATCAACGCTATGAAATGATTGAGCGAATCCTAGAGGGGACGATTGATGAAGAGATTGAGCTCTCGGCCTCTTTTGTGAAGGCGTTCCAGACGGAAACGCAGTTGCCTCCGTATCAATACGAGCCGAACTCACGTCGGGCTAAGCCTGTAGATGAAGAAGGCTATGTTTGGGCTCGGAACCTCCTCGCTAACCGTCTCTTTTCCTGTCCCACGATCTTTCTGGAACCATATATCATGAACTCGCAAGAGGTCTTTAATCGGGTTCAACTAGGCGACTATAAAGGAACGAAAGAGGTGAATGGAGAACTCCGCAAATCGATCTTCCGTGAATATGCTGATGCCGTTGTGCTAGGGATCGAGCAGTATTACACGGAACAATAAGTTAGCGCTTCGCCGCTCAGGACAGATTACGCCAGAAATCGGCGGTTTCGTCAGCGTCTGGGAAGACCTCGATAATCAAGGGCTTGTCGTTCTCGTCCTGTTCATCCAGATCTTCTGGGTTACGTACCGCTAGGTAATCCCAGCCCCACATTTTAGCGTAGTGCTCAAAGGTGATTTCGTGCGCTTGGGCAAAATTGTCTTGTTCGCTTTCGCTGAGAGAGCTGAGGCGTGGGAGGTGGGAGAAGATTTGTCCACCGCCATTATTGATGATCACTAGTCGGCGCCCCGTGAGTTCGATTTGATCGCTCATAATGAGGGCGTTGAGATCATAAATCGCGGTTAGATCCCCAATGATAGCCCAAGCATTCTCGACCTCGCGAGAGGTGCCGAACCAAGTAGCGATTTGGCCATCGATTCCATTAGCGCCTCGATTCGCCCAAACCTCGGGAGTGGGGATTTCACGCTGAGCAAAGCTGGCCCATTCACGGATCGGAAGGCTATTGCCCAGGTAGAGGGAATCCGCTGTAGCGGTGTGGAGAGAAATGTTTCGGATTAATCCAGGCTCAGAACTCGGGAAGGCTTCTAGTAGCTCGTCCACTGTGGCGCGGCGTCCTTGTTCACCAGCTAAATGATCCAGAATGTCTCCGATCTCGCCTTGGAGGCCAATTCCATCGATAACTCGACCGACGTCAGCATGAATGACCGTCGAGGGACGTGCTAGGCCAGGGTAGCCAGAGTTTGTGATAGAGAGAACCTCGACCTCAGGGGACGTTTCTAAATCACGCCAAAAGCGCCCATGAGGAACTTCCCCTAGGCGAAGAACTTTGCCGGGGAGTTCGTCTGATAATTCGGGACGGAGGAGGAGCTGCGCCTGTAAGGCTTCGCGCAACCCCGAATGAGGATCTGCAATTACAGGAACGCCAAGGGTTTCGACAAAGTGAAAGACGGCTTCTCTTTCCATCGGACGGAGCCCGCCAATCATAACAACTAGTCCTGCAAAAATCTTATCACGTAGAAATTCGACCACTAGGGAGCCATCAAAATTCGCACGGGCAGGGAGGAAATCCCCGATTTCATCTAGAGGGAGAGCGCTGATCTGGTCGGCCTCAAATTGCTCCTCTAATGGCAGGTTGACATGCAGGGGCGTGATTCCGCTCCAATTCTCCAGAGGAGAAAGCTCGGCTTCATAACTCTGTCCAAACTCAGCGTATGAGCCAAAGAGGTTTACTTGCTCGATCGCTTGGGGCGCTCCTGAGTTGCGAAACTGTTCTGGTCGATCCGCGGAAATAATGATGAGAGGGCGGGCTTGATAATGAGCCTCGATCACAGCGGGTAAACATTCGGCAACAGCTGTTCCTGAGGTAGTAATGACGGCACAGGGCTCGCCAAAGGACATTGTGCGTCCCAGCGCAAAAAAGGCGGCGCCACGTTCGTCTGGATGATAATAGAGTTCCAACCCATCGGTACGCTCTAGCAATAGCACAAGTGGTGCATTACGGGCTCCGGGACAAAGGACGAAGTTGGTAATGCCGTGTCGAAGGCATTCCGTAAGTAAGTGCTGCGCTAATTCCATAGGAAGGTCTGCACTATGGAACAATTACGGCCTGCGATACAACCGCAAAGTCACCTGATCCCAAAAAATTCAGTTGAGGGGTCGCAAATGAGGCAGGGAATAATCGTCGAAAGCTCTTGGGAGAACTAAGTAGCGGCCTTTAGAACTCCAATTTGGGAGGAGTGGCTAGAGTCGGAATGATCTCTTTAAGAGCGTCTTTATCGCTTAGTTTTTCACTCTCGGGCTCTTCGGTGGCTGGTTTCTCTACGACAGGGGCGGGTTCGCTCAAGGGGGTGAGCGATTCCTTCTTCTTACTCCCAAAGTTAGGAATAACCAAGACGCGGTCACCTTGCTTCGGGGTCCCTGAAATAATGTCAGCGGCACTGAGCGAGCCAATGCTTTCCTCGGTCGGAGTCAAGGTCGCGCGTCGTTCTCCTGCTTCGATATAATAGTTCTGGAACTCTCTCGCATCATTCGCTCTTACAATACGGATGAGAACGAACTGTTCATCCTCATTAACCGAGATTACTTTCCCGATTTCCCGAGTACGTCTGGTGACAACTTTCTTATTTTCGTCTGGGATTTTATCTAGGGGATTCTCCTCTGGAGCCTTACTGCAGGAACACAGAGCAAGGGTGATTAAGAGAAGAAGCTGAGATTTCATGCCTTTATCCTCTGATATAATGAGGAAGCTGTGAAGTTAAATTATTGATTGAGGCTCGATGAACCCTAGAGTTTTTGCCAGTCGATGTCGCGGAGGATTTCGCGGTGCTCTTTTTTACTGAGGAAGTTTTTGACCTGCGGGTCGTTAAAGAGCTTGGTGAAATCACCTTGGGAAATGTTTTGCGCGATCTTGGGGGAGGAGGCGAGTCTCAAGAATTCGTGCTGAGCTAAGAGGGGCGCGAGAGCGGTCTTTTTCTCTCCTTGGGCTTGTCCCGTGGTGTAGACGGTAAGGCCCTTAATGAGGTCACAGCGGTAAGCCGTTTTGGTCGGGTCAGTGATTTGTTGCAGTTCTCCGAACCAGCTCCCTTGAGTCTTATTAAGAAGGGTTGAAACCCACCCAGATTCTCGATGTTCGACCTTGTCGTTGAGGAAGTTCATGGCGTTAAACTGGTGTGAAGCGCTGCCTCCACTGTAGAGTCCAAAACCACCTAAACCGAGACCTGCGACACCAGAGACGAGCTTGGCGTGTTTGATTTTTTCTAACGAACCTAACATTGGTAAGAGGACGATTCCTACTCCATGTCGAACGGCGGTATAAGCCGCTGCCGCTGCCGTGCCAGCGATACCAAGTGGCATCCAGGGTTCAGGGCTTTCGGTGAAATTACTAATCAGACTGTCGCCGTGCTTAAAGCTAAACCAAAAGGCAATAGCGGCAGCGATGAATCCAGTAATGCCGAGTACGACACGGATAACGCCCTTGATGACTCCTAGGACAATAAAGAGAACAAGAACTCCTCCACCAGCTAGCCCAAGTTGCCCCTCACTGAGTTGCGAGACGAAATCACCGAGATTCATAGCGAATTACTTAAAGGTGATTTTACCGTTTTGGCCACGTTGTCTGAGTAAATGATCACACAGAACGAGGTTCACCATCGCTTCGACCATCGGGACGGCGCGAGGGAGTACACAGGCGTCATGACGTCCACGGCCTTTGAGGGTCGAGTCTTCCTTATCAGAGTTCACGGTGTCTTGTTCGCTCATGATTGTGGCGGTCGGCTTAAAGGCGACACGGAAGATGAGGTTTTCTCCATTAGAGATTCCACCTTGGATTCCACCAGAATTATTGGTCTTAGTCCGCACGCGGTCACCTTCCATATAAAAGGCGTCATTGTGTTCTCTGCCTGTTTGGAGCGTACCAGAAAAGCCAGATCCTACTTCAAATCCTTTAGTAGCAGGAATGCTCAGCATAGCCTTAGCCAGTTCGGCATCGAGCTTATCAAAAACTGGGGCTCCCAGTCCAGCTGGACAACCGCGGACGATACACTCGACGACGCCACCAATAGAATTTCCATCACCACGCACTTCTTTGATTCGATCAATCATCGTGTCAACCATAGCGGTATCTCCGGTACGAACGATGTTTGATTCGATCTGCTCCTTTGTAATGGTGCTGTGATCGACAGAAGCGTTGAGATCTTGAATAGATTTGACCCAGGCTAAAACCTCGAGGTCAGGGCAAAGGGTTTTAATCACTTGTTGCGCAACGGCGGCAGCGGCAACTCGTCCGATTGTTTCACGGGCAGAAGCACGGCCTCCACCTTGCCAATTACGAAGTCCGTATTTGGCTTCATAGGTGTAGTCTGCGTGGGAAGGGCGGTAATTGACGGCCATTTCCTCATACGCAGCGGGGCGCGCGTCCTTATTACGGACGAGGATCGCAATCGAGGTACCTAAGGTTACGCCTTGAAAGGTGCCAGAGAGAATTTCGCAGACATCGGCTTCTTTCCGAGGGGTGACAATCTCACTTTGCCCCGGGCGACGACGATCGAGCTCGAACTGAATCATTTCTTCCGAGAGAGGAATCCCTGCAGGACACCCATCAATCATTACTCCTACTCCTCCACCATGAGATTCTCCCCATGTGGCGATTCGATATGCTTGACCAAAGATACTAGACACGCAGTGGATTTACACACGCTCTTCTCAGCATGCAATCAAGAATTTAGGAATGTGATTAAATATGTGCTTCTTGGCGGCGTTTTTCTAGCGTTCCTTCCGTAATTCCAAGACGATCAAGAGCCGTGAGCTGAGGAAGAAGCGTTTCTGCCGTTTGCTCGCCACTGAGAAGGGCTTGGTAGTTGGTGATCAATTTACCAGCTTCTTCGGCTGATTCGTTAAGGAGTTCGAGGCGGAAGTTGCGGAGCCCTTGGTTATTGAGAAGGTTGTAGTGACGAGCCCCGGTTTGCGCCCGACCGTTAAAGAGGGTGTTACGGCAACCGACATCGGCCATGAGAGTGTGTAGTTGACCTACACGATCGCGAAGTTGGACAGTATGCTTCTCACATGGACGCCCACAATCTAAGTAGGTGGTTCCTTCGCTCATAAAGGTACAGAACACACAGTGCTCCATGTGAAACATCGGCATGTGGTGGTGCAGGGAGATTTCGAAAAGAGCAGGGTCTGCTGATTTCATAAGGTCGAGTACTTGCGAGAGATTGAGATCGTAAGAGACCGTGAGTGACTCCAGTAGTCCTTCAGTCTGTAGGATATTTGCGGTCAGTGGGTTCGCGACATTGAGCGAGAAGTCACCAAAGCGACGCAGATCGGTATCGGCAAAATAGTCAATGGCACCGAGGTTCCGAATAAGAACACCATCAGGGGCAGAGTTTACGATGTGTTTGAAATATCCTTCTTCTCCAGATTTCTGAATACGAGGAGTAGCGAGGGCGATCATAGCGTCAGATTCGCTTTCTCGGACTAGACGAACTGCGTCTTTATAGCCACGGATGTCTTCAAAGTCCGCGTAGAGGTGATTGACTCCTGCTTCGAGAGCGGCCTCGATCTGATGAATCCGGCGACAGAGCACTCGTAGGTTAGGCTTCAATTCTTCTTTGAGAGCGGAGACTTCCGAGAGGTGTTCGCGCCATTGAATTTTGATCGGGGCTGTTTTTTCTGACTGAGCCTTGTTGTCCAGAGCTTCGACGAGGGAACGACGAGCACGGTTGATGGCACTGACAGGGAGGGAAAGGTTGTCGCCTAACTGATTATCGAGGTGTCCGAGAGCGTAAGCGGTTCCTCCTAGCTTTGCGAGTTGCTGCTGAATAGTCTCGGTAGTGAGCGGGCGATTACGGGCAGGTTCCAAAAACTCCTGCGTACTGACAGACAAGCCACTACAATTCAGAGTAAGCGCTTCACCTTCAGCACCTGATACGGTAATACAAATCGGTAAACCTTTCTCTTCTGGGCGAGCGGATTTCCACTCAGATGTGATGGCTTTCTCTAACGCGGGGTCGGAGGTTTTACAGACGAGTTGTCCTTTTTTAATACGGCGCCAATCGAGACTGTTTCGCTTATCAAAGATGAGTTCAGAGCCTTTTACCTTGAAGGCTTTAGCTCCTTGTTCGCGGTCACGATTTGTTGATTCGTGTGCTTCGTCGATAACGAAGCCTTCGCCTGCATTGATCGGAACCTCAGTGCGGTCACTGAGTATGATAGAAGCGGATTCTGGGTAGATCTCGGAAATCGTACCAACGACCGGGCCACGTTTTTTACCCCATTTTCCATGTGTGAGGTACGGGTGGTTTGTTCCTTCGAGCCAGCCGTTTGATTGGCCTCGGGAGAAGGTCATTTCAAGGCGGTAGCGTTCTTCTTCGGTAGTTGCAGTTGGGTTTTGCGCAATGGCGTCATCGAGAGCACGGCGGTAAACCTTAGTCACCGCGGCGACGTATTCGGGAGATTTAAGTCTCCCTTCGATCTTAAAGGAGGCCACTCCCATCTCGACAAGTTGCGGAAGAAGATCGACGGCTGCGAGATCTTGAGGACTGAGGAGGTATTTTACTTCATCCATTGGTTGCTCCACTCCATCGACGATTAGATCGTAAGGCATGCGACAAGCTTGGGCGCATTCGCCTCGGTTAGCAGAGCGTTGCCCCAGGGATTCAGAGGTAAGACATTGTCCCGAGTAAGCTACGCAGAGCGCGCCGTGGACGAAGACTTCTAGAGGGACGACTTCCTTAGGTTTTACTTTTTCAATTTCCTTAAGTGACATTTCGCGAGCCAGGACGGCGCGCTCCATGGTGAAAATACGAGAGGCGAAGGACAGTCCTTCAGGGGAAGTGAGGGTCATCTGGGTTGACGCGTGCAGTTCCATTGACGGGGCCACGCGGTTGACGAGACGGGCGAGACCTAAATCTTGTACAATTACGCCGTCCACTCCTGCGTGTTCCATCATTTGAAGCTGGATGATCGCGGCGTCTAATTCCTCCGTGAAAATCAGCGTATTCATGGCTACGTACCCTTTAACTCCAAAGCGGTGAAGGTAATCCATCAGTTCTGGAAGATCGGCATCGATAAAATTCTCTGCGCGCATTCGGGCGTTGAACTTAGGCAACCCAAAGTAGATCGCATCTGCTCCACTAGCGACCGCAGCCTTGGCGCAATCCCAATTACCGGCAGGAGAGAGTAGTTCTGGAGTACGTGGAGGAGAAGAAGACATAGGAGAGGGTTCTATCACAACTTTTCTAGATGTCAGCTTAAAAGGAAGGCGATGCAGGGGGATTGTTTATGTCGAAAATTGCTTATTGGAGAGCTTGCTCATTTAGCTGGGTAAAGAGGGGATATTCTCACAAAAAACCGACTAGGAAATAGTCGTTAAAAAACTGTATTTAGGGCTTGATTTATATTTTGAGATGGTTTCTACTCTGCGCCCAGTCGAAAGTCAGTCCTATAGTGTAATGGTAGCACCAGAGTTTTTGGTTCTCTTAGTCAAGGTTCGAATCCTTGTAGGACTACCACTTTCGACCTTTTAAACCCTTGCTTTTGCAAGGGTTTTTTAATGCCCAAATTTTGCGAGCTTGAACCTTTCTTCATAGGCTCGGTAAAGCCAAGTTTTAGGAGATGAAAAATCATCATAAATCTCCTATGCGGGTTGATTTTCCGTGCGTATTATAGGGTTGATGAATGGCCTCCGTAAGTTCTTTAATTTGATTATCTGGTGGTCATATAGTCGATTAGAATGGTGGAAAAAGGTCGTCAAGAAGCGCGTCACGCCCCTTGGATGGTTCGTGTTATTAGTTGGAGGGTTTAGTTTAGTGCTCGGAACTGATGTCATTTATAACGCTTTAGGGTACCTCTTTTGCCTGTGTACGCTTTTGCTTTTCGTGGACTTCTG
>JALZUI010000070.1 GCA_023301545.1 Akkermansiaceae bacterium
GGTAAGAATACGATGATCGCCATCGTAAGCGCCACAAGCCCAACCATGGTCCAAAGACCTGAGCTAGGAAGCCACGTGGATGACATGTGACCGTGTGAGTCAAAAGAAGCAGTGGACTTAAAGAAGAGCCCTTGTCCGAGAGCAATAAGAATAGCGAGACCATTTACAAACCCCATCATTACAGGATGTGGAATCAGACGAATGAAGCGTCCCAGCTTAGTAATCCCGACAATAATCTGGATCACCCCAGCAAAAAGAAGCGCCGCTACAAGGTACTGTAGGCCGAGATCATCAGGAGTCACACCTGCGAGATCACCACCACTATTCAAGGTCTCTAAACCGGTCTTCTTCCCTACTTGGAAGGCCTTAGCGGCTACAATTGCAATTGCTCCAGTCGCACCACAAATCATTCCCGGACGTCCGCCCAGTGTTGCAGTGATCAAGCCCACAAATACTGCCGACCATAGGCCGACCATAGGATTTACTCCTGCAATGAACGAGAACGCGATGGCCTCGGGCACCAGAAGGAGAGCGACCGTAATTCCTGAAAGAATATCATTCTTGACCTGCTTCGGGCCACCAAGTTTTGTTGCAAATGAGCTCATAATTTAAGCTCGGTAATGAAGCAGAATAGAGCAAGCGCAAGAAATTTATGTTAGGAGGCGCGATTTTTCCCGCATTTCGCCCTCGCCTCCTATTCCTTAAGAACCCGCCTCCCCTTCGCTGTTGCGCTCATCTTCATACGCTTCTAGCACGCGGTCACTGAGGTATTTATCCGAATCCAGAATCGCCTCTTCGGTCAGCTCAAAGGAATTCCGACCCGTCTTAGACTTAATCAAATTCAAGCCATAAGGGTAATCTTTGAACAACCGTCTACTGATTTGGCGGAGGCTCTGCCCTTCTTCCTCATGCTTGTTGATAAGCGCGTGAATCGCATCATCTGAAAAGCTGAGTTCGACCCCGTTTTGCTCTTGGAATTTTTTCAAGTAGGTCGCCAATTCACGAAGCGCTTCTTCGCGGGATGCTTCTTGTCCACGGCCTGCATACTCCTTCAGTTTCTCTGCTGGGTTTTCTAACAGCTTCTGATCCACCACTAATTCATCGACTCCGATTCCTGGCATTTCATATTTAAAGTCACGAAGATGGCTCTCAAGCGCGGTCATTAAGGCCCTAGCTCCCGTGTTTTGCTTCTCTGCGACTTCTGCAATATAATCAATCGCATCAGGCTTAAAGCTGATCTCGATCCCATAAGCGGCAAATTGGCGTTCGTACTGTCGTAAAATTGATCCCTCAGAATAGCGGAGGATATTCGCTAGGTCATTCTTCGTAAGCTTTTCACAATTCACCCGCACAGGTAAACGTCCGATGAATTCGGCTTCAAAACCATACTTGATATAATCTTCCGTGATCGCATGTTTCGTCGCGGACTCTTCTTCCTTATCGTTCTGCGCCGCAGCAGCGAACCCCATCTGACCCGCACGCTGGCGTTGGTCGACGATTTTTTCGATTCCCGAGAAGGCGCCACTTACGATGAAGAGGATGTTTTTAGTACTAATGGTATCTTTCTGCCCCTTCTTACCACCACTCATCATCATGCTCATCTGGCTCTGCATATCATTTGGGTTCGAGAGAGAGACCTCGGTATCTTCCATCAATTTCAGCAAGGTTGTTTGTACCCCACGTCCACTCACATCACGACCGCCAGAACCTCCTGCCCCAGCTAGCTTATCGATCTCATCAATGTAAATCACTCCATACTCCGCAAGTTCTACATTTCCATCCGCTTTTTTAACCAGATCGCGCACGAGATCGTCCACGTCGCGCCCCACGTACCCAGTTTCAGAAAACTTAGTAGCGTCGGCCTTCACAAAAGGAACGCCGATCAAATCCGCAACATGCTTAACCAGATACGTTTTCCCGACACCTGTTGGCCCTGTAATGAGGATGTTTTGCTTATGATAATCGACCTTAGAGAAGCCGTCATCATCTTGCTCATTTACAAAACGGGCATTGTTATAGTGATCACAAACCGCAATCGCGAGCGCCTTCTTAGCATCTGTTTGGCGGATAATGTAACGATCTAAATACGCCTTAATATCACGTGGCAAATACGAAAATTCTAAAATGTTATCGAGTTTTTCGACTTCATCAACTGGAGGCTCTACTTCCTCTGGGGTGACTTCCACGGGCTCGCTGAAACCATGTGTAATCTGTACATCACCCACTTGGCCGAACATTTCCTCGAGCATTTTTTTCAGCTCCTCTGGTCCTGGTGGTTTTCCGTTTGAGTTTTTCATTCACCTATAAAAGCGAAGCCAAACCATAAAAACCATCGTTAAAATTTCACCGACAAAATCCCCCCTACATTCACGGAGGTAAAAACTTACGAAAAAAGATTTCCACTCACCCTCTTTTACCTTAAACCTCGCGATAATTACTTATGCTTACGATCAAAAACTTAATGAAGTCCTACAGTGGACGCATCCTATTTGAAAACGCCAAGCTCACCGTGAACTGGGGAGAGCGCATCGCCCTCGTAGGGCCTAACGGTGCTGGAAAGTCGACGATCTTCCGAATTGTACTAGGACAGGAAGATGCCGACCAAGGTACGGTTGACCGCGACGATTACGCAGTCACAGGCTTCCTCTCCCAAGAGTCAGGCGATCCCGGCGAAGACAGCGTTCTGATGACCGCAATGTCAATCAATGAGGAAATGGGAGAAGCAATCCGAATCATGCGCGCACACGAAGCCGCCGACACGACCGATTCAGAAGAATACGGTAATGCTCAGGACACGTTCAATTCCCACTCAGGATACCAAGTCGAAGCAAAAGCTAAAAAAATCCTCGCGGGTCTAGGCTACAAGCAAGATCAGTTCGAAAGCCCCCTCAAGGAATTCTCCGGAGGATGGATCATGCGTGCGCACCTCGCTCGCCTCCTGTGTATGGAGCCTGATCTCCTCATGCTGGATGAGCCTACTAACCACCTCGACCTCATGTCTCTGATCTGGTTCCAGCGTTACTTACAGAACTACCCTGGTGCGATTTTCCTCATCTCGCACGACCGTGATTTCATGGATGCGATCTGTGAAACGGTCATCGAAATCGACCAACGTGAACTTATTCACTACACGGGGAACTATTCTAGCTACCTCACTCAGCGCGAAGCGCGTCACGAGAGTAAAACAAAGGCTTACCGTAACTACAAAAAGCAGATTGAGCAGATGCAAGAGTTTGTCGATCGCTTCCGCAATGTCTCTTCCAAAGCCTCCCAGGTGCAGAGTCGAATTAAGGACATCGCTAAAGTCCCTGTAGTTGAAAAACCAATTTCACCGCGTAAAGTCTTCAAATTCAGCTTCCCTCAACCTCCTAAGAGTAACCAGAAAGTCATCGAAATGACGAAGGTTCACAAATCCTATGGAGAAAAAGTAATCTATGATGGCGTTGACCTCATGGTCGAAAAAGGAGAGCGAACAGTGCTCATCGGTCCGAATGGAGCAGGTAAATCTACGCTCCTAAAGATGCTAGCAGGAACAGAAACGGCAACTGAAGGAAAAGTGGAAGCAGGATATGCAACCAAGATCGGTTACTACTCCCAGCACCGCACCGAACTCCTTAATGAAGACAACACCGTCCTAGAGGAAATCATGAACACAGGAGACACCCTCCGAGAAGACGATGCGCGCTCCCTCCTAGGCTCCTTCCTCTTCCGTCGTGAAGATGTCCATAAGCGTATCAAGGTTCTTTCTGGAGGCGAAAAAAGCCGTCTCAACCTTGTTAAATTCCTCGTTGATCCTCCTAACCTTCTCCTCATGGATGAGCCTACTACTCACCTTGACATCATCTCGATCGAAGCACTCGTAGTCGCGCTGAAGCAGTTTGAAGGAACGCTCGTTTTCATCTCGCACGATGTCCACTTCATTCGTGCCCTAGCAGACAAAACGCTCCACATCGCTAACGGTCAAATCACCTCCTACTCAGGCGGTTACGACTACTACCTAGAGAAATCAGGCCTTCTCGATGACGAACGCATGGCCATCACGGCATAAACCCTAGCTATTTAATTCAATATGGAAAAACTAAATAACCCTATCCGAGGCCTTATCGTAGAACTACTGGAAAGCCGTTATGAAGGAATCACCTTCTCCGACGAGCTCGTTGATTCGATCGAAACTAAGGTCGCTCCTATCGTGCAACTCCAGACCGAAACTGCGGTTGTCGAGTTTGTCAGTGACTACTTTAGCCCTAAGAAGCCTAGCCGCAAGGCCCGTAAGCCGAAGGCGAAAGTTGCTGAGCCAGAAGCGGCTCCAGCAGAGCAGTCCCCAGAGCAAGCGAATGCCAGCGAGCCCGTAACGGAGCAAAACGAACCAACTGCACCTAGCGAGGCAACGCCTTCTACACCAGAAGCTGAGGCCGTAAATTCGTAAGTTTAACCGCTTCCAATAGCGTTTTTAGATGACTCGACTCTCGTCGAGTCATTTTTTGTTTTACAACAGAGGCAAAATTTTAGTTCTCTATCCCCTAATATGATCCCAAATATTCTTGCCGAGCGATACGCCTCCACCTCACTAAAAAATATATGGTCCGCAGAAGGCCGTATCATCCTAGAACGTGAATTCTGGATAGCTGTCATGAAGGCTCAGAAAGACCTCGGCCTAGACATCCCTGCGGAAGCGATCGCGGCTTACGAATCGGTTAAAGACCAAGTTAATCTACCTGCCATCATGGAGCGTGAGCGCATCACTCGTCACGACGTGAAGGCACGGATCGAAGAATTTTGCGATCTCGCAGGACATCAACACGTGCACAAAGGGATGACCTCCCGTGACCTTACTGAGAATGTTGAGCAACTCCAAGTGTACCGCTCGCTCGAAGTACTCCGCATCAAAGTTCTCGCTAGTTTAAACCGCATGTCGAATAAGGCCGATCAATGGTCCGAGCTCGTCATCACCGCCCGTACGCACAATGTCGCCGCACAACAAACGACGATGGGCAAACGCATGGCGATGTTTGGTGAAGAATTACTCCTCGCCCTTGGTGCGTTAGAGTCCATCACTAGTCGCTACGCGGTCCGCGGACTGAAAGGCGCCGTTGGTACGCAAATGGATCAAATCTCACTCTTCGACGGAAATGCGGATCAAGCACTAGCGCTGGAAGACGCTATTGCTAAGCACCTCGGAATCCCTGAGAAATGGACCAACGTTGGACAAGTTTACCCTCGTTCACTCGATTACGAAGTCGTCTCGGTACTCAATCAACTTGCTAGCGGCCCGTCCTCCTTTGCTAAAACTCTCCGCCTCATGGCTGGACACGAAACCGCTTCCGAAGGCTTCGCGCCTGGACAAACGGGTTCTTCCGCTATGCCGCATAAGATGAACTCTCGTTCCTGTGAGCGCGTCAACGGCTTCCACACGATTCTTAAAGGATACCTAGCGATGGCTAGTGGACTCTCTGGAGACCAATGGAACGAAGGAGATGTTTCCTGTTCCGTAGTTCGCCGAGTCATGCTCCCTGATTCATTTTACGCCATTGACGGACTCTTTGAAACCTTCCTCACAATCCTCGATCAAATGGACGCTTACGCTTCTGTTATCGAAAAGGAAAACACCTACTACCGACCATTCCTCCTCACCACCACCATCATGATGGAAGCAGTGAAAGCTGGAATGGGACGCGAGGAAGCCCATGGCCTCATCAAAAAGCACGCCGTCGCTACCGTAGAAGATCTCCGCGCTACCAAAGTCGCACAAAACGACCTTCTCTCCCGCCTCGCGGCTGAGGACGCAATGCCACTGACCTTAGAGCAGTTGCAAGCGATCGAACAAGAAGGCAAAAACAATGTCGGCATGGCTCGCCAACAAGTAGCGCACTTCGTCAGTACTGTCCAAGCGGCAGTAGCGACTTGCCCAGAGGCCAAAGACCTCGCCCCAGGAGCTATTCTATAAGTAATCCGTCTCCACAGATAACAAAAACGCTCCTTTCAATGGAGCGTTTTTTTGTGTCCGGAACCCAGCACCTAAACACAAAAAAGAGCGGTATCGCTACCGCTCTTTTTTCATTGGAATCGTTTACGATTAAGTAATTTCTGTGCCTTCGCTATTCGCGAGTTCACGGAAGGCGGTGATCATTTCTTGAGAGATCGTTCCAGGCTTACCGTTTCCGATTTCGCGCTCATCTAATTTAACCATTGGAATCACTTCAGCAGCGGTACCGGTGAGGAAAATTTCGTCAGCGGTATAGAGGTCGTAACGAGTCATCGTTTTTTCTGCCAATTCATAGCCGAGCCTTTCAGCGAGTTCAAAGATGACCTGGCGCGTAATACCGTCAAGAGAACCGTCAGAAACTGGAGGCGTCGCAATCTTACCCTTCTTAATGACGAAGATGTTATCACCAGTACACTCGGCGACATAACCTTGCTCGTTGAGCATTAGGCCTTCACCAGCACCAGCCTTGATCGCTTCAACCTTCGCCATGACGTTGTTGAGGTAGTTCAGAGACTTCACCTGTGGGCTGAGCGCGGCAGGAGCGGGACGACGTGTAGAACAGGTCACTACTTCTAACCCGTTTTCGTAACAAGAATCAGGGTAAAGGGTAATGCCCGAGGCAATGATAAACATCGAAGGAGTTGGACACTGGTGAGGATTTAACCCTAATGGCCCAGGCCCACGCGTAATGACTAATCGGATATAACCGTCGGTTAGGTTATTAGCCTTACAGGTATCGATTGTTGCTTGGCAGACTTCTTCAATCGTCCAAGGTGTCTTCATGAGAATCGCTTTAGCGGAATCAAAGAGACGTTCGATGTGTTCCTGAAGACGGAAAACTCTCCCACTGTAGAAACGGATTCCTTCGAAAATTCCATCACCATACAACAATCCATGATCAAAAACGGAGATCTTCGCTTCGTTTTCGTCAACTAATTTTCCATCAAGCCAAATTTTCTGAGACATAATCTTACCTCTCTTTTACACGCTATTTGTGCTCTGAACAGTGGAAATTTTAGGAATTTAGCAAAAACAGGTTACTACCCCTTTTTGACATCTTTCTCCATTTTCTCAAAATCACCTTCCTCGCAGCACATAACGAAACCCTCGGTAAAGCCTTTTAGTTGATCCCAGCACTTTCGGATTTCCTCAGCCTCATCACCGGTAATCGATTGATCTTGGGCTGATTCAGAGATTTTATTAATCATCGCAGAGAACTGAACCAAAATTTCACTGGTCGCAGGAAGAACCTCAAAACCCTTTTCACAATAGGACTTTGGGTTGGTCATAAAGTACCCTCCCGCATCTTCACAAAGCCAGCGGAGAATATTTGTGTCACCCGTCGCCTGGATGATGGCACGGAGTCGATCGAGAGGGTTGCGGCTACCGCTTCCGATCTCAGATTGTTCTTGCGCCCATTTGTAAACTAGCGAGAGAGAAACGCCTAGATCAGATGCGAGTGCTTTAGGGCTTGTTTTCTCAAATGCTTGTTTTAATACTTCGTGCGACTCCATAGATATGATTTGCCATAATCACCCCTTCTTGGCAAGTTCTCCTTTGATCGAAAAATCTCATTAAACCCCCTACTCTCATGCAAACACACGAATGGAAAGTTGAAACAGACGAAGGCCGACGCTACTACCGCGCATACTACCATGCGAAACGCTGGTCGATGTCTACAACTCTACAAACCGATCCTGATTGGGATGAAGATATCGAAGTCAGCCAAGAGCTCTGGCAAGAACTCCGCAACCAACTTTGGAATAAATACCAACGTGGACGCTGTACTTGGAAAATCATCCGTGCAGTTGATGTCATCCTAGAGAAAGAGTTCGGCGTCGAACCTCCCGTCAAACCCTAGGCCACCTCCTTCATGAGTACTCGTGACCTGATAGCGCTTGACTGGAAACACTGTTGGCACCCCTTCACTCCACAAGATGAATGGTGTCAAAAAGATCCTCTCATGCTCGAATCAGGTCAAGGCGTTTGGCTGACCGATTCAGAAGGTCGCTCCTATATTGATGGAAATTCTTCGATCTGGACAAACCTGCACGGCCATAACCACCCAGACCTCAATGCCGCTGCCGTTGCCCAACTCAATAAGGTCGCACACACCTCTTATTTAGGCTACGCCCACCCGCAGGCTTCGACGCTAGCCGCTAAGCTCTGCCAGTTTTTTCCTGAGCACACGCTCACCCGTTGCTTTTTCTCCGATGACGGCTCTACGGCGGTCGAAGTAGCCATGAAAATGTCGCTTCAGTCCCGTCTGCAATCTAATGCGTCCGAACGCCAAGGATTCATCTGCTTCCAAAACTCCTACCACGGTGACACCATGGGAGCGGCTTCCCTCGGTGGTGTCCCTCTCTTCATTGACCGCTTTGCTAAACTCGGCCTCCCTGTGCACCGAGCCAGTCAGTTTTCTGACCTCCTAAACCTTAGCGAGCAAGAGCTCAGCACCATCACGGCACTCATAATCGAGCCCATCATCCAAGGAGTGAATCAAATGACCCCTTGGCCAACTGGCATGCTCGCCCAACTCCGAGCCTGGACTTCCCAGCATGGCATCCATCTCATTCTCGACGAAGTCATGACAGGGTTTGGACGGACGGGTAAAATGTTTGCCTGCCAGCATGAGGACGTCATTCCTGACTTTCTCTGCCTCGCCAAAGGGCTAACTGCAGGCTACCTCCCGATGGCAGCCACGCTCACTACCGAACAAATTTACGAGACCTTTCTCGGCCCTCGTGAGCATGCCTTTTACTACGGACACAGCTATACCGCAAACCAACTAGGTTGCGCGCTAGCGTTGGCCTCCTTAGACCTTTTTGAGCGCGAAAACACCCTTGCCCGAATCAAGAGCTTGAGTGCGTTCTTAGAGCAAGAATTGAACGCCCTCGCAGAGCGATGTCCCTACGTTTACGAGATTAGGCAAGTCGGTCTTGTTTCAGGAATCGAACTCCGTAAGACCGATGGCACAACCTTTGACCGCAGCGAACACATGGGCGAGCAAGTTTGCAGTAAAGCGCTCTCATACCAGCTCCTCACACGCCCGATCCTAGACACGATCGTCTTCATGCCTCCATACTGCATCACCGAAGCCGAAATCACGCTCTCAGTTCAAGCGATTGAGCAAGCGATTAGTGAAGTCATCGCATAAGTCTAGCCACTCTATACCGCTCTTTTCAAACCCCTAACAAGGCCTTGCCGAGTTCCGTAAAGACCTCTCCGCGGGTAATTTTAACCTTGCTAGAAGTACGTTCGCTCATCGGAGAATCTTGTAAGAGCGCTAAGGTTTTGAGCCCTAATTTAGCGGGAAGAATCGTAGCCACTTTTAAACGACCATTGCGAAGAGCTTTGGCGTAAGTTAGACCCTCCTCCAAATAAGATTTTGCCGTCTCCAACCACTGATCGGAGGCCTCTACAACCTCTGTAATTTCCATCCCACACTCAGGAATATAGATGCGGCCATTCGTGTAATCCTCGGGAATATCTCGAATGATATTAGTAAGCTGAAGCCCCTTACCGTAACTCCGTCCCGCTTTCATCATGGGCTCTAGATCGGCCTCGCTAATATATCCGTGATGAGCGAGGGCTTTGGTCCAGAACTCCCCTACGCAACCCGCCACTTGATAGGTGTACTGCTCTAATCGATCTGCTTCGGCTACTTGTGTGAGTTTGTCGTCGGCTTGGAAGTAACTAAGATCCCACAACTGCCCCTCAATGATCGTGTGCACGACCTCTTTGATCATTGCACGTTCCTCATCACTAAACGCATCTAACGCTAAGAAAACAGCTTCCATCTCTTCCATCAGCAGGCGTTCGCCTTCATGCTTTTGCTCGGAAAACTGATCTTTAAACTGGATCAACAGCTCAGAACTAGCAGCACCTTTAGAGAAATCCTCGCGAAACAGCGCTAGGCAGTTTTGGCGCTCTTGCCAAGGTAGTGAAGCGGTATCAGCTATCGTGTCACTGGCACGGGCGAAGAGGTAAGCCAGCGAGATCATCTCTCTCAAATTGGCTGGGAGTAGACGCAGCGTTAAGTAAAATGAACGCGACACGCCTTTGACTAGAGCCTTATCGATCTTCTCTGCTTTCACTCCTCCACTCCACAACACCCAACCCTATTTAGCAATCTCTATCCTGATCGAGGCGTACTTTTCTCGCAGGCAATGGGAGCAAAGATAAAACAGGAGACTGAAGGGTCAGCATTAAACCTTGATTCCCAGAGCTCATTTGCGCAACATACATCTAATGTCAAATCTACCGCACGCCACCCCAGAAGCAGCCGTTCCTCCAGTCATCGTCAAAAAAAGTAGTCCTTGGTGGATCGTGTGGCTCATCTTAGGCCCCATGGTCATTCTCGTAGGAGGATGCTCGCTCATGATAGGCTCTCTCTCTCGCATGCCAACCTCTAGCTTTGAAACCACCGCCAAAGGGTCATTCAAAGAAGACATTTACTACCAAGACGAATCGGCAGGCAGCAAGCTTGCGATCGTCTTTGTCGAAGGAGTAATCACAGGAAAAAGCAGCCCTTACAGACCTTCGATGGAGGAAGTGGCCATCGACCAAATTAAACACGCCACGGAAGATGAATCGATCAAAGGACTCCTTCTCTACCTCAACACCCCCGGCGGCGAAGTCACCGCCTCTGACAAGATCTATCACGCTGCTAAACAGTTCTCCGAAACGGGGCGCCCAGTAGTAGCCTACATGGACACCGTCGCAGCCTCTGGCGGATACTACATCGCTTGTGCCGCCGATGAGATCATTGCGACCGAAACCACGATCACAGGAAGCATCGGTGTCATCCTAGGTGGGTATAATGCCAAAGAGCTGTTTGATAAAGTGGGAGTAAAAAGCCAATCGTTCAAATCAGGACCATTCAAGGACACCCTCAGCATGACACGCGAGATGCGTGAGGATGAGCAAGTTTACATCCAATCCCTCGTCGATGAAATGTATAACAAGTTTGCAGGAATCGTCTCCGACGCTCGTGACATCCCAATGGACACACTCAAAAACGGAATTGCCGACGGGCGTATCTTCCAAGGAACAACCGCTAAAGAAGTCGGATTAGTTGACGAAAACGGATACATTGAAGACGCGATCGAAGCCTTAAAAACCCGTGCCGAAATCACCGACGCCACCGTCGTGCAGTATTACACCGAGCGAGGAATCAACGACATCCTAGGAGTTCTAGGCGTCAAGGCTCAGGCAGAACCAAAGCTCACCGTTGATTGGGGACAAGGAACCTTCACCCAAAACCTAAAGCCCTTCGTTCCTTACATGGTTCTTTCAGGCTATTAAGAATCCCCCTCAACTCTCCGACACCCATCAACGCTACATCATTCGAGTTGTGGCGTTTTTTTGGGGTCTGAAATTTCTTACCCACTGAAAGACTGTCATCATTTTTCACGTTAGCCCTTGGTCAGGGATGACTATACTGATACGATCATATCATGAACCGATACTCGAAACTTGCTTGCTACCTAATAGGTTTTTTCTTAATTGGCAGGGTCGGAGCGATGATCGGGGATTTGTGGGTGAGTATGACCTATGGCCCAGTTCTCGAATATGAAGTCTCTAAAATATGGAGCGGCATTAGGGCTTTTCTGTTCAACTTTGTAAATCTAGGAGCAGCTATTTGGTTGCTTGCCGAAGCCAGAAGGGACGGTCAAAGTCGATTCCTCTGGGCCTTGATGCCTTTAGTTTTTGGCCTAACGGGATTAGTTTTGTATTTCCTGGTAGTAATCGGTCGAGACTTCCAAGAGCAGAGAACGGCGAAGACAGAACAAGAGTAGATGAAATTATCGAGATCTGCTTTTCTCCTTGAGCCTAAAATCGCTCTTTGTATTATAAGGATCAAGCAGTGAGATTAACCCATTACAACCAGCTAACTAAGCGAAGTGCAAATATCAGCACGGGTGAATGATCTAATACTATTCTGCAAAAATGAAGACCAAAGCCTATGTCTTTCTAGCGACTTGTAACCTTCTTGCTGTTGCGCTATTCCTAATGAATAACCAGTATATGCGGGGAACTTACCGTGAACACGTCGCAGCCCAAGCTCGGCTAGA
>JALZUI010000071.1 GCA_023301545.1 Akkermansiaceae bacterium
CCTCGAGTAGGGCTTTTTGCGAGTGCGATGAGAACTACGGTTCTGACGCGTTTAGTGCTTTTTGAGCAGATTTTAGCGATTGAAAACGATCAGCATTTTTGCGGAGGGAACTATTACGAAGGGGAGACTCCTTGGTTAGGCTTAGCGCTGGCACGTATGATTTCGCATAAGACCTTTGTGCACATTGACGCCTTTGAGAAGCGCGCGCGCCAGGAGATTCAGCAGCACGAGGATATTCTGTCATGGTATAAAATACAGGACCCGTTCCAAAGCTACATGCTCCATCAGGGAAAAAAATTCGTTCAGCGATTTGATCCGAACAGCTATCTCCGTATTATTGATATGTGGTCGCGTTTTAACTTGAGCAAGGACGCTGATGGAAACCCGATCGAAAATGTCTTTGCTAAACTCAAAGAGCATAAGCAAAAGTTCCTCGTTTACTCGATTGATTCGGATTACTGTTTTTACCCTGAAGAACAGGTAGAGATGGTTAGTGAGCTAGAACAAGCCGGATTGGACGTGACTCACTTGACGGTTCACTCGGCTAAAGGGCATGATTCGTTCCTTCTAGAACCTCACCTCTACGCTCCTCAGCTTTCGCATCTTTTAAATAGCTGATTCGTCCTTATAAGGTTAACAATTTTATTTTCTATATACAATATGGGACATCATGAACTTAAGCCAACGTTCCCCGTTTCGGAGGCAGAGAGTTGGGCTCAGAAAATCAAAGTGGCGGGGAGGTCTCCTGTGACGATTACGACTGGCGCCTTGATTTCACTAGCTTTGGGAAGTTCGTTTTTTGTCCCTTGGTGGATTGGCGTCGCCGTTACAGGGGCGCTTCTAGGCGGGCTGGGATTGTATTGGAAGAAGCAATTTCCCGTACTACGTGAGCGGGTACGGCAGTCGTTAATTAAGCGGAGTAACGATTCTCAAAACCGTTCTTTGTCAAAGGGGGAGGAGCAGTTGCGTGATTGGAAGTGTTACGACCTAGCTGATGAGTTACGAAAGTTTAGAGATCTAAAAAAGAAGGCTGAAACAGGGGCATCGCAATTGGGAACCGTTACGTCGATGAGCGAAAATGTGGAGTCACTGGTAGATACGCTTTGTAATGAGGTTTCTCGTGATTTGTTTAAGATTGCAGACCTCCGATATACACTCCGTAAACGAAGCAGAAGTCTTGGGGAGGAGACGAAAAAAGGGATGAAGCAGGATGAAGTGGAACTTTCGGCTAGGATTTCATTAGCGTATGAGGCTTTGGCCTCAACTGTGGCTCAATTTCAGAGCCAAGGGGGAGTCTCGGCAGAATCTAGCGCTGGTGATAATAAGGTGTTAGATACGGCCATTGAAAAGTTGAAGAGCGAAGCGGAGCTGGCTCGGCGCGTACGAGAGCGTGTTAATGAGACCTATATTCGTGAACTGTGGCCTGCCAATACTGAATTTAGCTCAACTACGACATCTGGTGCTCAAGGTTCTGTAGAGTTTGAATAGACTTTAAAATAGGAGTTAAAGGGCTTTTCTCCTTTCAATTTTCATCAATATAGAGCTTATCTGAGACATGCAAGAGACGGTCAGCTTGAATTTAGAAATGCTTGAAGAGGCGGTCGAGGCTCGAGATGGGTCTGGTCTACTTAGGGTTGTCGAATCACTTCACTATGCCGACATCGCCCGATTTCAGGAGTCTCTCTCCGACCATGACGAGGTCGAATTTTTAGTCCGTATAATTGGCCCAGTTAAGTACGCTTCGGTCCTTGCTGAACTTCCTGAAGAGTTGGTAGAATCTTCTCTCTATTGCTTTAACACGACTGATAAGCGTTTGCTTTTTGCGGAGCTGAGTGACGATGATTTGACCGATGTACTACGCGCCTTGAGCGAGGTCAAACGCTCGGAGATGCTTGGGATTTTAGGTCGAAAAGATAAGGAACTAGTACGAGCACTCCTTCGTTATGACGAAGATACAGCGGGTGGATGGATGACGACTCAAATTGGCCGTGTTTCTGGAGACATGACGGTCAAAAAAGCTTTAGAATCACTCCGTGTTAATTTGGAGTCAACGGACACCTTATCACGAATTTTTGTTGTTTCTGATGAAGGGAAGCTAGAAGGGCGCATTCGCTTACGGGATTTGGCCTTTAACACTTGGGACACCCCTATTAGTGATATTACGTACTCTGAGGAGCATCCTATTCTAGCAACAGCAGATCAAGAGGAAGTGGCCATGACCTTTAAAAAATACGATGCGACTATTGTGGCCGTGGTAGATGAGAGTAATCGCTTACTAGGAGTCGTGACACACGATGACGCCATGGAAATCGCCGAGCAAGAATCCACGGAGGATATGGAAATGATAGCAGGTCTCTCAGGAGAGCAATCGGAGAGTTCTTACCTATACACGACAGTGTTCACACACTTTAAGCGCCGATTTTGGTGGCTCTTAGGGTTAGCCTTTCTAGCGGTTGCCTCTGGTTACGTAATGCTCCGTTTTGAGAATGTGCTCTCGGGAATTTATTTACTCTCGCTCTTTCTTCCCATGGTTATTGCGGCAGGGGGAAATACTGGGGGCCAGGCGGCTACGATGGTGATTCGCGCTATGGCGCTGGGAGAGCTTACCCCTAGTGATAGCGCTAAGGTGGCATGGAAGGAGTTTAGATTAGGGGCGCTGCTGGGTAGTTTGTTGGCCGTTACAATTTTTATTGTTTGCGCCGCTTTATTACCCGTCTTTAGAGCCCCTCTTCCTGACGGGGTTAGTTATTTAGCATTTGGATTTGCGGTTTCTCTTTCGCTCGGTTTACAGGTGATGTTTTCCACTTTAATTGGGGCGCTCTTACCATTGTTAGCGAGATCGCTTAAGTTAGACCCTGCTGTGATTGCGGCTCCCGCTATTACTACGGTAGTCGATGCGATTGGGATGGTGATCTACTTTGTGACAGCCCAAGCGATTTTGGGGCTGTGATTGCAGAATCATCGTTTGACGGAGTAGCTGGATTAGTATAAGCGTTTCCTCTGATGTCGGAGAAAAAAAAGCCCATGGAATATGGAATGGTAGGAGATGACGGTCTCACCATGGAAGAACGTTTAGAGAAGTATAGTGGAGAAACGGACTGGGAATACCTAAGAGCTGCGTGCATGTATGAAGTTCTCTATTTTGTTGATGCTTCACTGGACCTTAAGCTCGTTGCTAACGCATTTCTCACAGACGAAGCCGATAAGATTGCGGCTTGGGTCAAAGCTGGTGACGTCGTTAAGCTAGAGCAGCTACACTTGAACCATTTCGATCAAGATCGTACTAAAAAGTTTGAAGCTACGGTAGTTTCTCCTTTTGTCCTCTGCAAGGAGCTGGCATAGCCTATATCTATTGCGTATGAGCTTTGTAGAGAGATATTACCAAGGAGTTGATGAGGACTCTGCTTTGATGAAAAAGTTTCGTGCTTTTCTAGATGCAGATGCGCCAGGTGAACTTGAGCAATTGGCGCAAGCTAGTCATCAGTTAACCCGTGAACGCTTCGGAGCAACGATGCGTCTTTTCGCCCCGCTTTACCTCTCTAACGAATGCGTGAACAATTGTAAGTACTGTGGGTTTTCCCGCGACAATCACGATATTTTTCGCACTACGCTTACCGTTGAGCAGGTCCTCAAAGAGGCTAAGTATTTACATGATCGAGGCTTTCGTAACTTGCTTCTGGTAGCAGGGGAGCACCCTAAGTTTGTTTCCGATGGTTATCTCCAAGATTGTATCCGTGCTCTCAAGGGGATGTTTCCGACGATCGCGGTAGAGGTGGGCCCAATGGAAGACCACCAATACGCTGAGCTAGTAGAGGCAGGGGCTGAAGGGCTGATTGTCTACCAAGAGTCTTATGATAAGGAACGTTACCAAGAGCTGCACACCGCTGGACCTAAGAAGAAATTTGACTGGCGCATGGAGTGTCCTGAAAGAGCGTACCGCGGAGGGTTTCGACGGATTGGAATCGGGGCCTTATTCGGTTTAAGCGAATGGAAGGAGGAGGCTCTGAACTTGGCTCGTCACCTAGAGTATCTCAATAAGTCGGGATGGAAAGCTCAGTACAGTGTAGCCTTCCCGCGTATGCGTCCTTATGCGGGTAATTACCAATATAGCCCTGACGCGCAATACTTTCTCAACGACAAGAACCTGGTTAAATTGATCTGCGCCTTTCGCGTTTGCTTTCCAAATGTCGGAATCGTACTTTCCACACGAGAACCTGCCGCGCTCCGTGACCAGCTCTTTAAGCTAGGAGTGACCCACATGTCTGCAGAATCAGCTACTGAGCCAGGAGGTTATACTGGTGCAGGGAATGAAGATATTCATTACACCGTAAAAGGGAAACGCGTTCCTTTAGAAACAGGTTCTAAGCCTTGTGGCGCTACTGAGCAGTTCAAGATCGATGATGAACGCTCTGTGGAAGAAATTGCCGCATTTTTAGAGTCGCAAGGCTACGACCCTGTTTGGAAAGACTGGGATGAAGCCATTCTCGGGTAATTTAATTAAACTAGCGTGTTGCGCCAATGAATAATGACACCCTAGGGGATTAGTCGTTGCGCCACAATTGATGACACTCAGGGTAGGGTTGATTTATAGTGTTAAATAGCTTCTTTTGCAAGTGATTCTTGTTGCTGTGATGGAGTGGAGTCGGAGGGAGCGTT
>JALZUI010000072.1 GCA_023301545.1 Akkermansiaceae bacterium
TTTTGTTGGAAGCAGGGTGAGGCGTACTACCTCCCTTACAGAGAAGAGCTCCAAGAGCCTCTCCAAGCCCTCTTCAATACTTCCGCTACAAAAATCGGGCACAACCTCAAGTTTGATCTCTCCATCCTACTGAATCACGGACTCACCGTTGCTCCTAATTTACTGGATACTATGCTCGTACACGCCCTCGTCGCTCCTGGGCAAAAGCATGGCATGGATGCCCTCGCAGAAACCGAACTCGGCTATCAGACAATCAAACTAACCGACCTCCCCCAAGAAACATCCTCAGACAACGGAGACCTCTTTGCTGAAGCTGCGCCCAAGAAAAGCACGAAGAAAAGTAAAGAAATCGACATGCGGGCCATCCCGCAATCTGTTCTCGCCGAATACGCCTGTGAAGATGTCGACATCACTTGGCAGCTCGCCGAAAAGCTAGAGCCCGAGCTCGAAAAATTCGGGATGAAAGACCTCTACCATAATACAGAAGCCCCCCTCCTCTCCGTCCTCACAGAGATTGAAATGGAAGGGATTTCGATCTCAGAGGAGAGCCTCGCCAAAATCAGGGTCGAGCTCCAAGACAAAATTGATACCCTCACTACGAGCATCACCAAGGCCGCGGGGCGTGAATTCAATATCAAATCTCCCAAGCAACTCGGAGAAATCCTCTTTGGTGAAATGGAACTCGTAGAGAAACCAAAGAAAACAAAAACAGGCCAGTACGTCACCAACGAGCAAACCCTTTCCGCCCTAGCTCATAAACACCCGATCGTAGCAGACATCCTAGAATACCGCGAATGCACCAAACTTAAGAGTACTTATGTTGACGCTCTGCCCACTCATCTGGAACCGAAGACTAACCGTATTCATACAAGCCTACACCAACTACAAACTTCTACCGGCCGACTCGCCTCATCTGATCCGAATCTACAGAACATCCCTGTTCGATCAGAAGCAGGACGCTCGATCCGCAAAGCCTTTGTCCCTCGTTCTTCCGAATTTACCATTCTCGCCTGTGATTACTCCCAAATCGAGCTTCGTGTCATGGCCGCTATTTCCGAAGATGTGAGTATGATCGAGGCCTTCAAATACGACCACGATATTCACACCGAAACCGCCGCCAAAGTCATTGGAGTACCAGTCGAGGAAGTGACGCGCGAGATGCGCTCCGTCGCAAAAATGGTCAACTTTGGTATCATCTACGGAATCTCCGCCTTCGGCCTCTCCCAGCGCCTTGATATTCCGCGGAAGGAAGCAGGACAAATCATCGAAGCCTACTTTGAGGAATACCCTCATATTAAAGCCTTTATGGAAAATACAGTCACCGAAGCCCGGGAACGAGGATATACCGAAACTATCCTAGGACGCCGCCGCTATATGCCCGACTTAAATTCCAGCAATGGCATGACGAAAAATAACGCCGAACGAGCCGCCATCAACACCCCCATCCAAGGCTCCGCTGCCGATATGATCAAAGTGGCGATGGTCAAGGTACAAAACCACCTCAAAGAGAACAATACCAAGACCAAAATGCTCCTCCAAGTTCACGATGAACTCCTCTTCGACCTCCATCAGGACGAGCATCACCTCATCGAGGTGATCAAGGAAATCATGGAAACCGCTCTTCCCTTACCCCACGACATCCCCGCCAAGGTTGAGCACGGCCTCGGTGCTAACTGGCTCGAAGCTCACTAATATCACCCTACTATGAACGATTCAAATGTATACACCCCCCCACAGTCCCGGGTGGAGGCAAGCTCCGCTACACAATACGGTCCAGCAAGATCTCTGGGGCAGCTTCCCTCCTATCTCATCGCCCTACTCAAAATCAATCTTGTTCTCTCGCTCTACGGCCTTTACCTGAGTGCGGCGTCTGCCATTAATCTTATGCAAAATGGCTTAGCTGAGGAGCTTGAATTCTCTGATATAGATATGCAATTCGTAGTCTACTCCTTAGTATATATGCTTATTTCCATTCCCACGACTATCGTTTTTTGCATCTGGATTTATCGGGCCCAAAAGAACGCCTACACCTTTGGAAACCCAATCAGAATTTCCCCAGCAATGGCTGCAGGCTCATTTTTTATCCCTGTTATTTCCTTATACAAGCCCTATCAAGCTATGAAAGAGCTATGGCTAGCTAGCTCCCCAGCAAAAAATTTCGGGCATGGCCCCGTAAAAGCTTGGTGGGCCTTATGGATTTTTTCTGCCATTACCACCATGGGAGCTTCCTTCTTGAGCCTCTCCCAAGAAAACTTGACTATGCAAATAAGTTCTGGAGTCATCACGACTGTAGGAAGTGTGATCTTCATTATTCTCTGCGTTCTCGCCATTAAGCTAGTTAACTACATTTCCTCCAACCAAGAACAGATAATCGCCCAAGACTGATTCTTTCGAAATCGCCTTAACCACTGCTGTAATGGATTACAAACTTCTCATAATTCTTCTCCTCGCCTCCTTTCTACTCGTGAGTTGTGGCGCGGTTATACAGGCCCGCCCAAAAGCCCAAACCGATTTTGCGCCCATCAACCGCTACAAAGAAGATATTGATCGCTTTGCGCAGCAGGATCAAGTCAGCCGTTACCATCCAGAGCTCGCTGTATTCACGGGTAGTTCTTCTATCAAGCTGTGGGAGAGTCTCCCTGCTGACATGGCTCCATATCCCGTATTAAATCGAGGGTTTGGAGGCTCAACTCTACGAGAGGCAAACCACTACTTTGACCAAATTGCAGGGAAGTATAAACCTAGCCAACTCTTCCTCTATTGTGGCGAAAACGACCTTGCGGAAGGAGCCAGCGTTCAGCAAACCTATGACAGACTAGTCACCTTCCTCAATCGCTGCGCCTCAGACCTGCCCAGTACCCAAGTAATCTACCTCTCCATCAAACCTTCTCCCACGAACTGGTCGCTGCGGAAGAAGTTTACCAAGCTCAATGCCAAAGTCCGAAGCTTGAGCAATAACCAAACCTCGCTCCAATACCTCGACATCACCGAAGTAATGCTCCTCCCTGATGGGACTCCCGACCCTAGCCTCTTCCTCGAAGATCAACTCCACATGAACCCTTCTGGCTACGCACGCTGGTCTGAGGTCGTAAAGCCCGCCCTAAGTCGTCTGAGAAGTATTCAACCCTAGGTACTCTTGCGCCACCTTCAGTGCTTCGGCAATAGTGACATCCATATCAAGATAACGGTACGTCCCTAATCGCCCCATAAAGGTAACCTCTTCTTTCACTGTATCTGCCATGTCTTGATACTCCCTTAGCATCTTCTTCTCCTTAACTAATCGGATGGGGTAATACGGAACATCGCCAACCTCGCACTGCGATGCATACTCCTTTACTATTACCGTCTGGGAATGAGTCTCCCACGGAGCAAAGTGCTTATGCTCCGTGATTCTTGTATAGGGCACCTCTGAATCTCCGTAATTCATAATCGCGGCGCCCAGATAGTCTCCCTCATGGACTTCACGGTCGAATTTTAGAGTTCGATAACCGAGCCTCCCTTGGCGAAAGTCGAAGTAGCGATCGATCGGGCCTGAATAAAACGTATGACGCCATTGTGCTGCAGAATTACGGTCATAGCTCGCACCTAGTCGCACCTCAATCAACTCGTGATCTAAGATGTTCTTTACTAAATCGGTGTACCCTTCCTTGGGAATCCCTTGGTAAGGATGTGAAAAGTAGTTGTCATTGTAGTCAAATCGGACAGGCAAACGCTTAAGGATACTGGCTGGAAGCTCACTAGGATCTAACTCCCATTGCTTACGAGTGTAGCCCAGGAAAAAAGCCTCGTAGAGTTCCCGCCCAATCACCGACAGGGCCTGCTCTTCAAACGACTCGGGATTCGTAATCGTCGCATCAACCTTAGAAGCTAGAAACTGCTGAGCCTCTTGTGGACGTAACGCTTTGCCGAAAAACTGGTTGAGGGTATGAAGATTAATAGGGAGAGAATACACCTTTCCCTGAAAAGTCGTCTTGATCCGGCTCACATACGGCATCATCTCCCCAAAGCGTTGAATAAAATCCCAGACCTCTTCCTTGTCCGTATGAAACACATGTGGACCATATTCATGCACA
>JALZUI010000073.1 GCA_023301545.1 Akkermansiaceae bacterium
AACGGCTACGCTCTCCATTGGAGGTGTCGAATTCACGAAGGAAGAAGTGCAAGGCGAGATGCTAACGCAAATTGCTTCTGCTGGAGACGAGGTAACGGTTGATACTCTAAAGCAAGCCAAAGAAGCCTTCGTCACAGCTCGTGGTCGTAACAAAGCAGCGCGTACGAATGAAAACCGTCGCCTCTGGGCTATCGCTAAGCAAGAAGTGAAAGACAGTGGTAAAGATGTTCCGCACTGGAAGATCGGAAGCGAAATCACGCTCGACCCTGCTAACTTTAGCGAGCAGTTGGTTAAGGCTACTTCGACGATTAAGGCGAAGCTTGATAAGCACTGTATCCTACTCCTCAAATCTTCACAGGTTAACAAAAACAATGGACTTACGGAGACGTCAGTAAAAACTAAAGATCGCACTGTAATCACAGGTGAGCTTAAGGACTCATCCTTTGAGATGGCGATTGATGCTGTTGATTTCACCTTTGTTGTCATGAAGGCTAATGAAGCGGGGATTGACCCTGATGATGCTATTGAGAAGACTTGGATCCTTGCGAACAGCGCTCCGATTAAATCGGCCTGGGAAAAGCACAAAAAGCACGTTGCTGAAGTTAACGCAGGGTACTTTGAAGACGCTCTTAAGAAAACTGGTGGTGACGAAGCGAAAGCAAAAGAAATCACTCATCATGTACCTCATAATGAGCAGTACCGCATGACTTGGAAAGATCTCATCCGCTACGGCAGTGATGGTGAAATCGATCTTGGTTGGGCTTCTGGCTTTGCTGGTGCAGACCACTACAATAAGAAATGGTCTCCTCACTTCCATGATGTTAAGTTCCCTCGTGATGCTAAGCAGAACGTAGTGAGCTTCCAGTCTCGCTTCACTCCTCGTTGGAATAACTTCTACGCAATCTACTTCACGATTACATTCCTACACGGTCTGCACATCGTCGGTGGTGGTATCGTACTTGGTTATTACATCTTCCAATCGAAAATGTTCCGCGAAAACCCTAACTGGTTAGCTAACCGAGTAGAGATCGCGGGTCTCTTCTGGCACTTTGTTGACCTTGTTTGGATCTTCCTCTTCCCTATCCTCTACTTAATGTAAGGAACGGACTCATTCTACTTAACTATATACAAATAATAAACTTATGGCAGGTAACTCCCCAGAAGAAATTAAAGCAGCAATGCGCACCTACTTAAAGGTTGGTATCGTACTCTTTGTTGGTACGGTTATCACCGTCTTAGTTGCGGTTGTTCCCGCCTTTGACCTAGGTGACAAAGGCTTCTCAAATACAGATAAAGTGGTTGGTCTCTTGATCGCCTCAGTTAAGGCTAGTGTCGTGATGTACTTCTTGATGCACTTGAATCACGAGAAGAAGATGGTATATTGTATCTTCGCAGGATCAATTTTCTTTGGTCTCTGTCTCTACTTCATCACCAGAATGGGCTTCATTGACCCTATTACCGCTCCGAGTTTCTTCTCAGGGCTAGCTAGCTAAACTCACACTGTTATGTCTCTTAAAACCTTCCACTTACTCTTTGTTGCGATTACTACGCTGCTATGTGTATTTGTAGCGGTTTGGGGACTGAACTTCGCTACGCCCTCGATTGCTGACTTTGCCCAGAAACTAGGTATTGCTGGAATCGTAGGAGCGCTCATCATGCCGGTCTATGGAGTGTACTTCTGCGGCAAGATTAAAAAACTCTCATCCGATCTAGAATCATGAACCTTCCTCTAGCCTGCCAAGCCTGTGTTGAGGCCTTTAAAGCTGCTGGTGGTGACGCCGCTGGCTGGTCCATCTTCACCATGCTAGTAGTCGTCTTTTTCATGATGATTGCTGTAGGAGTCTCAATGACTCGTATCGGAAAAAGGCAGAATCAAGCTATGCCAGATAAGTACAAGGACCCTCTGCTTGATAAATAAACTCTCTATCTCTTAACTCGTAATGATAACACCAACACAATTCTTAGGAATCCCAGAAAACTTCGCTGATCACGGTCAAGATGTTGATAATATTATCGATGTCGTACACTACTTCATGATTGCACTTGGAGTGGGCTGGACGATCTTTTTCTTCATCTGTCTGTTTAAGTTCCACCACAGCAAAAATAAAAAAGCTTCATACGGTGGAGTACAAAGCCACATTTCAACTCACTTAGAGATTGGAGTAGTCATTATTGAGGCTGTTCTCCTTCTCGGTTTCGCTCTTCCAAACTGGAAAGAACGTACGGATGAATTCGATCTGGTGCAAGCAGAGGAAGACCACGTGCGTGCTCGTGTGATCGGTTACCAATTTGCATGGAACTACCACTACCCAGGACTTGATGGCAAGTTTGGTCGTATTGACCGAAGCCTAGTTGCTAACGTAGGAGACCCTTGTATCGACCCTAATGACCCTAATGGATGGGATGACTTCACGAGCCCCGTACTTAAGCTCCCAGTGGACCGCTCAGCGATCCTTTCTGTGACTTCTACGGATGTAATTCATAACTACGCGATTGTCCCGATGCGCGTGCAGCAAGACGCGATTCCAGGTAAGGACATTCCAATGTGGTTTAAGCCGACCAAGAAGCTTGAGACCTATGTAGTC
Organism: Akkermansiaceae bacterium; assembly: GCA_023301545.1. Classification (GTDB taxonomy): domain Bacteria; phylum Verrucomicrobiota; class Verrucomicrobiia; order Verrucomicrobiales; family Akkermansiaceae; genus WTJZ01. Next base: position 2,586 of record JALZUI010000073.1, read on the forward strand.
TGTGCTCAGCTCTGTGGAGAAGGTCACGCTAACATGTCAGGAGTGATGGAAGTCATTAGCGATGGCGCTTACAACCAATGGGCAGAGGGGCAATCCTCCGAAGCTCTTGAAACCAGCAAAGCCCGCCAAAAAGCAGTGGCAATGAAGTAAGACTGTTTTCTTAGTTTAGTTTTAAAGGCGCTCGTTGAAAGACGAGCGCTTTTTGTTTTTAGCGCGGTTATTGGAGTCCTTTTCGTTCGAGTTTATAACCGTTTGCGAGGATTGATTGGCTCCATTGGGGATTGTTTAGGTACCACTGCACTGTTTTTCTGAGACCTGTTTGTAGGGTTTCGGTAGGAATGCAGCCTAGTTCCTGCTCAACTTTAGAAGCGTCGATAGCGTAGCGTTGGTCATGCCCGGGGCGATCTGGGACATGGGTGATGAGGTCTGAGAAGTGGGCGAGGTGAGGTGGTTTTTGGTCACAGGCGAGCTCTTCCAGTAAAGAACAGATGGTTTTTACAATCTCTATGTTTTGCACTTCGTTATGGCCACCGATATTATAAGTTTCGCCAACCGCGCCTTTTTCCAAGACGGTTGTTAAAGCGCGGGCGTGGTCATCGACGTAGAGCCAGTCACGTACTTGTTCCCCTGTGCCGTAAATTGGGATTTCCTTGGCTGCTAGGGCGTTAAGAATGGTGTGGGGGATTAGCTTTTCTGGGAATTGGTAAGGCCCGTAATTATTAGAGCAATTGGTAATGAGAACAGGTAGCCCGTAGGTGCGATTCCAGGCGCGGACGAGATGGTCGGCGGCTGCTTTGGATGCGGAGTAGGGAGAGCTAGGCGCGTAGGGGGTACTTTCCGTGAAGAGCTTTTCAGAATCGAGTGGAAGTTCTCCGTAAACTTCGTCAGTGGAAACGTGGTGAAAGCGAAAGTGCTTTTGGCGTTCAGCGGAAAGGGAATTCCAGTAGTCGCGTGCGACAGCTAGAAGGTTAAACGTTCCTGTTATATTGGTATCGATAAAGGCTCTAGGGTTTTCGATAGAGCGATCGACGTGTGATTCAGCTGCGAGGTGGACGACGGCGTCAGGCTGGAAGGAACGAAAAAGGGACTGTGTGTGTTCGAAATCACAGATGTCACCTTCGACAAACTGATAGCGCGGCTCCCCTTGTACGGTGGCGAGGGAAGAGGAACTAGCGGCGTAGGTGAGCTTGTCTAGATTACAGACGTGATGCGAGGTTTGACCGATCAAGTGCCGAATGAATGCACTACCGATGAACCCCGCGCCACCTGTGACAAGAATTTTCATTTGAGAGGGGCCTAGCTTTGCTTCTGTGCCCACTGGTAGGCTGATGAGATAATTTGTTTGAGGCTACTGTGCGTTGGCTGCCAGTTGAGCTCGGTGTTGGCAAGGGCCGGGTTGGCAACGAGCTCTGGCGGGTCTCCCTCGCGGCGCTCGCCGTACTCGATAGGGATATCTAGGCCTGTGACGGCTTTGGTAGTTTCGATGATTTCGTTTACGCTAAAACCATTCCCAGTGCCGACATTGCACTTGAGAGAGCTGCCCCCCTCAATAAGTCGGGCGACGGCCTTGACGTGGGCCTCGGCTAAGTCGTCAACATGGATGTAGTCGCGGATACAGGTTCCGTCTGGAGTCGGGTAGTCTGAGCCATAGACCGTGATGTGAGGGCGTTGCCCCATGGCGGCTTGCAGGACGAGTGGGATGAGGTGAGTTTCCGGATCATGAGCTTCTCCGATGAGGGCGTCGTCGGAAGCGCCACAGGCGTTAAAATAGCGGAGGCAGACACTGCGGAGGTTCCAAGCGGTTTCACAATCGTTCAGGATCGTCTCATACATGAGTTTGCTCTGCCCGTATGGGTTGATCGGGTTTTGGCTTTCGGCTTCGTCAATGGGGACTTGATCGATGACGCCATAGGTTGCGCAAGTCGAAGAGAATACAAGCTTATCGACCCCAGCGCCTTGCATCGCCTGGAGGAATTTAACGGCGCGGCCAACATTGTTTTCGTAGTACTTTAGCGGGTCGTTGACGGATTCTCCTACGTTGATATATCCTGCAAAATTAATGACGGCGTCGAAGGTTTCCTCTGCGAAGAGTTTTTGCATTCGGGGAAGGTCGCCCATATCCTCGGTCACAAGACGTACGGAGTCATCGACAATAGCCCACTCGTGGCCGTATTCCAAATTATCAAGCACGGTGACTTGGTAGCCTGATTTGACGAGCGCGCGGACTGTATGTGAGCCGATGTACCCAGCTCCTCCAGCTACTAAAATGTGATTCATAGGAAGAAGTTGCCTAAAGATGGGCGCATGGTGAAGCCAAAAGCGTGCTAATTATACGTTGGAAGGCAGGGCAGGGTGATTCCTCCTATAGTGAAGCCTAGTGTTTCCCGATAGAGTCCTTGCTTATTACGAGGTTGGGATTCATTCTGCAGGGGATGAAGTATTCTCTCCCAGTCTGTATCGTTGGTGCCGGTTTTAGCGGTGCGGTGGTCGCTCGTCAGTTGGCTGAGGCTGGGGTTTCCTCCGTTGTTTTGGATGAGCGAGATCATGTGGCGGGAAACTGCCATACTGCTCGTTGCGAAGAAACGGGCGTGAATGTGCATGAATATGGTCCACATGTGTTTCATACGGACAAGGAAGAGGTCTGGGATTTTATTCAACGCTTTGGGGAGATGATGCCGTATG
>JALZUI010000074.1 GCA_023301545.1 Akkermansiaceae bacterium
GCGGAAACTTGTGATGATGTATTGGTGATGTATGGGGGACGCATTGTGGAACATGCCCCTGTGACAACGATTTTCGAAACCCCTCGTCACGCATATACCGAAGGCCTTCTCTCTGCCCTACCAAAGCTCAGTAATACACCCAAAACCCCCCTCCATACAATTCCGGGGCAAGTGTCGTCTCTGCAAGACTTCGTTCCTGGCTGTCGTTTCTGTCAACGTATGGAGCGAACAGGAGAAGTCATTGAGACTCGCGCTGATTTCATTGCGCTATCTCCTGATCACTGGGTGGCGAACTGTCCAGAGTGCGTAACTAGTGCCGAGAGAGCTTGATTGTGGGGGCGGAAAAAAAGATTGCTTATTGTCCTTAAATGTTATTTCTATTGAGGCCACCGCTTTCGGGTGCACCTTTTTATTCTTCAGAACTGGGAGTCGTCTCTGACATCTGTTTTTCATTGATGGAAAACAAAAGATAGATTTCAGAGTCTCCAAGTATTGAGATGATAAAGTGTGTAGCAAGGATGTGGTCCGAGGATTAGTCGGTTCCGATTAATCTTCAAAAGAAACCTAAAAGATACAAATGAGTATACACACAATTACAAGTAATGTGGGAGCAACCCCAATTACAATCGAAGCAGGAAAAATGGGCGGACTCGCCGACGGTGCAGTTACTGTTCGTCAAGGCGATACTATGATCATGGTTACCGCTGTTTCAGCTACTAAGGTCAAAGAAGGCCAAGATTGGTTCCCTCTCTCCGTAGAATATAAGGAGAAAGCATCTGCAGCTGGAGTCTTCCCTGGAGGATACTTCAAGCGTGAAGGTCGCCCGACTGAGAAGGAAATTCTCACCTGTCGTATGACTGACCGTCCTCTCCGTCCGCTCTTCCCTAAGGGTTACCTCTACGAGACTCAAATCATCGCACTCCTTCTCTCTGCAGACGGCGTAAACGATTCTGACATCCTCTCAATGAACGGTGCTTCTGCAGCACTTGCGATCTCCGATATTCCATTCGCTGGACCTATCGGTGCGGTGCGCGTAGGAATGGTTAACGGTGAGTTCATCGTCAACCCTACTTTCGAACAACGTGAAGATAGCATTCTGGACCTTGTTTACGTAGGTAATAAGAAAGACGTAATCATGATCGAAGGTGCCGCTAATGAACTTCCAGACGCGGAGTTCAAGAAGGCTCTTCGCTTTGCTCAAGAGCAAGTGCAAATCCTCATCTCTTCGCAAGAAGAGCTTGTTAAGCTCTGTGGTAAGGAAACACGTGAGTATGACCTGACCCTTCCTAAGGAAGAGCTTCTAGAAATCGCCTACGAAGTAGCAGGTGATCGTATCGAAGACGCGATTTACGCTCCATCTAAGGTTGCTCGTGCTAAAGCCGTAGCAGCTCTTAAGAAAGAAGTAGAAGTAGCGATGAAAGCGAAAAACCCGGACACATCTAGCTTCGACATCGACCAAGCATTCGACTACCTCCAGAAAAAAGCGTTCCGTGTTTCTATCATGGAAAAAGGCATTCGTGCTGACGGACGTAAGATTGGTGATCTTCGTGAGCTTACAGGTGAAGTTGGTGAGATTCCTAAGGTACACGGATCGGCTCTTTTCGCTCGTGGCGAAACTCAAGCCCTCTCGATCGCTACGCTTGCACCTGCAGACGAGCGTCTTTACATGGACAACTACGCTGGTGGTGAAGATACCAAGAACTTCTTCCTCCACTACAACTTCCCTCCATTCTCCGTTGGTGAAACTGGCCGTTTCGGTGGTCAGAATCGTCGTGAAATCGGTCACGGTGCTCTTGCCGAGCGCTCCATCGCACCAGTTCTCCCATGTCCTGAGGAGTTCCCATACACCATGCGTATCAGCTCAGAGATCATGTCCTCTAATGGATCGACCTCAATGGCGACCGTATGTTCTGGCTCAATGGCTCTTATGCAAGCGGGTGTTCCTCTTAAGGCGCCTGTGGCAGGAATCTCCTGTGGTCTTGTAACAGAGAAAAACGAAGCTGGTGAACTACTTGATCACAAGCTCCTTCTCGACATCATCGGTTCAGAAGATTTCTTCGGCGACATGGACTTCAAACTCTGTGGAACTAAGGAAGGTGTTACCGGTTACCAACTCGACCTTAAGCTCCCTGGAGTTTCTCTCGACATCCTTGATGCTGCGATTGACGTGACCCAAAAAGGTCGTTGTGACGTTCTTGACTACATGAACTCTATCATCAGCGAAGCGAAAGGAATGAGCGACAATGCTCCTCGTATCGAAACGATGAAAATTGACCAGTCTAAGATTGGTGAACTCATTGGCCCTGGTGGTAAGAATATCCGTAGCATGCAGGCTGAGTCTGGCGCGGAAATTTCTGTTAGCGATGACGGTACGGTACAAATCTACGCAGCCAAGCCTGAGAGCATGGATCGTGCGAGAACTCTCCTTGAGCAAATGTTTGCTGAAGTTGAAGTGAATCAAACGTACACAGGTAAGATCGTGAGCACGACTAAGTTCGGTGCATTCATGCAAGTACTTCCTGGTAAGGACGGACTCATCCACATCTCTGAGCTCGCTCAAGGACGTGTAGAGAGAACGGAAGACGTAGTGAAAGTCGGTGAGGAAGTTACTGCTAAGTGTATCGGTGTTGACGAGAAAGGCCGCGTTAAGATGAGTATCAAAGCTCTCGGTGGTGGATCTGCTAAGTCAAGCAAGCCTGCTGCGAAAAAGGACGACACTCCACCTGAAGACGAAGAAGTAGTCGAGTTTACCCTTGGTTAAGCCTTCTTAACTCTACCATTTCGCTGAAATAGCGAAGTGGTATCATACAAAAAACCCCGAGCTGAATCAGCTCGGGGTTTTTTTATTTTTAAAGGGGGCTCAACTTTTATTTTTGAGGAAGCTTTAACGTCACTTTGTTCTCTAATAAATCAGAGATGAGGTTCGAATCGTATTTGATATAGTGGAACGCCGCCAACCCAATTAAGAAACCCATAATAGCTAAGATGAAGAGCGCAAGAGGGTTCGTTGTATTAGCTCTGGATCGGCTACGATTAATTACAGGCGGTCTGTAGCTATTACCGGAATTCGATGGAAGGCCGCTCACGCGAGCCATAGTAGGCGCGCCACTCGCTTTACTAATCGTCGGGGGAGGAGGACTAGGCTTTGAGGGGCTACTTAGGTCGATTATTTCTTCGGCGTTTTCTGATCCTTTAGTCTTACTCGTGCGCTTATCGAGAGAGATTGATTCAATGATATCGTGATGTAGAGCCTCGATTTCAGGAACGAGCTCAGGGCTTACGTAGAACTTGGAGTTTGCGGGTTCTTTTCCGAGGTTAGCGATCTCCTCCTTGCTGAGGCTAAAACGTATTTCAGTGTCTCCGACATGGACTGAGGAAGCGGCCACGAGCTCAGCTTTTTTGACTTTTTCGCCATCGATGGTGATTCCATTGGTAGAGTCAAGATCCTTGATGACGAAGCCCCCAAGTACACGGTAGATCGAACAGTGGTGTGAGGAAACAGAATCACAGTCAGCAATGATGATATGGTTTTCCTCGGTCTTACCGATTTTAATTTCTAATTGGTTGAGATCAAAGCCAAACTTGGCTTTGGGGTCTTGATCTTCTCCGATGATAAATACCTTAGGCATGGCTAAGAGTTACTCAGAGAGGCTTTTTTTGTAAATAGATTTTTATGTTTTCTCGATTTCGCGGAATTCAACCTTGGATTGAGAAATAAACTTAATTTGGTCTTCGATGTGCTTGATTTCTGACACTGCTAAGTCTGTTCGGCCTATTTCTAACGCGAGTCGCTTACGGGTGCGTTCGATATAGTCAAGGGAGAGGTCATAGAAGACTTGCTGCATTTCGTCGATAGGTTGTCTGACGGCAGCGATGGGACGTGCGGGGTTAAGGTGGTTGTAGAGCGGAGTTAGCGTCAGGCGAAGTTGGGGTGAAAGCCCCTCGATAAAGGAGAGGACGCTACTAGAGTTCTCTGGGCGAGGCTGCTCACAGAGGAGGGACATGAAGACGCTGTGTCCTGATAGTCCGTCACTCGCTGCCGCTAAGGGCTCGATTTGATCCTGCATCCAGTCGTAGGCTTCGGGGCTATTCATCGCGATATGACAGAGTGCTGAGAGGCCTTGGTGCATTTTGATCGGCTCGATCCGCTCGTCAGTCTCTTCAGTGCTAGGAGAGTTCGGTCTGACGGGGCGCTGCTGGCGTTTTTTACGACGGGAAGCATTCCGAATGTCGTCCTCGCTGATTCCTAGGCGCGAGGAGAGAAAACTGAGGGCAGCGTGGAGCTGGAAGTTGTCAGTCATGGCCGCTAGTAACTCGCTCATCTCGCTCGCCAGTTCTGCTTTTTCGCTAGCGCTATCGAGGTTACGCTGGCTTGCCTCGTATCGGACCTTGTAGTCAAAGAAGTCGAGCGCGCCTTCTAAGCACTTGGCAAAGGCTTCCTCGCCTTGCTTCTGCATGAGCGAATCGGGGTCTTCTCCCTCGGGCATGACGACGACTTTTACTGTTAGGCCGACTTTAGCTAATTCAACAAAGGCCTTTTCAGTGGCCTTTTGCCCTGCTTTGTCGGAGTCAAAGCAGATGAGGGCGTTTTTCGTGTAGCGCTTTAGGATTACAGCGTGCTCTGGGGTACAGGCGGTTCCCTGGGTTGCGATCGCAAAGTCAAACCCTCGTTCATGGCAGGCGATGACGTCCATTTGGCCTTCGCACAGGAGGGCGAATCCGATTTTTGGAATTTGTTTCCTGGCTTTATCAAGCCCAAAGACGACCTTGGATTTTTTGAAAATGGTTGTCTCAGGAGAATTGATGTATTTCCCCGAGCGTGGATCTTCGCGAAGTTGGCGCCCAGAGAAGGCGATGATGTCACCAAAGTCGTTCGCGATAGGGAACATGAGCCGGTCGCGGAAGCGGTAGTAGAGCCCGCGCTGACGATTCTCGTTGGCATTCGCTAAGCCTGCTTCGACTAACTCGAGCGCTTTGTAGCCTTTGTTTTTAGCCCATTCAATTACTTGAGCGGAAGTTTCTGGGTGGTAGCCGACGAGCCAGTTTGAGGCCATCTCGGAGCCAAATCCTCGCGATTTAAGGTAGTCTCTCGCATGCTGCGCTTTGGGATCCTTGAGGAGTAGCTCGTGCATGAATTTGGCGAAGTCATTGTGCAGTTCAATGAGGCGAGACTTCCCTTTGCGAGCAGCAATCTGCTGTGGAGTTTCCTCCTGCATTTGGATCGAAATATTCGCCCAGCCTGCCATTTTCTTAAGAGCGTCGAGAAAGGGGAGGTTCTCCTGTTTCATCACAAAGGAGAGGGCGTCGCCGCCTTCGCCACAACCAAAGCATTTATAATATTGGCGTTGTGGGTTGACGTTGAAAGAGGGGCTTTTCTCGCTATGAAAAGGGCAGCAAGCTTTGTAGGTTGAACCCGCTCGTTTTAGGTCTGGAACGTAACGCGTAACGACCTCGACGATGTCATTGGCGTCGAGAATTTGTTGTTTGGTATCGTCGGAGATGCGGGCCACGGTGCTCTTGGGTTAAATCGCACTAAAACGGAATCGGAGAAAATCGTAAAGCATAAACGATTCACCCCTAGAGTTTGACAGGACCAACCCTCTGGCCTAATAATACATTATGCCAAAGCTTTTCAGTATTCTCAGTGCTCTTTTGATGATTTTACCGCTCTCTGCTGAGCTGGTTAGCTATGCTGATAAGGTCGTGGTGCTAGAGATTGGTGAGAAGGCTCTGGTGAATAAGCAGTCCTTTAAGTTCTGGCAGCGGACGCTCGCTCGGGTCAATGAGGAAGGCGCCAAGGCGGTGATTTTTGAGCTCGATACTCCTGGAGGCTTGGCTTTTGATACTAAGGATTTAATGGTGAATGAGCTGCGGGATTTAGAGGTTCCTTCATACGCTTTTATTGATGATGAAGCGATTAGTGCGGGTGCAATGATTTCGATTGCTTGTGATGAAATCTGGATGACGCCCGGGAGCACGATTGGAGCGGCCGCTATCATTAATGGAAATGGGGTAGAGATCGAAAAAGTGATGCGCGGAAAGCTAGAGTCTTTCTTCGATGCCAACATTCGTGCAGTGACAAAGGATAAGGGGCATCCAACCGAAATCGTGCAAATGATGATGTTTATCGATGATGAACGGGTGCGGAGGTATGGCCCAGCTAAAGTACAAAAAGGGAAACTCCTTACCCTAACGGCCTCAGAGGCGGTGCAGCAGTTTAAAGGCAAGCCTCTCTTGGCTAAAGGAATTGCGGAGTCACGCGAAGAATTATTCCAGAAGCTTGGGTTCACTGCCGAGGACGTGGTCGTAGCTGAGCAAACAGGGTTTGAGTCGCTCGCTTGGCATGTGTCGGCTTGGTCTAGCTTATTGATTTTGATTGGGGTTGGAGGAATTTATTTTGAGATGAAATCTCCTGGTTTCGGATTAGGGATTGCAGTCGCAGCAGCGGCCTTTGGGGTCTTCTTTTTTGGGAATTTTGTTGCCGGTAATTTAGCAGGCTATGAGGTCGTTGCGGTGTTTGTATTGGGTGTCATCTTCGTTATTCTGGAGATTGCTATTTTCCCCGGGATGATCATGGGGATTATTGGTGGATGTATGATGGTGGGAGCGCTTTTGTTTTCGATGGTAGATCGTTTCGATTTTAAGCGTCTGGGGGAGCAAGACTTCTTCACGGGCGAAAAATTCTCTGTGGTCGATGTGTTCTTCTTTCCGCTTCTCTCGCTTGCCATTGGTCTTGTCGGTGGTTTGGGCTTAATTTTATTGATGATAAAGTATCTGCCTAACCTGCCTATTCCTGGGTTTGTTCTGAAACGTACAATCGGAGCAGGGGGCTCAGTAGCGCAAGTGGATTCAGCTGTTGAGGAGTTGGAGGGACAAGTTGGCGTCGCCACGATGGATCTTCGACCTGCTGGGAAAATCGCAATAGGGGAGACGATTTATGATGTGATTACGAAGGGCGAATTTATTGAAAAAGGCTCGTCTGTCCGCATTGTAGCCAAGGAGCAGATGCGAACGATCGTAGAGAAGGCCTGATAAGGATCGTACTCATTAAGGGGTAAACAAAAAAACGCAACGGGCGAACCCATTGCGTTTTTTGTTTGGTTTACGGCCAAGTAGCCTACGAGCTCATTGCCTCTAGCGGAGGTGCGAACTGGGTAAGTGGGATGCCCACTACTGCGGCCTTATATTCCTCTAGCGTCGGGGTTCTTCCTAGGATGGCAGAAAGGACGACAACTGGAGTGGAGGAGAGTAAGGATTCGCCTTTCTTACGGTCGGTGTCTTCTACTACACGACCTTGAAAGAGACGGGTAGAAGTCGCCATGACGGTGTCTCCTTTCTCCGCTTTCTCTTGGTTCCCCATACAGAGGTTACAACCTGGACGCTCTAGGTACATCATATTTTCGTATTCGGTACGCGCAGCTCCTTTGGGGGCGTTATCGTCGAATTCGAAGCCTGAGTACTTTTGGAGCATTTCCCAGTCTCCTTCAGCCTTAAGTTCATCAATAATGTTGTACGTCGGAGCGGTAACAACAAGGGGAGCGTGAAACTCGACCTTGCCCACTTGCTCTTCGACATTACGGAGCATTTTGGAGACGATTTTTAGATCGCCCTTGTGAACCATACAGGATCCTACGAAGCCAAGATCAACTTCCTTGGTTCCTCCGTAGTATGAGAGGCCACGAATGACATCGTGTGTGTATCGCTTGGAAACATCGTCGTTATTGACATCAGGGTCGGCAATCATCGGCTCGTCAATGACATCGAGGTCAACGGTGAACTCTGCGCTGTAGTTAGCGTTCGCATCAGGAGTAAGGGCAGGCTTAGAGCCACTGCGCACTTCTTCAATTCGCGTGTTCGCTTTGTCAATGAGGCCTTGGAGAACTTGAGGTTTGTTGTCCATTCCTTTGTCAATCATGACTTGGATACGACTCTTGGCAATCTCCAGTGATTCGATCAGCGTGTCGTCTTGTGAAATACAGATAGACGCTTTCGCTTTCATCTCCGCCGTCCAGTCTGTAAAGGTGAAGGCTTGGTCGGCAGGGAGGGTTCCGATGTGTACTTCAATGATGCGGCCTTGGAAGACGTTCTCACCAAATTCTTCGAGCATTTGAGATTGGGTCGAGTGGACCACGTCACGGAAGTCGATGTGTTCTTTGAGCGTCCCTTTGAAGGTGACCTTGACGGATTGAGGAATCGGCATGGTGGCTTCGCCTGTAGCGAGCGCGAGCGCAACGGTCCCTGAGTCTGCACCAAAGGCAACCCCTTTAGACATACGAGTGTGAGAATCTCCTCCAATAATGATGGCCCAGTCGTCGATCGTAAGGTCGTTGAGAACCTTATGAATTACATCGGTCATGGCGTGGTAGCCATTCCCAGGATCACGAGCGGTAATGAGACCAAAATCATTCATAAACTTCATGAGCTTAGGAATGTTTTCTTGCGCCTTTTTATCCCACACGGAAGCGGTGTGACAGCCTGATTGGTATCCGCCGTCAACGGTTGGTGAGATAACGGTAGCAGCCATGGCTTCTAGCTCTTGAGAGGTCATCAGCCCTGTGGTATCCTGAGATCCAACGATGTTGACCTTTACGCGTACATCGGAGCCCGCGTGGAGAGTTTTCCCAGGAGTTGTTCCTACCGCATTACGATTGAAAATTTTCTCTACAGCTGTAAGGCCTTGCCCGTCGACAGAGATTTCCTTAGAAGCGGCAAAGACTTGTGGAGCGTCAACGCCGAGAGTCGCAGCGGCAAAGCTTTGGAGCTTTTTACCAAAGACAATTGCGTAGGACCCTTGGGCTTTGATGAATTCGACTTTTTGCGGGGTGAGGGCCGCTGAAATATCAGTTAGCTCTTGCTCTCCGTTGTAGAGTTTTTTGGTCTTGGTGTTGATCGTGAGAACGGTGCCTGTGTCGACAGGGAAGACTTGTTCTAGTACTGCATCTCCGTTTTCATCTTCTACGGTGTTTCCATTAGCATCCTTTTTCTTAACCCAGTTATCAAGGTCAATTCCGATTCCGCCTGTTACACTAACAGTGGTCAGGAAGATCGGGGAGATGCCGTTTGTTCCAGCTACGATCGGGAAGATATTAACGAATGGAATGTATTGGCTAGCTTGTTTACCTGTCCAGAGAGCAACATTGTTTACTCCAGACATACGGGAGGAACCAACTCCCATCGTTCCTTTTTCCGCGATGAGCATGACGCTTTTCCCAGGGTGCTTGGCTTGGAGATCGCGGATCTCTTGCTGCGCTTCTGGGTTGATCAGGCATTGCCCGTGCAGCTCGCGGTCAGAACGGGAGTGAGCTTGGTTACCAGGGGAGAGAAGGTCGGTGGAAATGTCACCGATTCCAGCGATGTAGGTGACTACGCCGATTTCCTCAGGGACTTCTGGTAATTTGGTGAAAAACTCTGCTTGAGCGTAGCTTTCTAGGATGGTCTTGGCGATCTCGGAACCTCCTTTGAAGGCGTTTTCTAGGCGTTCCATGTCAGCTTCATAGAGGAATACTTGAGTCTTCAGTACGTCCGCGGCTGATTGTGCGGTGTCGGCATGACTCCCCAGAGCTAGGTCGAGAAGAACTTCAATCGATTGACCTCCTTTCATGTGAGAGAGTTGCTCAAAGGCTGAATCCACTGAGATTTCCTCTACAACTGATTCGCCAAGAATGATTTCCTTTAGGAAGTTTGCCTTCACTACTGCGGCGCTGGTGGTTCCAGGTAGGGTGTTGTAGGTGAAGAAAATGAGGGAGTCCTTCTTGTACTCGCTAGAAGGGGCCTTGATCTGCGCTACGATTTCGGCAAGGAGAGCTCCGTTGTCGATTGGTTGAGGGTTCAATCCTTGGGATTGACGCTCCTTAATTTCTGCTAGGTAATCTGTGTATAAGCTCATATGTGGACTAAAGTTTGGGCAAAACTCATTTCTCGTCCTGAGGGGGCGAGAGCAAGTTCTGTATGTTTTGTTATGTTTCCCTTTTGAGGAAATTTCGTACTCTTGGCAATCGTAAAAAACAAAGAGGCGTGGATTCCTCCACGCCTCTCGGTCAATATACTATTATAACAATGAAAAAATGGGTCAGTGCTTAATCAGCCTCTACCGGAACGTAGACTACTTTTTTAACTGGGCGCTCTACGAGGATTGTTTTTCCAGCGCTGTTCTTGAGAGTGTATTTCTCAATTTCGATAACTTCCATAGCGCGGTATTGGTTGCGGTCATGGGAGGTGATGACTCCTTGGTTTTGAGCTTGGAACAGGGTTGATTCAACGCTGACGTTTTGTAAGCGGTCACTATCCAGAGCGGTGTTTTGAGGGGAATGCGCTACAGGGCTGTTTTGATTAGCCGGTTGGGTCAGAGTGAGTCCACTGAAAATCCCGATACAAGCCACTGCCGCGGCTGTACTATACCATTTCCAGTTCGAGCCGCGCTTCTGAGGAGTAGAGGTAGGGAAGGGGATGACATTTGGGCTGGTGTCGGACGATTCTTCAATATTCTCCAGTTTGTGTGCGAGGTTATCGAGGAAATCGTTCGAAAGCGCAGCGGGCGCGGTGTTGAGAAGGTCCGCTTCGGCAGGAATGAGATCGAGTTGGTCAAGGAAGCTTTTTTCTAGGCTCCTAGGAGAGAGAGATAAGAGCTCGCTTTCGATTTTTAATTCCTCGTAGGAATTGAGCTGTTCTTCTTCCAAGGCGGTAGGACGGCTTTGGGATAAGCTAAAGCCAAAGAGCTCTACGTCGAGTCGATCAAGGGTATCTGCAGAAATCTGTCGAGGAGTCAGCGCTTGGAGCTCGTTTTCCATTTCTTGTAAATCGGATTCGTTCATTATGGGGTGATTATGACTTAGAGCTCGCCGATGGAGCGCTGGGTTGAGAGTTTTTTACGAAGGGCTTCAAGCCCGTATCGATAGCGTGAGGCTGCCGTGTTAATAGAGATGTCGAGGGCCTCACCAATGTCAGCAAAGGTTTGGTCTCCCCAGATTTTCATGACGACCACTTCGGAAAACTTGTCAGGAAGCTCTTGTATGGCCTCTTGCAGGATGCCTGCGCGCTCAGTCATGTCGGCAGAGCTTTCAAACCATGGATCACGGTTTGCGGAGTTTAGCGCTTTGGCGTCATCTACTACTGTTTGCTCGCGGCGGTCGCGGCGGTCTACTTTGCGTCCTAGGTCAATTGCTTCGCGACGGATTTGGGTGTAAAGGTATGGGAGCCAGGCCTTTTGACCGCCAGTGAATTCACCAGAGGAGGTTTTCTTGGCAAGCTTGACGAGCGCATTTTGAAAAATGTCTTCAGCATCTTGTTCACTACGCGATTGCTGGCGAGCGAAGAGAAGGAGCTTAGATCCATGTTCTTCTAACCAAGCTCTCCAAGTGAGGGGGTCGGTGTCGGGGGTTAGTGATGCGGCGGTCATAATAGTATTAGCTTACAAATTACTAAGCGCAGCCTTACAAGCTCTTCGTGTATTTTTTTGTAATTAAATTTGACTATTAAAAGTGGTGCTGAATACCTAGTAAAAGAAAGTTGCCAATTATTGTTTTGGTTTCTAAATTAATGCCGTTATGTCCCGCTCGATTGAAAATAAGACCGATGTGAAAGTTGGAATCCTTCCAACGCACGCGAAGTTTGTAGGAGCTCTTGTCCCTGAAGAAAATGGATCATTGCCTCGCAATGAGGCGGGCGTGATTATCGCTCTGGCGGAAACGCAAAGTCAGGTCGAGCTTTCGCCCGTTAAGGTTGATCTGACTCAGATTTCTTGTTTTCCTGGGACGAACGCGGAAGACATAAAGGAGCTTTTCGAAGGAATCAAAGACTTAGGGCTAGAGCTGCAAACCATAATGATGGTCGGTGGCGAAAACCCATGGGATCCTGCTAATGAAGAGGGGACAGTGGCTCAGTTGGTCGAAGGGTTAAAGGTCGCCAAACAATATGGAGTCGTGACGGTTGCTTCTACTTCTTTTGAGGAGTGGATGTCTGGTCGCCCTACATTAGAAGGCGCTGCGTATGAAGCTGCTGTTAAGCAGTTAGCCAAGGTGCACCACCGCGCTTATCAAGAAGCGGGTGTTGCTGGTTCTTCGATCACGTGTTGGAATCTCGAATTTCTCCGTACTGGGGAGTTCACCACCTTCACAAGTATAGCCAAGGCCGCTCCTGTGATTACTGCTACTAACGCATTAATGGCGGAGCCTGTTATGAAGCTGATGGTTGACGCCGCCCACTGTGGAGACTCTGGTCTCAGCATGGCTGAGAACGAGACTCTTATCGCAGATTTAGCGAGCCGTAACGAACTTGGAATTTTCCACGCCTCCGCAAAAACGACACGTGGCTGCCTCTCCACTGATGATGGATGGATTCCCACCCTAATGACCGCTGCCGCTAAAACAGGCCAGCTCGATACAGTGTGCGTAGAGGTCTTCCACCATGAAGACGGGGCCCTGCAAGGGTTGCGTGACCTAGACCCAGGACACGGAGTTGATACAACCGATGGCAGGAGCTACACACAAGTGACGATCGACGGTGTAATCGACGTAACTCGCCGCCTCAACAACCTCAAAGCCCGGGGAGTGCTGTAACCGACCGTAGCTAGCTGCTTAGTCTGTCACATCTCAAATCCCCTCTCCTCAGTTCGCCTAAAACCAGTGTCCATCTACGTAATCTGCGGGGAGCAAAAAGTAATAGCCGCGTCTGTGACTAAGGAACTTACTTGAGTTTAGCTAACTTTGAATTTGTGACGGATTTATTTCAGCTTGATATAGCTAAATAACGCAAATGCGATTAAACATATTACCGTAGTAATAGCGTACAGAGTCTTATTTTGTTTTGCCCATTCTGCCGCGTCAGTAAGAGTTGTGGAGGTCCTGAATCCAATATAAATGTTTTGTTTGATGTTTACCATGACAGGAGAAAAACTCCAAAAACATATGGATATAATAATCACTAAGTTGAGGAGGTTTAGATCTAAGTGATGAGCTTTATATTGTAGTATATGATACAAGGAAAAGGTAATGAATGCGATTGCAAAGAAAATCAATAGCAGAGGTTTCGCATTATATTTAACAGATTTACTACCAATTCTTTTTAAATTAGAGGCGTGCGCTTTATACGCTAGAACTAGAGTAAACACTGTTGCCGCATGTGCTGTTGCTAGAACTACAGCTAAAGTCCAAGGTGATCCTGTATTAGTTACATTCCAATTCTCATCCCAATGTAGAGGGACTTGTTTTTCGTGAGAAAATAAAGGGACGAATACGAACGAAATGATCTGTAGTAATATTGTATAGTTAACATTCTTCATGACTTCTCTATACGCCCCTCTGTAATCGCTTCAGTGAAGAGTCAATGAGCGACTAAGCATTACCCAAAGCGGCCGGAGACGTAGTCTTCGGTTCTTTTGTGTTGGGGCTTGGTGAAGATGTCGCTGGTGTTGCCGAATTCAATGAGCTCGCCGATATAGAAGAAGGCTGTTTGGTGAGACACCCTAGAGGCTTGCTGCATACTGTGCGTTACAATAACAATGGAGTAGTCTACGGAGAGCTTGGTGATGAGCTCTTCTACGTGTGCAGTGGCGATGGGGTCAAGGGCTGAACAGGGCTCATCCATGAGGATGATTTTTGGGGCCACGGCGATGGTACGGGCGATACACAGGCGTTGCTGTTGACCACCCGAGAGGCCGAGGGCTGAGTCCTTGAGACGGTCTTTGACTTCATCCCAGAGGGCGGAGTCACGCAGGGATTTTTCTACGATGCCATCAAGCGTGGAGCGGTCCTTGATTCCTTGAATACGAGGGCCGTAGGCGACATTGTCGTAGATGCTTTTCGGAAAGGGGTTGTACTTTTGGAAAACCATTCCGACATTCTTACGGAGCTCAATAGGATCAACATCTTTGGCGTTGATGTTCTTGCCCATAATGCGAACCTCGCCATTAGTTACGCATGAGGTCTCTACGAGGTCGTTCATGCGGTTAAGACAGCGGAGGAGGGTTGATTTACCACAACCTGAGGGGCCGATAAAGGCAGTCACGTTGTTCTCTAAGCAATCGAGAGAAATATTCTGAAGAGTATTTTTTTTGCCCATATTGTAGGAGAAAGAGAGGTCGTCGATCTCGATAATGGGTTTGCGTTCTGGAGTGTCCATAGGTGTGAAGTGAGAGAGGGTTGTGGTTACCATTTGTATTTCTTCCGTACGCGAATACGGAGCCAGACGGAAAGCCCTGCAAAGATCATGACAATGAGCATGAAGACTAAAACGGAGCCGTACTGCATGGGCTTAATATGAATGGAGGGGGGGAGTTTTCCTGCGATGGTGTAAATGTGGTAGGGCATGGCCTGCACGGATTGAGAGAGGAAGGAGAAGAACTTATCCAAACCAACTCCGGGGAGGGCGCTAAAGTTTGTCGGGAGGTCCGACTTGGCGGCGACGGCCGCTGTGAACATGATGGGCGCAGTTTCCCCTGCGACCCTAGTAATCCCTAAGACCGAGGCAGTAAGAATACCGGGAGTAGCGTAGGGGAGGACGGCGGTTTTAATCGCTTGCCATTTAGTTGCCCCTAGGGCGAGAGAGGCCTCGCGGAAGCCTCTGGGAACGGCCCGGAGCGATTCCTCGGAAGAGGTGATAATGATAGGCAGAACCATAATGGCGAGAGTGAAGGCACCTGCGATGAGGGAGTTTCCCCATCCTTGGAAAGAGAGGAAGGTCCATCCCGTGTAATAGCGCTCGAGGCCTTGCTGTTGCGCCGAGCGGAGTTGGTGAACGAGTTCCTTATCCTTATCGATGATCATGATGCGCTCTTTCTCCTGGGTGCGTAGATCTGGTTGGCTGAAGCTAGGAATGACAGGGAAGCGGAACTTGTCATCAATGGAGGGAGTGCTGGTCATCTTGGGTGCGAGCGAGACAAAAAGCCCGAGCCCGAAGATTCCGAATACGATCGAAGGCACTCCTGCGAGGTTCATCATGGAAAGGCGAATGGTAGAGATGAGCTTGCCCTGGCGAGAGTATTCCCCGAGGAAAATAGCGGCACAGACCCCGATGCCCAACCCGATAATCATACAGGCAATGACAAGTGTAGCGGTCCCCAGGATAGGGCCTGCGATTCCGCCAGCGGAGTATGGGAAAACTTTCTCGGAGAGGGACTTGAGGCGAGGTTGACCGTTTTCATTAACCGCCCCTGCGTTAGCGGCCTTGAAGGCTGACATGTCGGTGGTGGGGAGCTTGATTTGGGCGGCCTTAGTAAGGGTGAATTCCTTGTAGGGGCTTTCGTACGAAGTGCTGCCGATGTCAGAAATTTTGAGCTGAGGATTGTCCTGTTGGAGGGCTTCAAATTCGCTGAGGGGGAGAAGCAGGCTGTCGCTGGTCTTCTTCATATCGAGGAAAATAGCCCCTTTTTCCAGATTGTGGGAATGCAGCGCGCTGGCAGCAGGGTTTTCCTCCAAGAGGGTTTTGAGCGAAGAGAGAGGAAGCGTATGTTTGCCCGCAGGAATGGTGAAGCTAATGCGCTCGGTGGTGTTGATGACTTCGGTTCCTTCTAGGGCCTTGAAATCGCCGGTGTCTGCTAGGCATGCTTGATATTGCTCAGGAGTCAGGAGGACGCTTTGCGCTCTAGGAATGTAGAGAGGCATAAGCTCGGCGGGCTTGTCATCGGCGACGTCGGTTAGGTTTCCGTAGAGCTTGTAGATGAGGGGAGACTTCGCCAACTTGACGAGCGTCTTGGCCTGCATTTGACCTTCTTTTTGCTGGAAATTAACGGAGTAGCTTTTGCTTTCCAAGGTGATGCTTTGCGCTGGGAAGCTTTGCAACTTTGGAGACTGCGAGGTGAGGGTTGTATAGCTATCTGGGCTGACTTGGAATTCCGTATCTTGGGAGAGTTCAAATCCTGCAGGGGCTGTAAATTCTCGTTTTAGGTATTTGGCAGTGAAATTGTTATAAACTTCGACATTACTTAAGTACCCATCGCCAATCACGCTACCAGGTTCAATCTTGAAGGTGCGGTATTCAGTGCTGCGGGAGGAATCCTGAATGTCGGTGAAAAGTCCTTCGCGAGGATTGTACTTCTGGAGGGTTTTGAAACTCTTGGCAGGGATCGATAATTGCTTGCCCGCATCATAGGTAACCAGCTCCAAGGACTCGGGCTTGCGCGTGAGAAACTCCGTGCCGTACTGGTGAAGGACTGGAGCGCCACGCCAGATGATGAGCCCAAAGATGAAGAGAGTGAAGCAAAGGATCGAATACGTGGCCGCCATGAGAACGGAACGCTGAGCGAGTTCCTTGGTGACGCGTTTGCTATTACCGGGGGCAAATGGGTTTGGTTCCATAGATAGAGCGGGTTAACCTTTATTGCCGTAGCGCTTAATGAAGGCTTGGGCGAGGGAGTTGAGGACAAGTGAGATGAGGAAGAGGACGAAGCCAACGAGGAAGAGAGCGCGGTACTGGATGCTGCCTGGAGCGGCTTCTCCTGTGGATTGAGCAATGAGACCTGTCATGGTGTGAACGGGGGAGGTGATTTTCTCTGGCCATGCGATGGTTCCACCAGCAACAAGAAGGACGACCATCGTTTCTCCAATGATTCTGCCGAATCCTAAAATCACGGCAGCCACAATTCCAGAGAGAGCTGACGGGATGATCACACGGAAAACAGTTTCAAGCTTAGAAGCGCCAAGAGCGAGAGAGGCTTCGTAGTATGACTTAGGGACGTTATTGATGGCGTCCTCGGCAAGGGTGAACATGGTAGGGATGGCCATGAAGGCAAGGAGTACGCCAGCGGTGAGCATCATTTGCTCTCCCAGTGCCGGGAAGCCGGGAACCCATTCGAGCCAGGAGGTGTAAGAGATTTTGAGGATTGTTTGCCCCACAATGACGACTCCCAGAAAGGCCAAGACAACAGAGGGGATGGCCTGAATGAATTCTAAAATGGGTTTGATAATCGTTTGCTCCAAAGGATTAGAGAGCCGGTTGACATAGATCGCTGCACCGACAGCAAATGGGGTGGCGATCGAGATGGCGATGAGTGTGATAAAGAGTGAGCCTCCGAAGAGGGGGCGCAGACCGAAAAAGTTATGCCAGGAGCTATTAGCGACCCATTCTTTACCAAAAATAAAGCCGGTTAAGGTCTTGAAAAAGCCGATCTTGTCATCATGTCGCCATTCTTTCAACTGCTGATTTTTTGAGAGCATGAACTCTTCATATCCTTCGACAGATTCTTGCAATTCCTTATGGAATTCACGTGCACCCCGGTTCGTGAATTCGCTGAGCTCAGGGAGTTTTGCGAACTCAGGAGTGGTCACGTTCATCATTTGTTCGATGAGCTGATCGTGTTCTGGAATGGTCACATACACGTTCTGCGCTAAGGCGTCGTAGTCTTGGTCCTCAGTGACTAGACGTTCGAGCTCGATTTCGAGGCTGCGGCGTTTCTCGGGGGTGGCTTCGGGAATTCCTTGCTCGATGCTTCGCTTCTTGGCCGCGGAGGAGAGAAAGGCGTAAGAGCGCTCACTGACGGCTAGGGTTTGATCCCGCATACGGTTGATGTAATTGGTGTAGTCGCGGTCAGAGGCGTAGAGAACTTTTTCGATACCAGAGAGCTGTTGAAAAAGAGGCTGTTGCGCGAGCTCGGAGCGCTTGGCGGAGCCACGGGCGCTGATGGTTTTGATATACTTCGGCGTGGAAGAATCGGTGGCGTAGCGAGAGTAGAGCTCAGTGAGAGTGTCTTTGAGCTTTTGGATCGCCTCGGGTTGATCGCGTTTAACTAAGTGGGCTTTGCTTTGTAGCTGTGGAGTGAGGTCGGAGATTTTTATCTTTTTAGCAATTTCTTGGATTCGAACCGTTAGGTCATCCTGAGCCTGTGTTAGTTTTTGCTCTGCCTCGGCCTGTTGTGTTTTTGCGAGGGCTTGTTTTTCAGGGTCTTCATCTTCGGCCCAGATTTCCCAGATGATTTCTTTGCTATCGATCCGTTCTTTGGCGGTTTTGATGTTGAGGATTTCCTCGCGCATTTGTTCCCGTGCGATGTTCTGGAATCCAACGAAGACTTGAGGGATGTACGCGTCCGCACCTGCGCGGTGGAAAATTTCGTACTGCTTAAGATTGGTGGTGAGTGAGGCGATTTCCTCTTGGTATTTCAGTTGCTCTTTAGCAATGTCGGCAAATTCTTTACCAGACTGGCGGTAGATATTGAGGTTCGTCTTATAATCGGGGAAGAAGTAGACGGCTTCCTTGACGAGCAGAAGCGAGATTAAAATAAGCGCAATAATCGAGATGACAGCGTTGCCTCCGAAGAAAAACTTAATGAATTCCTGTTTTCCGATCCCAAATATCTTGAGGCCTTTCCCTTTGGAGAACGGGGAGTCTGTTTTCGTCTTTTTCATCAATGAGAAGTATGCTGAGGATCGATCCTAATATAGGTAACTTATTTGAGGTAAACGAACAGGCTTGTCACGTGTTTATTTCCTCTGAAAGGTGCCTTTTTTTAGGGGGAGTCAATGAAGCCCGAAGGGTATTGATTTAGAGGAGGTTAAAAGCAAAAAATCTCCGCCTTGGGGAAGGCGGAGGATACAGAGAAATAGTTAAGACTCCCTAATTTATTTAGCAGGAATGAAGCCTACCTTTTGGATGATCTTTCCTGCGATTTTGCTACTTGCTGCCCATTCGAGGAATTTCTTGGATTCGCCATTTGGTTCACCAATAGTGTAGTAGTAAAGGTTACGGGATAGAGGGTAGCTATCAGCGAAGTCTGGAGATGCTTCAATGCCATCAACGGTGATGGAAGTTACGCCTTCAGATTCCGCATAAGCGAGGCCTACGTATCCGATGCCATTCGCGTTCTTAGAAACTTGTTCTACGATTTGAGTGTTACCTGCTTGCTTAGCTGATTTGGAGCCATAATCAACCTTGTCCATTGCTAGCTTTTGGAAGGTTTTGTAAGTTCCTGAGGCTTCGTTTCGAGTGTAAACTGCGATTTCTCCAGGAGTTCCGCCAACTTCTGACCAGTCTTGTATGCTTCCGGTGAAAATGCCTTTGATTTGCTCCTTGGTGAGTGCTTGTACTCCGTTCGCATTATTTACGATTACGGCGATCATGTCGACTCCGGCAACGGTTTCGACAGCTTCCTGGCCTTTAGCGGTAAATTTGCCTTTTTCCTCATCCTTGATCGAGCGAGAGCTCATGCCAATATTAGCGGTGCCATTGAGGAGAGCCTTGAATGCAGAGGAAGATCCCTCAGCTGCGATATCGAATTTCACAGCGTTTCCTGAGGCGATGTAGGCTTCGGCAAGTTGAGGAGCCATCTTACAACCGATAGTGTCTGAGCCTTTGAAAACGAGAGTTTCGCTTCCAGATCCGAGTTGGATGTTTTCTCCTGCTTTGATAGAGGCTTGCCCGAAGGAGGCTAAGGTCGTGAGGGCGATGGCGGCAATTGTTTTAATCATAGTCTAATGGGTTAAGATAGAAGCGAGTTGTCCTCGCATTGCGGTGAGTCTAGCGGAAGTGCTCCCCAGTTGTCAAAGCGGTGATGGTGACAAAGTTGTCACTTTCGAGCGTCAGCAACGCAAAAAAAAGCGCAACCATGAGGTTGCGCTTATCAGTTTTAAATATTGAGAAGGAATTTAGAACTTAAGACGGTAAGCGGCGGAAAATGTGACGGCATCACTATCCTCGGCGCCGGTGCCGTTTACTTGGTCATATTCCACGGCGACTAAAACCTTGGAATTGTCTCCATGGAAGTAGTAGTTTAATCCGAGGTA
>JALZUI010000075.1 GCA_023301545.1 Akkermansiaceae bacterium
GCGGCTTTTTTGTCCCGTCCAACTTGCACCGAGGTCATTTTGCCCTCGGCAATGAGGCGGTCCAAGGAGTGGACGAGAAAACCCCATGTTATCGAAGAGGTGCCCAGCTTAACAAGGACGAGGGAGACGGTGTAGGTGTCGCCAAAGACGAGAGGACTGCGAAAATCGACAGTAAAGTTTACACGGGGCCAACCGTATTCTTCGGAAACAGGCTTTTCGCCAATACTGGCGAGGAGCTCGTGCTCGGCATTTTCGACAAAACGCAGAAAATGTGAATTATGGGCCCAGCCAAACATATCCGTCTCAGCGAAACGGAGATGATCTTGGCTAGCGGTCCAGGTTTTCACAGCCTTAAGAGAGCTTTTTGACGAGGAGGGTAGCGTTATGCCCACCGAACCCAAAGGAGTTACTGACGGCGGCTGTTACTGCTACTTCACGTGCGGTGTTCGCACAGTAGTCGAGGTCACACTCAGGGTCTTGATCTTGTAGGTTGATCGTCGGAGGGATGACTCCATCTTGGATCGCTTTTAGACAAGCGAGGATTTCGACTCCGCCTGCCGCGCCTAGTAGGTGACCAGTCATGGACTTGGTAGAA
The DNA here is from genome assembly GCA_023301545.1 of Akkermansiaceae bacterium. Taxonomy (GTDB): domain Bacteria; phylum Verrucomicrobiota; class Verrucomicrobiia; order Verrucomicrobiales; family Akkermansiaceae; genus WTJZ01. The sequence continues at coordinate 596 of JALZUI010000075.1, forward strand.
GAGACAAGTAGCCCGTTTTTGGCGTAATCACCAAAGGCAAGTTTAATGGCATTGGTCTCAGAAATATCACCGAGTGGGGTTGATGTTCCATGCGCATTTACATAGGTGATGTCTTCAGGGTTAAGCTTAGCATGCTTAAGAGCCATTTTGACGGCGCGGGCAGGGCCAGATCCGTCCGGTGAAGGAGCGCTGAGGTGATGGGCATCGGCGCTGAGACCGTAGCCGGATAGCTCTGCGATGATGTTGGCACCACGTTTCTTAGCGGCTTCGTATTCTTCAATCACGATCACACCTGCGCCTTCTCCCATTACAAAGCCGTCACGACCAGTGTCGAACGGACGAGAGGCCGCGGTTGGGTCGTCATTACGTGTAGAAAGTGCACGCATGTTATTAAAACCAGAAATTCCCATAGGCAGGATGGAGGCTTCTGCTCCGCCACAGACAAAGGCATCTGCGTCACCAAATTTGATCATGCGCCAGGCTTCGCCGATACTATGATTAGCGGTGGCACAAGCGGTGACGATAGCCATGTTCGGGCCGCCGAAGTTATATTCCATAGAGATCATACCGCTGGCAATGTTGGAGATCATCATCGGAATGGTGAAAGGGGAGACTTTAGCCGTGCCTTTATTGAGCAGGTTAGTGTGTTCGCGCTCCAGAGTACCGAGTCCGCCGATACCACTTCCTACCATTACACCAACCATTGCAGGGTCATAACCAGCGTCTGCGATGCCAGAGTCTTCGATCGCCATTTTGGAGGCAGCCATGGCGAGTTGAGCGTAGCGGTCTGCGCGTCGAGCGTCTTTAGGGTTACCAAAGTAGGGTTTAGGGTCAAAGCCTTTTACTTCGCCAGCGATTTTGACAGGATAGTCATCTGGATTCACGAGGGTGATTTCCGCAATTCCGCTGGTTCCTTCCTTCATGGCATCCCAAGTAGATTGGGCATCAAGTCCTAGAGGGCTTAGTGCGCCAAGTCCGGTAACTACTACTCTACGTTCAGTCATAGGATGAGCGTGATGAGATTAAGAGAAATAATCAAGTGCTAGTTTCCTATTTTCGCACCATTTTTGCTTGGAGGCGGTAGGACACGGGTTTGGTAGTGCTGGGAAAGTCGATAGAGCGAATCCAATCTTCGAGTTTTTTGCTCGTGTAAGCAGGCATGGAGGGTAGAGCGTAGCGCAGTTCCCCTTGTTCAGAAACGGAGACTAGATAGGTGAGTGTTGAACGTCCTTGGCCTAGCGTATCGAAGGGGGGGAGAGGAAGTGTTAGAGGCGGCTGCGTCGAGGTTACTACTTGGAAATCTATCTGAGGCGCGAGGGGAGGGATGGCGGTTGTTACTACAGATCGAGATGGTGTTACGGGACGCAGAGTTTGCCTGCGGGTACGATTTGGAATCGTTACCGGAACCTCTGCGTAGTTGATTTCATGTGAGGGACGAAAACGAGGGTAGCTTCGGATGAGCTCGGCCAAGTGTAAATCGAGCGAGGCATTAACAGATGAGAGGATAGACCGCTTGGACTGGAGGGAGTCACTAATTAGGTACTCCGAGAGGGGGCGCTCAGTGGCAATTAGCGTGGCTGAAACAGTTGTCAGGTCAGGAGCGCGGAGGCTTGTTTTTGGTGGGTTTTCTGGGGCTGAACTTAAAAGAGGGAGAGGGATTAACTGATAGAATAAGAACAACAGCACTCCGCTGAATAATACGGCTGCGCAAATTCTAACCACCGAGGACTCGGACGTTTGCCAAAAGTAGAGATGCCCTTTATCCTGGTTGACCATGCGATTATTCGGAGGGAGAAGTTACTAGGATACAGGAGAGATCGAGCTCCTTAGTGATTGCAATCGCGGAGCGTTCGCGCGAGACGCTTGCTCCCTCGTCAATCATGAGCAGTACTTGGTCGATGCCGCGCTCTTCTTTAAGGCTGTTGAGCTCGTGTTTAAGGCGGTTGAGAGGGACTGCTGATTGCCCTACGACACAGTTGTTTGAGCGGTCGGTGAAGATTTTGACTACAACATGATGGTCGGAAAGCTCGTAGGAATGAGCCTCATGGCTAGAGAGCTTAACGGGAATACCCGCTTCACCAACCCAGTTTGTAGCGTAGAACCCATAAGCGGCAACTAGCGCCAAGAGATCGAAAACGATAACAAGAAAGAGAACGTTAGGGTGCTTTGGCAGCGTTAGCTTATGCATTTTTAGCCTCGGGAGTGAGAGTGTTTTCTTCCTTGATGGAGACGACCTCGCTATAATTTCGCGCATCAATGATGACGTTGACGAGATTAACTGAGGCCGCATTCATGCGATTAAGAGCCTTCTGCGCCCTAGCGGAGAGGTACATGTAACAAATGTAACTAAAAAGGGCGATTGCTAGGCCGATGGCAGTCGTGGTTAAGCTGGTGAACAGTCCTTCGGCCAACTTTGCTTGAACGATGTACCCGCCTTCTGTAGCGACGTCAGAGAAGATATCGATCATTCCTAAAACCGTACCGAGCATGCCGGTCAGAGGGGCGAGGTAGACTAAGGTTAAAATCCCTCGGAGGTTTTTTTCGAGACCTGGCAATTCTAAGCCAACTGCATCACTAGCGACGCCTCGGAGTTCAGAGCGTTCGAGTTGGTGACGGGTTGTGATGGTGTGTAGGATTCGACCCATTGGACCCGAGGCTAATCTGCTCTCGTGGATCGCTTCGGCAAAGGCTTTTTTGCGCAGGTGATTCGCCAGCCCTGTAAGGAGCTGAGATTCGTTGAGGCGAGTTGTTTGGAAGTAGAGTACTCTCTCAAAGATCAAGACAAGGGCGCTGAACAAGAGGACGGCTTGAATCCACGTGATTACTCCACCCATTTCTAATAGCTCCTTCATATTGTTTATACTAAAGCAAATCAAGCCTGTGACGAAAAGGAGAATATTTAATTTCACTTAAGCTTAGCGATAAAAAGTACAATTTTGAGATAGCCAAGAGGAAATTGACAGCGTAATACTGCGTATTCTAATGGGGCTGTAGCTCAGTGGTTAGAGCAGGGGACTCATAATCCCTTGGCCGTGGGTTCAAGTCCCACCGGCCCTACCAAAAACCCTCTAAGCTTTTATTTATAAAGGTTTAGAGGGTTTTTTCTTTTCCTTTCACCATTCTAACTACTCTATTAGCTGCCTGTATCTCCGCCGTCACCGCAACCTCCCTCCTCCCCCCAAAAAAAATAGCATGAAATTACTACTAATAATAGCCCTCATTGCGAGCTCCTTTGCTGAAGTTGCAGTCAGAAATTTTGATCTCCTAGATAACTGTAACAACGAAACTAAAACACAAGCATGGTCGCCTATAAGCAGAAAAGGTCATGTGATCGAAGTCTTAGGAGGTGAGGAGATCGGAGACTCTGGCGCTGGATCGTATATTAGCAATGGTACAAAGTGGGTGAAATTTGATCTAGAAACTATCCCGCAAGAGGACTCATCCCTTTCCAGTGAAGTATCTCAAGAACCCTTTAACGGAGCGGCTTCAACATGGAGCGAGGGCGTTGTGAGTATTCTGGAGCCAGGAGGAAACGCAGAAGTAGCTATTAATAACAATAATCCAACCAAATCTCTATCACCTGCAGTCACTGACGTAAGATCTAACCAGAGACTGTTGATTAGAGAGAATGTTCCCGCCTCATCTACAGTTACGGTGAGCTTCAATCCGGAGTTTTTGCTCAAAAGCGACTTCGCGTCGGTGATCCAATTTAGAGCTAAAATGTTCTACGTCCTCGCAGCCTCTAATGGCCGTGCTGGTCATGTAGATTACTATTACCAGAGGTTTTCAACGGAGATCTTAGATACAGTGTACGAGAGACATGAAGGAGTGTCAGGTAGTAAACCTACCGTGAACTTCGTATATGTCAGCAATACTCAAGTGGACGTGAAGATCGTTAATAATTTTGGAAAGGTAGCTCAAGTAAGCATTTTAATTAATCACTAAAAATAAACCTAAACGCATTAGAAATGAAAAACCTAATCACATACCTATTAATGAGCCTAGTGCTCTATGCCGATAAAAGGGTAATTATCAACGGGCAATCTAACGCGGCAGGCTCTCCTGGTGTAGCGGGCGATTTTAGGACGTCAACCCGAGCGGCGGTGAATCCCCGCGTGTTCATCTGGGACACAGCCACTGATCTCACCACACCGGAGATCGCCAGCACAGAAGGGGCTTTAGGTTTTAGCCCGCAAGGAAGCTGGGAAGTCTGGGATATGAACGGAGCCGATCAATACGGATGGAACACGAGACGAGCGGGAGGGTCGCCTAATATGCTATGGTATTGGGCGGACTCTTACCAACGCAGGACGGGTGAAGATGTGTATTGTATCGTGGTCGGGCACGGTAATCAAGGTGTTGAGCATTTCACAAGTACAGGGGCAGAAAATAGTGGGTGGATAGACTTAAAAGGTCAGTTGTCAGAAGTCGGCTGGGAAGAAGGAGCTGTGGACTTCGTTGTCTGGTCTCAAGGCGAGTGGGATGATTCTCGTTGGTCAGCGCAGGGTAGGCAGTATCTCAATCGTTTCTTGCAATGGCGTACTGAGTTGTCACAGATGCAAGGGCCTACTGATGATACTCCAGTATTCGTAGTACAGCCTACAGACGTGGCGAGCGATAACATAACAGATCAAGTATTCAACGTACTACCTCTCAGAACGGACTACGACTTCTATGTGCTACCAACGCGGGCGCTCAATGGGAATGTACACTTTACCGCGCCGTCGTACGAAAAAATAGGTAGGGAGATGATTAATAAGTTACATGTACGCGTATCCGGAGAGTCGATAAATACCACTAGTGAGCCTATACGGGTGACGTTGAATAATACCAATCGACTAATGGATGACAGTTATAATGTAACAGTGGAGTACGAGGGGGCAATCTTAGAATCCTCCAATGACTTAGAGACATGGAATGTTGTTTCAGGAGCATCGAGTCCTTATGTCGAATCAGTGCCGAGAGAAGAACGTTACAAGCACTATAGATCGACTAATTAATGATTTTGAAGCCGCGCGAAAATTTACATCGGAGCGCCAGGAGGAAGTGAGGTGAAGCTTTCCGGTGGATTGTCTCTGTGAGAGGGAAAGGCGAATCGTTTACTCGTCAAGGGTGACGATGTTAATTGCGGTGAAGATTCGATCGCCTTGGTTGGCATTATCGTTGGGGGGGAAGGTGACAATGGCTTGGGTGTAAGGGGCGCCTGCATCAGTCGGTAACGAGCACTTCACCCAGTAACGGTCAACGGTTTCGGTAGGATCTACTCGGGAGATGAAGGTGGCCTCTACTCCGTCAATGGTAATGCTAGTCGGAACAACTCCTCCTTGTCCTGGGACGGATTGGGAGCCTGTGGTCGCAGGCAGCTCTAGATAAATGTTTCCGGGCAGGGCTACAGGGCCAAGGCCTTCATCCTTTGCGATCAGTGCGGTGTAGGCGAGGTAGTGGTCGTCTCCGATGACTGCTGGAATCGTGAGCGGGGTTTGCTCGTTGATGTCGTCTGTAATACGGTACATCTCATAGGTGGAGGTATCAGCGGCGCTGGTCGGGTCTCCAAAAATAATGAGCTTGTAGTCCGAGTGACTGGCAAGGCGAATGGTACGCCCTACTTCACCGATATTGGTGGTGTGACGCTCTGCTACGATGCTACGCTCTGCCACGTCGGTACCGCTAAAGACTGGTAGGAGGCTCTGTGAATCAATAACATCTACAGAGGAGGTGGCGCTGGGAATGTCGATGTTAGCGAGGTCGAGAACGGTGGAGAAAATATCAACACAATGCACGATCTTGGTGCTTTTACCGCGACGGGTTACATCGGGTCCAACCGCAATCATGGGAACGCGTACTCCTCCTTCGTAGAGAGTGTCTTTAGAGTGATCTTGTGAGTAGGGGGCTTGGATGACTCCGCCAGGGGTACCATTGTCTCCGATGAGAATGACGTTCGTGGTGGTGAGGTCAACGGTCTCTAGGAGACGGCCAATCTCGGTATCGAGCGCTTGTAGGGAAGCCTCGTAGGCTGGTCGCTGGTCCGCTCCTGTAACCGATCCGTTGTTATTATTAATAGGGAAGACGGGGTAGTCGTGGAGGTCGCTGGGAGGATTATGGTAAGGCGTGTGAGGCGCAGAGAAGGCGAGCCAGACAAACCAAGGCTCGGTCTGAGTGTTGATGAAGTTGACAGTGTCATCGACCTGGTCGGTGGTGGTGTAGGTGGTGTAATTATCGGTGGTGACGCCATTCTCTACCTTGGACCAGTTAAAGTAGTCTGGGATATTAGTCAGGTATCCACGGAATTCAGGCCATCCTCCGAGCGTGGCAGGGCCGTTGTCGCCACCGCCAAGGTGCCACTTCCCGAAGGAGGCGAGTTGGTAAGGGGAGTTTTCGGCGGTGAAAATTTCAGGGAGGGTCAGTTCCTCGCTTGGCAGGGTTCCTGATCCATTCGGGTGCCCAACGCCATTTCGGAATCCGTGTCTTCCTGTAATAATGCTGGCTCTGGTAGGAGCACAGACAGGTTGTGAGTAAGCATTAGTGAAGCTGAGCCCGTTATCCGCTAAGAATTGGAGGTTTGGCATGTCTGGGTAGGTATTGCCTGCGAGCTGAAGGTCGTCCAGGGGGCTGGAATCTACACCCCAGTCATCCACAATCATGAGGAGGACATTGCGTGGAGGCAAGACGGTGTATGTGTTAGTTGACTGCGTCTGAGTCCCTCCTTGAGTAGAGGTGATAATTATAGGGTAATCACCAGGAGCGAGTGCGCTGTCATCGAATTCGAGAAAGAGCGTATTTCTGTCACGGCCTAAAATCGTAGCGGTTACGCCTCCAACGGTAATGGTGTCGATTTGGTTGAGCGGAGGAAGGTCGCCAAAGGTGGCGCTAAAAGTGGGGTTGATTGGCGCGTCGTAGTTAAAGCCTCGGTCATCAAAGGGAGCGAGAGAGGCCATCGAGCTGCGATAGAAATGTTTAGGGTCGGTGGTTTTGCGCCCTCGATCAATCTCGCTGGCGAGAGTTCCTTGATCGCTACGGGAGTCGTCACTGAATACGTTCCACGTGCTTAGGTCGTCACTGTTTTCGACTACGTAGGTTCCGCCTTCGACTCCAGACCAAGTCAGGGTGACATCACCGCTAGTGGGATTTACTTGTGGGGCTTGCATGGCCAAGGGGGCTTCGGGGCCGCCTTCAAAAATAACTTCGCTATTGTTTGGAACCGTGACCTCGTCAGCTCCGGAAACGACGCCAAAGTGGTAGCGGCTCATCGTGTATGGAAACAGCGCGAGGCCTTCCTCATCGATACACATAAAGTAGGCCCAGGTTCCTTCAGGGAATTCAGGGGTGACACACCAGCGCACATTGTACTCATTGAGGTCGTAGTCTGTGGCGGAGTTGAAAGGACGATTATTGGCAACGGTTTCGTCGTAGTGGGTAAGTCCCGTGAGGTCTCCTTTATAGGCATTATCTTCTATGTAATGACCTAGGATAAAGGTTTCAGGACCTGCTGAGGAGTTTACCGCAGGACCGTACTGAGAGGTGGTGAGAGGGTTGGTACGGACTCCAGGTTCATTACGGGTGATCCACTCTGGGATAGAGGTACGGCCGGTAGCGAGGAGATCGACTGATCCATTAGATCCATCACGACGTTGGAAACCTGAAATCATGCGACGAACGCCACTGTCTGGATCAGTAGGATTAGAGTATCCGTATGGTCCATAGAAAGGAAAACCATCAAAGTTCCAGCCTAGGAGAGCCGAGTGGGTGCCATTAGGGGCTTCGGTGTAAGTATTCGTGGTAGCCTCATAATCAACCGAATCATTCACAAGGTGTCGTAGTCCCTTTGGCTGCGCATGATAGTGGAGGAGTTCCGTTAGAGGGTGGGAGTTGGAGCCGTCAAAGGTGACTGCTTCATTAATAAAGGCATCGCGGTTCCAAACCCCGTCGCCGCGAATAGGAGCGGTAGCGGGTCCTGCATCTAGCGCTACTCCGTTTTGGTAGGAAAAGCCATCGCGGGAATCAAACATCGTCACGCCATCAATCAAGTAGCCGATCGCGCCTCCGCCTGTAATCGTACGAGGGATAGTGTCGATGACAGGTACTAAGGGGAATCGAGCGGAGCGAACAGTGTTTCCAGGATAATTATTAAAGATGTCGCCACGTCCTCCAAACCAAGGCCCCATGATGTGAAAGGCTAGTCCACTGGTGCGAATATAGAGGTCGGTATCAGTTACCGAAATTTCGTGAACTCCAGCATAGGTCGGACTGAGCTGGTCACTCCCTGTAGGGTGATCCCAAGAGGTAGAGGAGATATTGGCCACTTCTGTCTCTAGATCAGGATAGATCCGAGCATACTGTCCCGAAAGCTCGGTAAACCAAGATGTGGTAATCGGAGACGCATGAGTTGCTGTGAAGAGAGTACCCAATAGGCCAACTCTAATGCTGTAGAATAAAAATGAGAAACTAGAGAAGCGAGGAAGAGAGGACATAATTCGATTTAACACCAAGTCTGGTAAAAAGTTGCAATAAAACTTATTTTTTTTTAGAAAACGGTAAATACTCTTTTTGTTCAACGTAACGGCAGGGCTTATCTGCTTGAGGTTTTGATGGAGCAGGGGGGATTCGCAAGGTTGTTTGAATACGCGATACAAAAAAAGTCCTCTATGAAAGAATCATAGAGGACTAAAATAAAGGGTGTGTTTAAACTCTTAGCGACGGCGACGAGCTAAGATAGCAAGACCACCAAGGCCAAGTAAAGCAGCCGAAGAAGGTTCTGGAATCGCTACGACAGCACCATCAATTGCGAGGTTGTCAAGTATAACACTACTCGAACCGGCTCCATCGTTTTGTCTGTCATCGTAAGCGAAGCGAATAGTGATTTCGCTTAGCTCATCAAAATCAGCGCCTGAAAAATCAGCGGTACGTGGTTGTGGAGTCCCTCCATTCATAAGAGTAATACGTGGGATTCCGCCGGAGTCAACATCAGCAAGGAACGCGTCAGCACTTGTTCTGAAAGCGAAATCGTTTGCTCCACGGTTTACTTGGAAAATCTCGAAATTGATAGCTGCTAGATCGATTACATAACCATCTGCTGCAGTTAGTGTGAATTCTAAGAATTGACCACTAGTAAAAGCACCATCGATGTCGTCTGTAGTCCCATTTGCTAGACCGCGCGCTTCGTCGACGTTTAGTGTGTCATTGATAGAGGATGCCACAAGGTCAAAGGCAGTGCTAGTTATAGCGCTGACTGTAAGGTTGGCGTCTGTAAATGTAGCGGCTAGGGGATCGCTGGCTCCGGAAGTGAAGTCGTAACTAGCGATTGTAATAGCTTGGGATAGCGTCATGCTTGCGCACAAGGCGAACCCAGTAGTTAGTATGTTTTTCATGATTATATAATTTTATTAGAATTCATAGTATCAATGATGAATCTTCTAGAGTCAAATAAAAAATTGAATTATTACTATTATCTTGTTATTATTGTTAATTTACAGTTTTAAGGTGTTAATAATGAAACGAGGCCTCAGTTACGAAATTACTATAATTTCGCTTAGGAGGTCTCTTCCAGAGAGGAGGCTAAGGGTCTGTAGTTCTTGGGTGAGAACCTGATGTGCAGGGAGTCCGTCTTGATCGGGACGTCCGCAGTGGGTACAGGAGGCAAAACCGGGGTAGTTCTCAGCTTTCTGAGGATCATTATCGGGAGTTACGAGAGTGAGTAGGGGGCGTGGGCGCTGGAGGGTTCTGGGTAGAAGAATGAGGGGGTGAATCCAACAGGTGAGAGGTTTATCAAACCAATCGCCCCTTTGTTGCTCCATGGACCAGCGTTGAATCCCGCAGTATCCTTTGGGGTCAAGGAATACGCAGCGGGTCTTAGGGAAATGTTGAGGGTAATCGGAAGCAAGTTCTTCTACCTGGGCGGGGCGAGTGGCTGTTTTCCAGGCCTGGCCGTCGCGAGCGGAGATAATTGGTTCAGGGGGAAGAGTGAGTCCGTAGGATTCTAGTTCGGGTCGGTGGGTTGCAACGAGGTCTTCGACTCCGTTTTTTTCTTCCTCGGTAAGGTAAACTCCGTCATGGCAGCAGGTGGCTCGACAGCGGCTGATTTCACATGCTCGGATAGGCTTGCGGAAAGCCTCGATATCGATTTCAGCGGCGCGGACTTGTTCTCTCACGTTTTCGGCCGTGAGGGGGTAGGCAGTGATCATGAGGTATAGCCTATGGAGTGAGCCAATTCTCTTGCTCTAGGAGTGTGATGAGATCCTGTGAGGAGGGAAGGCTAAGTTGAGGGTTAGCGCTGCCGAGAAGGTCGCTGTAAGCAGTGCTTTGGTAGAGGTCCTGAGTGGCCAGGCCGCCTAAGGGAGGGGTGTCTACAGAGTGTTGTAGGTAGAATTGCTGCGCTTCTTTATAAGCCGCGATTTGCCCGATAGGGTGATCCATATAGCTGGTGAAGATGACCTTATTAGGATGGTCGCCTGCTAATTGTCTCAGCGTTTCCCGTGATTGGATGGCGGGCTTGGCGATGAGATAGTTGTGCTCTAGGTCGAGGTTGTTAGGGATGACGCGATCATAGGCGATAGGAAAGCCTTTCCAGTTTTCTGCTAAGGCGGGGTCGGAGAAGGGGTCTTCGATGAAGTCGATTTGCTCCCGAGGCATGGCGCCGAGGAATTGGGAGAGTTCACGATGAGACTTTAGGGCCCCGTTGAAATCAATTCGCCAACGAACACAAGGGTAGCCTTTGATGAAGGCTTCGGTTTTTTTCCGAAGGCGCATCCAGTCTTTTCCTCGCTTGATTTTGACGGCGGTGAAATCGGCTTCGACGGCGGCTAGCATGGGAGAGCCGTTGAGCTTTGGTAAAGTCGCGTGGCTCTTAACTGGAGGGCCAGGAAGAGACTCCTGCGCAAATGAAGAGGCCAGATCCAACGCGCGTTGGAGGAGCGGGTTTGGGCGCCCTGATTTCAAGTCATCGATACATTCGGCCAAAGTAGGATCGCCCAGCTCCGGCCATGGGTGGAGGCAGGCGTATTGGGAGCCGTCGAGGCGGAGAAGCATACCCTCGCGTACAGAGGAGAGGTCAAGGCGGTTTAGGGCGGCCTTTTGTTCCAACTGGTAGGGGGCGTACTCGATCATGTTGTACTAGGCGTTATCGCGTATCGACTTCTTGCGAGATTGGAGGCGGTAGGTAATAAAGCCCGCGACTAGGATACAGGCGTTGACGGTGTAGAAGAGGAAGACCGCGTCCTTCTTAGAATCAGAAAAGCCATATGAGTGGAGACCAACACCGAGAAGGTTCGTATGCCACCATGAGAAGACGACGATGGGTCCAGTGATAATGGCGGTCAGCTGTAGTCCCCATTCCTTGATGATTCCGCCGAGGCGAGCGTGGAGGACGAAGAGGGTCCAGAGTACGATCATGAGAGCTCCATTTTCCTTAGGGTCCCATCCCCAAAATCGGCCCCAAGAGTCATTGGCCCAGATTCCTCCTGTGACGGTTCCGATGAGTGAGAGCAAGAGACTGAAACAGACTGCTCCGTATGTCATACGGGTTAGTACGCGGCGGATAGAGGGGTCGTCCTGATGCAGGCCGATGATACGGACAAAGACATAGACAACACCAAAAAGCCAAGCGGCGAGACCCGCGGCGTAACCCATGGTGATGACGGGGACGTGGACAGTGAGCCAGAAGTTGGAACGGAGAACGGCGATAAGAGGCTCCATGTTATCGGCCTTGGACTCTAGTTCATAGAGGTTAGCTAGGACGAGGAGGAAGAAGCCGATGTAGGGAGCTGCTCCGAGGGCGAGTTTACGGCGGGAGACGAGCTCGGTAAAGAGGGCGATAAAGACGATTCCTGCAGCGATAAAGATGATCGTGTCATAGAGATTACCAACAGGTGGGCGGTGCATGATTAAGGCGCGTTGCACGATGCCAGAAATTGTCAGAACCAGCCCTAAGCCAGTGAAGATCCAGGTGATGGCCGAAAGGATTTTCCCGAAGAGACTACTCGGTGAGAGCCAGCTGATGGCGATGAAAATCATGCCGGGGAGGAAGCATAACCAGGTGGCTAGGAAGAACCAACTCTTGCGGTTGTAGGTGACTTCTCGATCAAAGTCCGCTTGCTGTTTAGCGTTTAGGCTTCCTTCGAGCAAACTGACGGTTTTCTTAAGCTCCATGGGAAAGTCTGGGGCTTTATCCTGCTGGGACTGGTAGAGTTTTTCGAGTTGCTGTAGGGTGGCGATCGTTTTCTGTGGTTCAGGATCATTGCCACGGAAGACGTTCATGAGGGCGTCTCCATTGGTTAGCCATTCTTGATCGTCGGAGTTCGGGGCGTAGATAATGGGCCCGAACTTAGATTCGTTAATGTGGCTGAGGAGCTGGTCGAGTACTGGAACGAGGTGCGCCGGCATGCTTTGCCCGTCTTTATCTAATTGCTGGATTAGGCGGTGGATTTCACCAACGGTCATCATGAAACTACTGGTAGGGACCCTCTTAATTTCCGAATCAGCAGGAGCGTCTGGTAATCTAGGTAAGACAATGCCTGCACGTGCGAAGTTGAAGTAGGTAAGGAGAGTCTCATACTCGCGCACATTACGGGCGAGGTCGAGGGTCATAGACTTGGTGATGTCGAGCTCAGTGCCTTCTTTTTTGAGTAATTCTTCATAACCAGAAGCTTTGTTATAAAGGTTTTCTCGGTAGTCTGAGAGGGCGTTGTATGAGTAGTAGTCTGAGGCTTTCTTGGTCTCCATCCCGATGGCGTTGAGAATGGCCGAGTTCGTGACCTTGAAGATGGGTTGATCCTTGGAGTAGTCAGGGCGAAAGAGGGCGTCTAGCATGAAGGCCTCGGGGCCTACCTTGACCTTTTCACCGTCAGTATTAAGAAATCGCATGGAGCGAGATCCGTGGTATTTGACGAGTGAGACTTTAGCATAGGTGGAGTATGGCTTGATACGGTTCCCATTATGCACAGGAATTTCAGCGAAGCTCTGCAGGACCTCCTTTGGCCATTCTTGGTATTCAAGAGTTAGTGGGTCATCATTGGTATAGACCTTACGTCCCGCCCAAGTGGTTAGACCTACGATGAGCGCGATTAAGATGGTTAATACAGTCCAGCGTTTCATTGGGCTTTTTTCTGTTTAGTTTGTCTGAGGATGAAGGAGGTGAGCATGACTCCAAAGTGGAGAAGTAGCCCTGCGGTGGTGACGAGAATGGAGTAGAGAGGCCATTGGTCAGATGGGTTTTTTACGACCTCGAAAACGGTAAAGAGGCGGTCTGTAGGCTTGCTCCCTTGAGGTCCCCAACTGGCTTGAAAAAAGGTGTATCCTTGGTAACGCATAGGGTGGTTCATGTAGATTTTCACCTGGTTAGAAACGGTGCCTTCAATGCGTTGAATGTAACTTTCAAAGCGCTTAGGGAGCCCGTTTTGGAAAAACTCGGCATTAAAGTCGTCGAGTTTAATGGTGAAAGGCATTTTCCAGATCGATTTACGGAGAGCGATGGCGTAGTTTTTCCCTTCGTGGTTGATTACATGGGGATTGTAAGCGCCGGTAAAGAGGAGGAAAGGCTCACCGACAGAAGGGTTCACGTAACATCCGTTGAAGTTGGCTTCATCCGCAGTTTCGTCAGTAACGGCAAAGAGGGCGTAACCATCAGCCTTAGGCGTGTCTCCTGCGGCTACTGGGCCAACTTGACGTGGACGGCAGTTTTTGAGGTAGTGGCTCGCCTGTAGGGTGAAGGGGAGTTCGGTGTGAGTTAAAGTCACGGCTTCTGTTCCCGCTTTTTTGATTGCAGAGATGAAGTCGTTGTTAAAGAGGTAGATTTCTTGAGCGAGGCCCTGCTCATCGAGTAAGCTGATTTCGATAGAATGGTCGTGGTAATGCTGTGCGAAATTACTGGATTCATCCTCATAGAGCGCCATGTTTCCACGGGTCTCAAAGTGGTGAGTGATAAAGCCCCCGAGAAGGAGCAGGAGGATGCCGAAGTGCGAAATGATGACCCCGATTTTCTTCCACCCTTTGCGGATTTTGATCACGCCGCCAGCGAGCATGTTGATGAAGAGGGCGACACATACCCAATAGGCTCCAGGAAGGATGATGGGAAGGAGCTTTCCGTTGATGCGGAAGTCGGGGATGACATAGAGGCTCTTCCAGGAAAAGTACTTGAGGCTGCTGGCGTAGAGTCCGTTGTCAACCTGCTCCAAGGTCATGAACCAAGTGTGTAGGAAGAGAAGAAGGAGGAGAACGCAAGCGAGTTTAAAGCTGGTGAGAAACTTGATGATTTTTTCCACAGGGAATGAACAGGTTAGAATGTTTTTGAGAGAGCGTTAGCGCTGCTGGAGAGATTCGCAGAAGGTGGTAAAGGCGGCGCGCTCGCGTTCCACGACCTCTGGAGGGGCGATGAGCTTGACGGTGATTAAGCTGCCGTTGACTTCTGTTAATGAGCCAAGGAGGGCGTAGTCTGGCTTAGTTCCGCCGCGCATGCCGGCAAAGTCTCCACGGGCTTCAATGAGGTAGCCTTCTTGGCCGAGGATATTCATTTTGGGTAATTGGGAAAGCTCAGTGGGGGTGAGCGCCTCTTGCCCAAATTGCTTGAGCCAACGGTTAAGGTTAGGAAGGATTCCACCACCTGCTACAGAGAGATAAATTTCGCCGCCCTCAGGGAGACTAAAGTTGATATTACGGAACTGGGTGGCAGGGAGAGGAGTCCATGATTCCCCTGCGGTGTATGAGTAGTCGGCTACTGGAGCGGATCCTACTGCGCCGTTAAGGCCTCCACTGGTAGGGGCTGTTTCGGCATCGGTAGAGGTGAAACGGTCATCGCTAGTAGGGTTCAGCGGGACGGCCTGTTGGTCCAAGGTCGTGATCTCACGCTTAGCGTCAGATTGGAGTTCTTTACGTTCCTGACAACTCATTAGGAAGGAGGTTGCTCCGATGGCAACAATGAACGGAATCATCTTCATACTCACCAAGTAACCATGACTTTTAAAATGTGCAAGTCATAGAGTGAGAAAGTGGAGATGAATTTAGGAGGGGTTGGGTAGGATGTCTATTTTCTCCAGTTCTTCTTTCGTACGCGCTTTCGGTAGGCCCATAATGGTTTCGAATTCGCCCTCGTAGTGATCAATGATGCGGTCTCCTCCGTCCTGAATGGCGTACGATCCCGCCTTGTCCATGACAGGAATGTCTTCGATATAGGAAAGGATGTCTTGTGTGGTGAGGGGCTTAAAGGTGACGTCGGCGATTTCGCAAAAGCTGGTTGTGCCGTGGGCGCTCGTGAATGCCACCGCGGTGCCTACTTGGTGCGTTTTACCTGAAAGTTCTGTGAGGAATCTGCAGGCTTGAGCGTGATCTTGCGGTTTTCCATAGGCGATTCCATCGAGCCACACAACGGTGTCCGACCCGATGACAAGCGCTTGTGGATCATTAAGTTGCGTGTAAACGGCTTCGGCTTTGAGGCGGGCGTTGAAACTGCTGAGCCCTGACAGCCCCAGAGATTGGTCTGTGGATTCGGTAACGTCAGCGGTAATGCAACGGACGTGATAGCCGAGATCATTGAGGATTTCTTTACGCCGTGGTGAGCCGGATCCTAGTATAAGATTCATAATTTATAAAATGCGTTGGCGGTGGATTCGGTTGCATGAGCGAGTTCATCGAGCGAGATGCCTCGTAAGGCGGCGATGCAGGCGGCGATGGAAGCAACGTGCATGGGTTCGTTCTTTGTTCCGCGATGGGGCTCGGGAGTGAGGTAGGGGGCATCAGTTTCGAGCATGAACGATCCAAGCGGCAGGGCGTTGGCGGTGGCTTGAATTTGCTTGGCGCTTTTGAAGGTTACGTTACCGGTAAAGGAAACGAGTCCGCCTAAATCGAAAATGGTTTGTGCTTGCTCTGGGCTGCCGGGGAAGCAGTGAAAAACCGCTTTTACCTGGCTGGCATATTGCTTATAGATTTTGATACAATCATCGAAAGATGCTGAGCCTGACTGGTCGCGGGTATGGAGGCAAATATTTAGATTTTGTTCGGCGGCGAGAGCGAACTGTTGAGTCAAAAAGTCGCGCTGTCGTTGGTGGTAATCTGCCTCGCTCCAACCCTCAGGGGCAGGGTGGTAGTAGTCGAGTCCGCTTTCACCGATAGCGACCACCTTTGGGTGTTGTAGCATGGGCTCGATTTGCGTGATTGCGTCATCTGGGGCGTGCGTCACATCGCAAGGATGAATGCCCAAGCAGGCATAGACGGAATCGTAAGATTCGGCGAGATGGAGCGAGGATTGAAGGTCATCCATACCTGTAGCGAGCGTGATTTGTCGCTTCACC
This sequence comes from Akkermansiaceae bacterium, assembly GCA_023301545.1. GTDB lineage: Bacteria > Verrucomicrobiota > Verrucomicrobiia > Verrucomicrobiales > Akkermansiaceae > WTJZ01. The sequence continues at coordinate 16,870 of JALZUI010000075.1, forward strand.
CCGGCGTCAAGCGAGCGGGTGACGATCTCGGCCACTTCCGAGGGCGTGTAACGGTGAGAGGCGAGGTGACAGTGTGTATCGGTAAACATGGGCAAACCCTTACAAATGAATCTCCGAGCACGCAATCACCATTTTGCAGGGTTCATTGGCGGGGCTCTTCTGGGGAGAAAAAAATCCCTAGCTAAGTCCTTGCCTTAGCCCAGGTAGGTTCGTAAGACCTCATGTATGATTGAGCGAATGGAAACCAAACAGCGAATGAGCCGAATCGTAAAGCACAACGGTACGATTTACCTGTGTGGGCAAGTGTGTGCTGATGCGGAGCAGGGGATTAAAGAGCAAACGCAAACGATGCTAGATAAGGTGGATGCCCTTCTAGACCAGGCCGGGAGCGACCGAGAGCATATCCTAAGCGCCACGATATACATTAAAGATATGTGCTATTTTGCTGAGATGAATGCCGTTTGGGATGCTTGGGTGCCAGAGGGTTTTGCTCCGGCGCGAGCTTGCGTAACCGCGGATATGGCTCGTGAAGCACTGCTTGTAGAAATCTCAGTAGTCGCTGCTGAGAAGTGATTTAGTCTTTGAGGTCAGAGTTTACGGCACGGGAATTTTACTCGATAGAGAGGATGCCAAGTTGATGCGCTTTATGAATGGCTTCAGGGGCGTTTTTGGCTCCGATTTTGAGGTAGAGGTGTCCAATATGGAAGCCCACGGTTTTGGGACTGATTCCTAGTTCACTGCCGATTTCTTTCTGTGCAAAACCTTGCGCTAAAAGTCCGAGTACTTGGAGTTCCCTAGCGGAGAGGTCTATGTCTTCATTGCTATGAGGGGTAAGGCTCTTTTGCTTAGCAAGAACATAACGTGCCATCACTGGGTCTAGCGAGGAGCCTCCCTTGATGATGGAGCGAATCCCTTCGACGATATCGGTCATTGACGATTCCTTCAGTAGATATCCAACGGCACCGTGTGAAATGGCGGTTAGGATGTCTTCTTTCGCATCCGATTGAGAGAGTACGAGAATTTCGCCCGAAGGGTTTAGAACCTTAAAGTAGGGAATTGCTTTAAGCCCCGTAATGCCTGGAAGGTTAATGTCTAGGAGGACTAGGTCAGGTTTGGCTTCAGGCTCTAATGTAGAGAGGTTTTTTAGCGCTGCTTCAGCGGTGTTGAACATCCCTGATACTTCTATATCAGGTTCATCTTCGAGACCGAAGGCTATAACGTCACGGAATGAGGGACTGTCTTCTACGATTAATACGCGGATGCTTTTGTTCATGAGAGGAGGTTTTTAGTTTTTAGGGTTAGGGCGAGGCAGTTTTGGCCTTCAGTGGTCACCTGGAGGCTAATAACAGCTCCTAATAGAGAGGCGCGACGTTGTAGCGAGGGCGGGACTTCGCTCATCGGCAGGCCATTGTCGTAGATGTCTAGTTTGATCTCTTTAACGGTGCCTGTTAGTGATGTGTGGCAAGTGGATGCATTAGCGTGGCGTAAGATGTTGATTAAGCGCTCCTTGTAGTACAGGGAGAGGTCTACGCGTTTGCGCGTGGAGAGTTTTTTGACCCATTCCACTCCTTCTATGTTGAGGTGGTGATCGATTTCGCTCAAGAGACGGTTACTGGTCCGCTGCATATCTTCGATCAAATCCTCGCAGGAGGTCTCTGCCTGAAGCATGTTCATACAATAGCGTACGGAATGTCTGCTGTGAAAAGAAAGGTCTTGGATTTTTTTGAGGATTTCAGTCAGCTTAGGTTTACGGTCGATATTCTTTTGTGCGAGCTCACCTAATAAAGCAACGGCGTGGAGGTCGGCTGATAATTCATCATGAAGGTTGGCTGCGATGCGCTCTCTCATCCGAATGATTTTACGGAGCCCCAGCATGCGGACAATTAACACGGAGATGATCATAGCGGCCACTAATGCGATTGCGGTTCTCCGCATCCATAGAAAACGAGCTTCTTGGTGAGCGTAATGAGATTCTAACTTCCTGTAGATATCCTCTTTTTCCATCTTAAGGTCGTGGAGGGAGGCTAATTCATTTAACCAACGGCGGATGGGGAGGATCTCGCCATAAAAATTATGACCGTCGGTGACGTTTTCTATTTTGTATGAGGAGGTGACTTCGAAATTGGGGGTGAATGTTTTTCCAAGGGCTAAATTTTCCCCATTAGAGAGTAATTCAATTTCATCAAAAGCGAAGGTTCTCCGTGATTTTGGCGAGTAAGCCTCATAAGAGAGAGACGCTTCACGGAAGCGAATGTAGCGGGAGGGATGTTCTTTTACTGGATGTTGTAAAATGGGTCCGAGGTCTAGGAGAGAGTTATATCGGACATTGGCTAATTCAACGGGATTGGAGAAGTCCTTATCCTGAGACCCTTCTAAAATCCAATGGTAGGGAATACCTGTTTCAGGAGTAGTGTAAAGAGGAACCGAATGGCTAGTGGAAAGCGCGTGCAGATGGATATGTGTAAGTGAATAAGGGGCTCCTAAATCGATAGAAAGGCTGTACGGGGTGGTGTCGGACGCCTTACCAATCATAGGCTTACTCCGGCGATCATCCGTTGCATTCATTATGTAGGGTGTGAACCCGTCAGTCACGAACTGGGGGTTCTGGGCGCTACTGTTAACGAGAAAGCCTGGAGAGGTACGTACGGGGCGCTTTAAAGCCACGTTGTTGGCTCCATTAAAGACGAGTATTTCCGCAAGCTTTAAGATGTAACGGCCGTTTACGGTATTAGTGGAAAGTTGAGAGGCTTGAAATCTGATCCAAGA
>JALZUI010000076.1 GCA_023301545.1 Akkermansiaceae bacterium
ACGTTACTAGTTTGGGCTAGATCCGTTTTTAAGTTGTAGAGTTGCTCGTAGGGAGCGTCTTTACGATATTTTCCGTTAATGATATCACTATTAGTTTTTCCTGTATATTTAACTGATACAGGTCCCCCAACGTTGTGATCACCTATTTTTTGACTTTGGAATCCACCTTCACCTCGGTTCGGGATATAAACCCAATCCCCTTTTCTAATCGATAGGTGATAAGGGCTATTAGGACAGATTACGAGCGTATCACGAACTGGTTTCTCCGGCGTACCTATGATGGTCTCTAGTTGGTTTAAACTATCCTCTGAGTTCGCTAGAGCTTCGCCAGTGATTTCTGAAAACGTCGCAAGAAAGTCAATGTGGCTAATAAGCGCGTCAGATACAGATCCTGCAGGAATTTTCTTAGGCCAGCGAATGATCATAGGGATACGGTGCCCCCCTTCCCAGGCTCCAAACTTAGATCCCAGTAATTCACCATTCATACTGTGTCCTGCTTTAACCGAGCGTTGTCCTTCTTGGTTTAGCATCCCTCCATTATCACTGGTGAAGATGAGAATCGTATTATCAACAATCCCTTGTTCTTCTAAAACACTCATAATCTGCCCAGTCATCCAGTCGAGTTCGTGCGTAAAGTCTCCGTAGAGACCCGCTTCACTAGTTCCCACAAACTGCTCATGTGGCGTAAACGGGTGGTGAATATTAGTCGTGGAAAGGAGGAGGAAGAATGGCTTTTCTTTGTCTCGCTCTTCAATCCACTTGACTGATCGCTCTGCCAGATTCGTACCAATTTGGTCATCTACGTATAGGTCGTGAGCTGCTTTCCCGCCACCAATTCGTCCCTCGCCCTTCCCTTCCATTACTTTCGTGTGAATTTCCCCGTTTGCTACAATTGGGTCTGCTGAGTCCAGTCCTATAATCCGATGATTTTCAATATAGACATATGGAGGAACACTATTGGCACAAGGAATCCCATAGAAATAATCGAAACCGAGCTCGATTGGCCCTGGTTTAAGCTCTCCATTCCAGTCAGGTGCGTCCTCACCGAAACCCAGGTGCCATTTTCCAAAGAATGCATTTTGATACCCCGCTTTTTTCATAAGGGAAGAGATTGTCTCTCGGCTTACATCGATAGTTAAACTCGTATTATTGAGGCACGGCCCCCAGAAATTTTTACGGTGGGGGTAGCGCCCTGTCATTTTGCCGTAACGAGATGGCGAACAAACCGCAGATGCTGAATGAGCATCTGTGAAGAGGCGGCCTTCCTTAGCTAACTGATCAATGTGAGGGGTCTGCAACTTAGTGGCTCCATAACAGCTAAGATCACCATAACCAAGGTCATCCGCATAGATCATAACGATATTTGGTTTTTGTGCGTTCCCAACAAGAGAGAGTGCAATAATTAGAGCACTTGAAACAGTTAGTTTTACAAAGTTCATTTTTGGTTTCATTTTTGGTTTCATTACGTAAGAGTCTAATTCACTTATTATTTTTCTCTCCCCATTTATTTTGGTTAGGGTGTCGCTTGAGACGTTCTTTATTGATTTCTTTGTTCAAACTTTCATCAACGAATTGATCCCAGTCTTTCTCGTTACCTATCACCGGAGCGATTGCTATAACTGAGCCCGTGGCGCGTTGGCCGCTACCTCGCTGGAGATACTCACCGAGTTCTGCTCGAGCTTCCTTCGCAACACCTAAGATCATCTCAACGACCTCCGGATTCTCCTGTGCTACATCATTTTTCTCCGAAGGATCAGAAGTAAGGTTGTAGAGCACAGGGTGTTTGAGGTTTTTAAACTCACTTTTCATATTCCAATGCGGTAGCTGTGCCGGGGTACGGGGTAAGTGCAATTTCCAATCCCCTACCCGTACCGCCTGTAGGTTTTCGTTATTATAATAATAAAAGGGCTCGTCCTTTTTACGTGATAATTCTTTTCCGTCTAGGACTGGCAAAATACTAATTCCGTCATAAACCCGGTCTTCTGGTAATGAGGCTCCCATAGCCTCACTTAGTGTAGGGAAAAGATCCATTGCATTAATCGGCACATCGAGCACTCGCCCTTCCTTAATTTTAGCTGGCCAGTGAAAAATAAAGGGGACCTTATGCCCTCCTTCGAAGGTTACATACTTAGTTCCTCGATAAGGTGCCGCGTGCTCGTTTTTATTTGGCCCATTATCAGAGCTAAAGATGACAATCGTATCATCTGCTACTCCAGCTTCTTCAAGTGCCTTCATGAGCTCTCCAATACCCCAGTCCATCTCCTGAATAACGTCACCACGCCTACCGTCTCGCGAAGACCCTCTAAACTTCTCGCCTGATTTGAATGGCACATGAGGGTAGTTATGAGCAAAATAAAGAAAGAATGGGTTATCTCCCTGCTCTTTGACAAATTTGATAGCGCGTTCGGTGTAAAGCTCAGTCAATCGATTCAGAGGTGTCTTTTCATAAATTACCTTTTCACCATCAAAAAACTTCATCGAATGCCCCGCATTAAGATTCATTCCATAAGAGCTATCAAAACCTTGTTTCAGCATACTAAACTCTGGCTCCGTGCCTAGATGCCACTTTCCTATTAAACAAGTGCTGTAGCCCTTGGTTTTAAACTGCTCAGCAATAGTAATCTCATCTGGATTAAGTCCTAAAAACCAATGCGCTTTTCGGTGCGGATTAATCCCCATATACAAGCCTGTACGTTGAGGGTATGCGCCCGTCAAAAAGGCTGCTCTAGACGGAGAACAAATACTTGCGGCAGTATGGAAATGAGTAAACTTAAGCCCTTCTGAGGCTAAACGGTCAATATGAGGAGTCTTTACTTTTTTGGCCCCGTAGCAACTCACATCCGAATAACCTAGATCATCGGTAAGGTAGAAAATAACATTTGGTGGCCGTTCACTGGCGAAGGTTATAGAGGTGGCTACAGCTAAGTAAGCTGTCACAAGCCAAGCTGGCATCATCGTTTTAGAGTTCATTTATTTTTTGGTAATTGATTTATATGACTTGAGTAACCCTTTCATCGTTTTTACCACTTCGGGGTGCTCGTCATATAGGTTGGTAGTTTGGCTTCTATCTGAGCTGAGATTGTAGAGTTGAGCAGGTGGCGCACCTTTCTTAATTTTACCATTTACGATATCACTATTCACATCACCTACAAATTTCACGCAGGATGGTCCACCTGCCGCATGGTGACCTGGCCCCTTATTGAAACCTCCAGACCCTTTAGCCCCAATGTAGAGCCATTCTCCTTTTCGGATCGCTAAGTGTGTGCTTCTATTTGGAGAAAGGACGAGCTCTTCGCGCAATGCTTTTTCGGGATCCCCTATCAGAGCTGGTAACAAGTTAATACTGTCTGCTAGTTGCTCTTTTTCAATGGTTTGACCAGTAATCGCGGCAAATGTGGCTAGCATATCTACCCCACAAAGTAATTGATCTGATTGGGTTCCTGGCGCTATTTTCCCAGGCCACTTAGCGATAAAGGGAACACGATGCCCTCCTTCCCAAACACCAAATTTAAAGCCTAGTAAGTCACCGTTTATTTCATGCCCTTGTGTAAAAGCGTACTGAGCGGGTTCATTCATCATTCCTCCATTATCACTAGTGAAAATAATCAATGTATTATCTATTAAACCATTTTCCTCTAGGCTTTTAACCACTTCACCAACCATCCAATCTAGCTCATGGATAAAGTCACCGTATGGCCCACACTGACTCGTTCCTTTAAAACGAGGAGCCGGGGTAAATGGGTGATGGATATTTGTAGTCGGCATATAGAGAAAAAAGGGCTTTTCTTTATTTTCACTAATCCATTTTACACTTTTCTCAACGAGTAGGGTGCCCGTTCGCTCGTCATCATAAAGAGCATGTGCTTTCTTGCCTCCTGAAAATTTATTTTCTGTCTTTTGACCAGCTTCCTTAGAGTAAGTAGTAGTTATAGAATATGGTTTTTGGCCAAACACCAGAGGATCACTTGCTTCCCAGCCCACGACACGGTCATTCTCAACATACACATAAGGGAAGCCACTGTTAACTTTAGGAACACCGAAATAGTAGTCAAACCCAAGCTCCAATGGACCAGGGCGAAGGGGCTTATTCCAATCTGTTTTCCCTTCCCCAAAGCCCAAGTGCCATTTGCCAACAACCGCTGTGGCGTACCCCTTATCTTTAAACAGCTGGCTAAGTGTAAGCTTCTCAGTATCGATTAACAAAGACTGCTCATGCCCGCAAGGCCCCCAAAGATCTTTACGGAAAGGGTACTCACCTGTAAGTAATCCATAGCGAGATGGAGTACAAACCGCAGATGGAGAATGAGCATCGGTAAAGCGCCTTCCTTCATTTGCTAATTTGTCAATATTAGGCGTCTGCACCTTCGTCGCGCCATAACAGCTCAGATCCCCGTAGCCTAAGTCATCAGCATAAATAAGCACCACATTAGGAGCCTTTTCAGCAGCTACTAATGGCAACATAACGAACTGGAGAGTGATTTTAAATAAGCCTAACAGTCTCATATCTATAATACTCTATAATTCGTATAGCCTATCAAGATTAATAAAGAAAAACGACATATAG
>JALZUI010000077.1 GCA_023301545.1 Akkermansiaceae bacterium
ACCGAAGATGCCCTCTCTAACAAACTAGAAGGAAGCGAAGCCTCGGGAAGTGGGATGCACCAAGGAGACGCGGGAAGCGAAGCATACGACCGCGAATTCGCCCTCAACATGTTAGGAAAAGAGGTGGACTCGCTAAAAGAGATTCAAACCGCCATCGAACGTGTCGAAGCAGGAAAATATGGCACATGTGAAATGTCCCAAGAAGAAATCCCTGCCATGAGATTAGAGGCCATTCCATTTGCGCGCTACACCGTAGAATGCCAAGCGAAATGGGAAGAAGAACAAAAAAATAACCCCTCTACAGCACAGCAAGATTATGGGTACAGCGGATTCGGTGAACAATCTCCCACAAATTCCCTTGACGAAGACTAAATAATCGGCAATATAACCAACCCGTTATGGCAAGAGACATTATCATCCTCGAATGCACGGAAGCGAAAGCTGAAGGCAAACCAACATCTCGTTACAATTCAACCCGTAACAAGAAGAGTCTTCGTACACCTGGACGACTTGAAAAAATGAAATTTAATCCTTTTCTCAATCGTCGTACCCTTCATCGCGAACTGCGATAAGCTTCCCTTATAAACCCTATTACTAACATTGCTTTATGTCAGAACCTAAAACAATCGAACGCCGCATCGCCTTCCGTAAGGCTAACCGTCGTATGCCACGTCGTAGCGTCGACATCCCTGTGGAGAAAATGAACATCCACCATCCTGAACTTCTCCAACGTTTCACTACTGAAACAGGAAAGATCATTCCTCGTCGCGTCACCGGAATCTCCGCTAAACTTCACCGTAAGATTACTCGTGAGATTAAGCGTGCACGTGCGCTTAACCTTATTCCATAAGGCAGAAATGCTACTTTATTCTGTAAGCCTATCGGTATCCCGATAGGTTTTTTTGTTTCTTAAATTATGTCCGAATTAGCAGATACTCAAAACCAAAAAGACGATCGTAACCTCGCCATTGATCGAGTAGGGGTCAAGGCGCTACGCTACCCCATGTCAATCAAGGACAAGGATGGCTCAATACAGAACACCGTAGCCACCCTAGCCCTCGCAGTAGACCTTCCTAAGGAGTTTAAAGGAACGCACATGAGCCGCTTTGTTGAAGCGCTCAATGCCAACCAAGAACCGTTAGAGGTCAGCACTATAGTGAGCCTCCCTCAGAATCTTCTGGAACGACTCCCCTCTCAACGAGCTCACGTCAATCTACGCTTCCCCTTCTTTCGTAGTAAACCTGCACCCGTAACAGGTAAAGCGGGACTACTAGACTATGAAGTAGAATTCGATGTCGAAACAACTCGCGATAATAAGACAGACCTCACCCTAACCGTGTACGTTCCGGTTACAACGCTCTGTCCATGCTCTAAGGCCATCAGTCAATATGGTGCGCACAATCAACGCGGAACAGTAACGCTGGCAGTCAAAATGAAATCCCCTGTCTGGATCGAAGACCTTATTGAACTAGTAGAAACCTCAGCTAGCGCCCAGCTCTACAGCTTACTTAAGCGCGAAGATGAAAAATTCGTAACCGAACAAGCTTACGAAAACCCTGTCTTTGTCGAAGACTTGGTACGTAACGTCGCCAGTAAAGTACACGCGCATTCCGAAATCACCTCGTTCCGCGTAGAAGCAGAGAATTATGAATCCATCCATAATCATAATGCCTACGCTGTAATCGAAGGCTAATACAGCCGACCTCAATCCACAAAAAAGCCGAAGCGTCTCGCTTCGGCTTTTTTGTATTTCAGAATTCAGATTAATTAAGGAACATCCACACCCGTTTTAGCGTAAACCCATCGCTTTGGCTTCCCGTTAAGGATCAGACATTTCGCTACCACTGGCTGTTTACCGAATAGCGTTTCTTTTTCATAGGTAGCCAATCCTGCCTGGTAAGAAACCCCCTCTACATCTTCCGCTTCAGTCGATCTCCACTGACTAACATCGTCTACTGAGAATTCTGAAACCATTCCAGCTTTGACACTTTTTTTCATTACTTGAATGAGCTCACTTTCAGAGAGTTCACTCGATTCAACAGGTTCAGCTTCCTCCTCCTGCTCGGCAGCTACAGGCTTAGTTACCTCTGCCACTTTCGCTACTACAGGTACCTTTGCTACTGCTCGCACTGGCGCAACTGGTGATTCACCCCTAAATTCAGAATGTCTTTTTTTGGCAAGGATCTCGACAAAATTAGTATTAGAATAAGGCACCTCTCCCGTGAATTGCCCACTAGCAACATCTACCACACTGAAGATTTCCGAAGCATAACTAACCACTTTCACTTCATCACTCGCTTTAACTGCAAGCGTCATTCCTTTTGAGTTCTTTAGATCTACGGTCTGCTTAAGCTCAACCATTGAAGGAATTTCGTCAGGCGTAATGGAATCCATTTCAATATCAAAGGAAATTACCCCTTCAGGAGCGTTTACGGTCACCGCTTCGACAGTGCCTTTGGCCTCCCCATTACTCAAAAAGAAAGGATAAAGAAAATAACCTAGAGAGGCGAAAATAACAACTGTGATGAGGTACTTCATGAAAGCCATGCCAATACAAATATTATAATAGAAGAATTAAACAACTAAAAAAGACTCGCCGTTCTACTAGTCGCATTGAGCCAAATAGAATGACACCGTAGAAAAAGCTAAAATGAGGTTTAAGAAGGTCGTTGAGCCAGAAAGAATGACACTCAGATGAAACTATTATC
>JALZUI010000078.1 GCA_023301545.1 Akkermansiaceae bacterium
TGATCAAGGACTTGGTGTTCAGACATAGATTAATATTTACCTAACATATTACCTTCTCACTTATTGTTGCCAACAACATTCTTAACCAATCTTAAGGTTTGTATTGTTCCTTAAGCAGTAAAACGATTATTCAGCTCAATAGGAGCTGATGCATCTTTGTGTTTTAGAGAACGTCTCCTCTATTGAGTTCGCTCGCATTAGCTCTTTTAGAATAAACCCCTGATTAATTCTCGATTTGCTCTACGCTCATAATCCCTATCCCAGAGCTACCGAAACTAGCACTCGTTCCGCTATTAGCTGATTGGTTTTCGAGTTGATTACGATACTGCTCTAACTGCGTTTCGTCGAGAATACCGCGAACATTATCAATCTTCTTATCAATAGAGCTCTCTTGACTGCCACCCGAAGCGCTGATTTGCACCCCGTCACCTCCAAAGGATGAGGCAATTTCACTAATAAGACGATCTTGAGGGGTTTGATTGGTTTCTTGTTCCATCGCCTCACTGGCGAATTGTTCGTACAGAGCTTCGCGCTGCGCTGGGTTAAGAGTCACCCCACTTTGTAGCTGAGCAATTTGATTCAGCGCTGCAGTATCCACTTTATTATCCAGCTCATTTTGTTGGTGCTCTGCAAAAAGCTGGTTCTGTTCGTCTGTTAAGTGAGGCGCTAAGCGATTTGCTAGGTCGTCCTTCTTCAGCAGCGCGCCAAAGTCTTCCCCACTAAAGGTTCCTCCACCAACTGAAGAGTTTCCTAAGTTCCCAAAGTTAGATAAAATATCATTTTTTTTCGCCATGTATTCCCGCAAAACCTCTTCTTGATCAGCACTCAAACCCAGTTTATTGACGAGCTCTTTGATTTTAAGCTCTGTTTTTTTTGCTCGCTGTTCTTTTTGCTTTTTCATGTGTGACTTCAGAAAGTTGGCCGACTCTTCTGAATCCATGGTGTGAATAGTACTAGTGATCGCTCCATCTGCGAATTCTTGAGAAAACGTAGCCGATTTAGAGCTTTTTTCGAACGATGGCTTCTCTAACCTCACTGAGGATTTTGACTGCTCTACAGGCGTTACTTTAGCTTTTGAAGCAGATTCTACTGCCGTATCTGGAAGCGGATCATTCTTCGTAAACAAGAGAGTCGCCAGGACTGAAACAGCGGCGATAAGAGCACCATACAAGATATTTTTATTCATTATACCCATAGCGTTACCTCGCTTACATTTTGTATAAGTTTTTATATGAACGATTAAAAAGCATCCTCTCAACTAGTGAGTAACGTTCTATTCAGCTCAATAGGAGCTGATGCATCTTAGTGTTTTCGAGAGCGCCTCCTCCACAGAGTCTGCGCAAATCGTAACATGTCCCATTTTGCGTTGGGATTTGGCAGACTGTTTGCCGTACAGGTGTAAACGCGCGCCCGCAGTAGAAAGCACAGGCGACCAATCAGGTTGCTCATTCGCGCTTTTCCACAGATCTCCTAGCAAGTTCCACATCACCACTGGCTTCATTAATTCTGTGCTCCCAAGAGGCAATCCTACCACCGCCCGCAATTGCTGCTCGAACTGTGAGGTCAAGCAGGCATCTAAGGTATGGTGCCCTGAATTATGAGGACGCGGCGCCATCTCGTTCACCAATAATTGACCATCTTGATTGATGAAAAACTCCACCCCGATCACCCCTACATATTCCAGCTTCTCTGCTACTTTTCGCGCGATTTCTTGCGCTTCCTGTAAGGCGCTTTCTGGTAGTCGCGCAGGAACGATCGACAAATGTAAAATATGGTTTCGGTGCTCATTTTCAGCAGGGTCGTAGCTGACTACTTCGCCATCTTGTCCCCGTACGACCATGACCGAAATCTCGCCGGTTAAATCGACCTTCTTTTCGACAATCGCACGGCGTCCTTCAAAGTGCTTCCAAGCCTCCTCTGAGCTAGGACGATTTTCTATAGGGAGCGCTAGCTGCCCTTTGCCATCGTAACCATCACGGGCTGTTTTCACAATCACATCACCACTCAGTTCAGAGAGCGCTTGATCGAGCTCGGCTGCGCTTTCGACAATGCGAAAAGGCGTAGTAGGAATCTCATGCGCCTTTAAAAAATTCTTTTCTAACTCCCTATCTTGGCAAACTGCAATCGCCTCCGCTCGTGGGAAAATAGGTTTATCATTCGCGATTGTTTCGATCAGCTCTTTAGGGATGTTTTCAAACTCCACCGTAACGACATCGACTTGATCGAGAAAACTTGCCAAGGCCGTTTCATCATCAAAGGCTCCGTAAATCACCTCATCGGCCAAGCGTTCAGCACCTGATTGGTCACCGCCTGTCCATTGCACGAGCCGGTAGCCCATACGGCGAGCCTCTAGCGCTAACATTCGCCCTAGCTGACCTCCACCTAGAACCCCGATCGTCTTCTCGTCCATAACCTTACGCTTCGTCTAATTCACCCATTTGAGGAAGAGTTCCCCCTTCGACCGTAGCGCGTTGCTTCTCACGGAATTCAGCCAGCTTTTTAGCCAGAGCCTCATCCTTAGTCGCCAACATCGCCACTGCAAAGAGAGCCGCATTGATCGCCCCCGCCTTACCGATTGCGAAAGTCGCGGTCGGAATACCAGCGGGCATTTGCACGATCGAGAGCAGAGAGTCGACCCCGTTCAGAGTACGAGACTTTACTGGAACGCCCAAGACAGGAATCGGAGTCATCGCCGCACACATTCCAGGAAGGTGCGCCGCGCCGCCTGCGCCAGCAATAATACATTCCAACCCACGCTCTTTCGCGGTTTCAGAATAATCGTACAGACGCTTAGGAGTACGGTGCGCGCTGACCACTTGGCTCTCCCACGCCACGCCAAAGTCACTTAACGTCTTTGCCGTGTGTTCTAATGTCGGCCAGTCAGACTGACTTCCCATGATTATTCCTACTACTGGGTTGCTCATAATAAAAAATGAAGGGTTAGGACATAGCGCAGAAGCCATCACCATACCAGCTCTTTTTTAGAATCTCT
>JALZUI010000079.1 GCA_023301545.1 Akkermansiaceae bacterium
TAATACGGTAATAAAAATATGCGAATTGTTTCGGTGTTGCCCAGTAACGCAAAAACCCAGTCATGTGATTGACTGGGTTCTTAATACTAAATGGCCGAGGGGCTTATTCCCATTCGATACTTGCCGGTGGCTTAGTGGAAATATCGTAGAGGACGCGGTTGACTCTAGGGACAGAGTTGAGGATTCCATTGCTGACCTCGCGGAGGAGGAATGGAGGGAGTTCAACCCAATCGGCAGTCATGGCGTCTTCTGAGATGATCGCTCGAAGGCCCATCGCCCATTCATAACAGCGTTCGTCTCCTTTGACCCCAACGGTTTTGACTGGGATGAGGCAGGCGTAGGCTTGCCAGACTTTGTCGTACCAACCGTGTTCCTTGAGCTTGCCAATGAAGATGGCATCACCCTCGCGGATGGTTTCGAGTTTTTCCTCGGTGACTTCACCGGGACAACGAACCGAGAGGCCTGGGCCCGGGAAGGGGTGGCGCATGAGGATATCTTTACGAATCCCGAGGAGTTCGCCGAGTTCACGGACTTCGTCCTTAAAGAGCTCGTCTAGTGGCTCTAGAACACGTCCTTGCTCCTGAAGTTCTAGAACACGAGCGACGCGGTTGTGGTGGGTCTTGATTACAGAGGCCTTAGATTTGGCATTAGAGGCACTCTCGATAACATCCGGGTAAAGAGTGCCCTGGGCTAGGATTTCGGCGTCACCGACGGCATCCCAAAAGACGTCTAGGAAGAGGTTTCCAATCGCTTTACGCTTTTTCTCAGGGTCGGTTTGATCCTTCAGTGCGGAGAGGAAGCGCTCGCTGGCGTCTACTTCTTCGATCGGTACTCCTAGTTCTTTAAAATTAGCGACTACTTCAGCGGCTTCTCCTTTACGAAGGAGGCCGTTGTTTACGAAGACGGCACGCATGTTGACCTTCGCTTCATGTAGAAGGACGGCAAGCACGGTAGAGTCAACTCCTCCGCTCACTCCGCAGACGACTTGTTTCTGTCCTACGAAGGCTTTGATCTTTTCGACCATTTCATTCTTAAAGTCTTCGATGACGAAAGGAACAAGGTCTTTACCAAGCTTGAGGAAGTTCGCAAGAATTTGCGTGCCCTCGTGGCTGTGGGTGACTTCTGGGTGAAATTGGATGCCGTAATAGGTTTCGTTAAATTGGAGAGAAACGGGTGTGCCATTAGCGTTACGAGCAATGACCTGAGCACCTTCGGGAAGTTGATTGACGGTGTCAGAATGGCTCATCCACACTTGTGAATTTTGCGTGATTCCATCATAAAGGATGGAGCCGTCTGTTACGAGTTCTGCAGGTCCGTACTCACGTTTGTCGCAGGATTCCACGGTGCCACCGAATTTGATATTGAGCGACTGCATACCGTAACATACCCCGAGGACGGGGACGTTATAAGACTGAAGGAGCTCTAAGTCATAGTCAGGGGCGTCAGGGTCAGAGGTGCTTTTAGGCCCACCCGAAAGGATGATGATCCCAGGTTTGCCAAGGTCGGCAAGTTCGTCATACGGGAAAAGCTTAGCGAGATAACCAAGCTCACGTACGCGACGGACGATGAGCTGGGTGTATTGGGAGCCGAAGTCAAGGACGGCTACGTAGTTGTCAGGAATCATGGTGAATGTGTGGTCCGCTCCTTATTAAGAAAGTTGCTGATAGTTGGTAGGCTCCTCGGTAATGAGGATGTCGTGGGCGTGTGACTCACGGAGTCCGCCAGTGGTGATGCGGATGAAGTTCGCTCGCTCACGGAGCTCTTGGAGGTTGTTTGCGCCAAGATATCCCATACCGGATTTAAGTCCGCCTACGAGTTGGAAGACGACGTCAGCTAGTGCTCCTTTGTACGGTACTCGGCCTTCGACTCCTTCAGCGACCATTTTACCGGAGCTGTTTTGTGAGTAACGGTCGTTGGCTCCTTGAGTCATAGCGCCCATTGAACCCATTCCTCGGTACGCTTTAAATCTACGTCCTTGATGGTGAACCATCTGTCCAGGACTTTCGTTTGTCCCAGCGAGGAGAGAACCGAGCATGACGAGGTCTGCTCCTGCGGCGAGGGCTTTGACGATATCACCTGAGTAACGAATACCGCCGTCAGCGATGACGCGTACGCCTGCTTCCCGAGCGACTGATGCGACTCTTTGGATAGCGGAGAGCTGAGGCATTCCTACGCCTGCAATAACGCGGGTAGTACAGATAGAACCTGGGCCTACACCCACTTTAATCGCATCGGCTCCTACTGAGATTAGGTCTTTTGCTCCTTCGGCGGTGACGACGTTTCCTGCGGCTACAGTATGGCCAGTTTCGGATTTGATGTGTTCGACAACGTCTAAGACGCGGCGAGTGTGACCAGTGGCAGCATCGATAGAGAGCGCATCTGCGCCGGCTTCGATCAGGGCCTTGGCGCGGTCCATGTAGTCAGGGCCTACTCCTACGGCAGCTGCACAGCGGAGACGACCGTCGAGGTCTTTAGTGGAATCGGAGTACAGAGTCCGTTTTTCCAGATCAGCCCCTGTAATTAGGCCCGCGAGGGTTCCGTCAGGGTTGATCAAAGGGAGTTTCTCAATACGGTTCTCATAAAGAACGCGGCGAGCATCGCGAGGTCGGGTGTCTGCCGAGGCCGTAATCAAGCGGTCGATCGGGGTCATGACCTCAGAGACCATTGTCCCATCATCGGCAAAGTAGCGTACGTCACGACCTGTGATCATACCGAGGAGGTTTTTATGAGCATCGACGACAGGGAAGCCAGAGAATCCCTCAACTTCCATAATGCGTTTAATTTGCCCTACGGTGTGATTGATCGTTACGGAAAACGGGTCGTGAATGACAGCGTTTTCGGAGCGTTTGACCTTAGATACCATAGAGGCCTGTTGCTCAATGCTGCAGGCGCGGTGAATGAGACCAATGCCTCCTTCCTGAGCGAGCGCAATTGCGAGGTCTGATTCGGTCACTGTATCCATCGCAGCCGAGATGACTGGGATCTTTAAGTTGATCTCATCGGTAAGGGTGCTTGCTGGAATCGTGTCAGATGGAATAACCTCGCTAAATTGGGGCACGAGGAGAACATCATCAAATGATAGCTCAAGAGGAATTTCTGCCATGGCAGATTTAAAAAGAAATCACCTTTGGAAATCAAGCCTTAAAAGCTATGTTTTCCACATTATTTTATTCAAGCGAACTTGAGGGCGCGTCAAGGGGGAGGATCTGTTTCTCTCCAAGGAATTTAGGCTGCGTATTGGTGATGTAGAGATCAAGCATGACGCGAATGCGGGCGAGTATTTCACGGGCCTTAATCCGAAGAGAGTATTGTAGTGAAACATCCTGTGCGTTATAAGCATTAGCATCGAGCCCGATATGATTCGCAATGTAGAGGGCTCGGTGGTTATGGAAGGCTTGGCTGACGATTGTAACATTATTGGCTCCAAAGATTTCCTTGGCGCGGATTACGGAGTCCAGAGTGCGTAGGCCTGCGTAGTCTAAGATGATTTTTTCGGTGGGGACTCCTCGACTAACGAGCGCCTCTTTCATTTTTTGGGGCTCGTTATAGTAAAGAGAAGGGTTGGCGCCTGAAAGGAGGAGGTATTTGACCTTGCCTGCCTTATAGAGCTTTTCTGCTGCATCTATGCGGTAGGTAAAGTAGTTATTGGCGCGATTACCGACCTTAGGAGTAGTTCCCAATACGAGGGCTACATCATTGGTAGGGAGTTTGCTGAGTTCCTTTGAGCTTCGTGAGGTTGTAGAGGCCCACACTATTACGCTAGGTAAGATTAAAGCCAACAGTCCACCTGCCAAAGCGATTAGCGCAATGGTGAAAAACTTACGATTGGTGATTTTCCTTAGCAAAGTAATAAAGTCAGAAAAGGGTATGCAATATGAGCGAGAATGTCTCTCATAAATGTTTATATTATACGATCATCTAAGCCAGTTTGGTGGAAATATCAAGGAGTCTTCGTGCCTAGGCCGCTGTTTAGTGATAAAACCTTCGTATAACTGCGTATTTAACATAAGCACATCTTACTATGACCGCAAAATTACTTTCCCGACTCTCAAAGACATTATTCATTGGTTTACTGTTTTGGGGCAGTTGTGCCCTTGCTGATGAACAAGGTAAAGATAGTCCTGCTCCTAAAAAACGCCGATACCTAGAAACTGGTGGGGAACGGAAGTTAGATGTCGTTTATAAAACGGTTCGTGATCAGGAGTTAGAGTTGGATATCTATTACCCTACCGAAAATCGCGCAGAAAAATCTCCTGTAGTGATCTATACTCATGGTGGAGGTTGGGCTACGGGTAGTCGGTTTGGCGTCAGTAATGCCTCGTTCGGTGTGGTCCATAAGGCATTGGTTAAAAAGGGATTTTGCGTAGTCTCTGTACAGTATCGCCTGTGGAGTAAAAACGGACAAACGATGATGCGCGATTGCGTGATTGATGCGAAGGACGCGATTCGTTACTTGGCGAAAAATAGCGAGGAGTTAGGAATCGATCCTATGAAATTTTACACAATGGGGGACTCTGCTGGCGGGCACATTTCTCAAATGTTACTCCTATCTAGTACTGAGAGCTTAACGGGCGATGAACACTTAGCGGGCACAGAGTATAAAATGGTAGCAGGAGTTTCTTGGTATGGACCGTGCGACTTTCAGGATGAGCAGTTGTTCAACCATGATAACAGGGAAGGCTTTAGAGATCGTTTCGGTCCAAGAATTCTGGGGCCTGATAAAGGAGCTGTTAATAAGGAAAAGCTGTATCGGGAAATGAGCCCAGTAACGTACCTTAAGCCAGATAGCGCTCCGTTGTTAATGATTCAGGGGGATAAAGATACGACTATTCCAGTGAAGCAAGCCTACCGCATGCAGCAAGAGCTGAAGACAGTAGAGGCGCCTGTTGAAATTATGATTATCAAGAATGCCGGCCATAATTGGAGGTCGGTAGACGCTCCGATTTCCCCTTCGCGTGGTGAGATTGTCGCCGCTACGATTCAATTCTTCATTGACCATCTTTAAAAAAAATCCCTATAAAACCGATTATATTTAATATGAAAATTCATCTTACCGCACTCTTTAGCGTCCTCTTCCTTTCAGTAGGATTAGGAGAAAACCCTGCTGAAAAACCAAATATCATAGTTGTTCTTGCAGATGATATGGGGTGGGGAGACTGTGCGACTTACGGTCACAAGGTCATTCAATCTCCAAACATCGATAAGCTGGCTAGCCAAGGAGTTAAGTTTACACAAGGCTACTCTGGATCTGGGGTTTGCTCTCCATCCCGCTCCGCTATCTTAACAGGGCGAACTCCTTACAGAAATGGTGTTTGGCGTCACCTCTCGGGAGTTCATAAAGCTCACCTGAGAGCTAGCGAAATCACGTATCCAGAATTACTTAAGGAAAACGGTTACCAGACCTGTCACGTAGGGAAGTGGCACTTGTTGTCTAGGCAACAGTTCGGTAATGATGAGTACCCTCAACCTGGTGAACAAGGCGGGTATGATTATTGGATGACGACTCATAATAATGCAGAACCGAGCCACAAAAACCCTGATAATTTCATTAGGAACGGAGTCGAGGTAGGTGAGCTTGAAGGGTACTCTGCTCCATTGGTTGCTGACGAAGCAATTATGTGGATGAAGGAGCATCGTGACCCTGCCAAGCCTTTCGCGCTTTCAGTGTGGTTCCATGAGCCTCATAAGCCGATCGCTACTGATAAAAAGTTCTCCGATTTATACCCCGATGAGACGCCTAAAAAGAGTAGATATTACGGAAATATCACTCAGTTGGATTACGCGCTGGGCCAAATCATGAAGACGCTGGATGATGAGGGAATCGCTGACAATACAATGATCATCTTTAGTTCAGATAATGGGCCCTTGATTGGCGAAGGAGGCGAAGTTGGTGGTTTACGTGGCCATAAACGAGCTGATTTTGAAGGGGGAATTCGCGTTCCTTTCATCGTACGCTGGCCTGGTAAGATTAAAGCAGGAAGCGTAAGTGATGTTCCTGTGATCGGGACAGATATTTTCTCCACCGCTTTAGATATTTTAGATATAGACGAGCCAAGCGATCGTACTATTGATGGCGTGAGTTTGTTACCTATTTTTAATGGTGAAACGCTTGAACGTAAGGTGCCTTTGTTTTGGCGAACGCATGT
Organism: Akkermansiaceae bacterium; assembly: GCA_023301545.1. Taxonomy (GTDB): domain Bacteria; phylum Verrucomicrobiota; class Verrucomicrobiia; order Verrucomicrobiales; family Akkermansiaceae; genus WTJZ01. The sequence goes on from JALZUI010000079.1 coordinate 6,147, forward strand.
TTCAGGTGCTGATGAACGCATAGCGCTCAGAGACGGAGATTGGAAGATTGTTTCTAATGACGTAATGACGGAGTTCTACCTCTTTGATATCCAAAAGGACATGTACGAAAAGAATGACCTCTCTACCGAAATGCCCGAAAAGCTAGAAGAAATGAAGGCTCTCTTAGTTAAGACCTGGGAAGGTATCTCTCAAGAAGGTCCTAATGAGTGGTGGGAAAGCCAAAAAGAAAAACTTAGAGAAGGCGCCAAGCTTAGTTACTAACGAAGTGGGGCTTGATAAGAGCCTTTCTATAAATTAGTGAAAGCTAAATTGGGCTTACGCGTTAAGCATTTCCGTGATTATAGCGCGTGAGTGCTTAATGGGAAGGCTGTAGTGGCCTTCGTCTTCTATCCAATGCGAGGTAGCATGTGGAACTTGGGCGGCGAGGTGTTTTGCCATTTTAAATGGAATGTTCCGGTCTGCCGTGCCGTGCCAAAAATGGACGGGCTTAGTAATTAGAGAATAATCTAAATCCCAGCGATTAGTATAAGCGTCAGCATCAGAGAGTAAGCCAGGGGCGCCTTTGATAACCGCTTCACGGAAGCTGAAGAGGGCGAAGTCATCAGCCTCTTTCCCGTTAAGGACCTCTTGGTCGGCAGGGGAAAGGGTTTTAACAAACCAAGAAAGAGGGGGTTGGTTATAACGCTTAGAAGCAATCCACTTAGTCAGGGGGATTGCGGGTTTGAGAATAGCCGGAATGATAGGGCGTGCCCTTAAAAGGACACGGTATGGCCAGATCATTTCGCTGCGATCCTCAAGTTCGGCCAAGGGAGGGGCTCCACAGACTATCGTTGTGGAGAGGATTCGTTCATTAAGCTCACAAGCGGTAGCGAGGGCGTAAGGCCCTCCACCCGATACCCCCATGAGGTGAACGGCGGGAAGGTTAAGTTGGTCAAGGAGGTCGCTGACAAGATGAGGCCAGTCATGAAGAGTACGACCTTTGATATTCTCTGACAGGCCTAAGCCTGGTCGGTCAGGGGCGTAAATAGTGACCCCTAATTCCTTACCAATCGTATCTAACGAAAGGGCTTGTAGGCGGGAGCTGGGCCAGCCGTGGAAGTAGAGTAATGGAACTCCATCCTCGGCGCCATAGGTCGCAAAGCAGAGCCGACTGCCGCCGTTAAGGCAGACGTACTGAGTGTCATTTAGTTGCATGGGCTCTGGGAAGTCTCAGGGATGAGACTCTGGATCAGTCGAGGCAGACTCGCTCAAAGATTTCTACCAGAGGGAGGAGCATCCCGATGTAGAAGTCTCCAAATTCGCCATATTTCGCAGAGACTTCATCAAAGCGCATTTCATAGACAATGGCTTTAATATCGATGACATCTTTAGCGAGAAGAGTAACGCCCCACTCGTGTTCGTCTAGTCCCGTAGAGCCACTAATGAGTTGAAGAATACGTCCGGAGTAAGTGCGTCCTGTCTTGGCGTGGCCCGCCATGAGTTTTTTCCGTGTAGGAAAGTCGAGTGAGTACCAGTTGTCATCGCCAGTGCGTCGTTTAGACATCGGGTAGAAGCAGATGGCTGGCCAGTGCGGTAGCACTGGGTAAAGTCGGTGGTGGAGGTAATGCTCCATACGTGTACTGAACTCCTCTAGAGCAGTGTTGAATTCCTCAGAGTCACGCTTTAATCCTTGTTCCCCGATGAGGGTTTCTTCTGCGTATTGCTCAGGAGAGGTTGTGTATTCAGAGCGCTCGGTCTGCGAGAGGTATGAATAGACGGGTTGGAGAACATCTACTCCTAGGGAGAGAGTAAGCCGTTTTTCAAAGCCTGTAAGCACTTGAAGGTCGGGCATAAGGATCATGAATCCTAGATCTGCTTTAGGGCTAGCAATAGCGTAGGAAAGCACCTGACCGTCTTCGACTTCGTTAATTTCTTGGATTAAGCTGGTGAGATTAGTCTTCGCGGTGAGTTTTTCTTCACGATTCAGCATTTGCCACTGGGAGTGGTCAATGTTGTAGAAGAGGTGCATAACGTGCCAGCCTTCACGGGGAATGAGCGGCTCGGTTGGAGTGACATTAGAATCTTGCATAGAGAGTGTAGTTATTTGGATAGAGTGCGCCCAATAGGGATTTTAGCGATTTCGACAAAATCGCCCATACTTTCAGCGTCTTGTGTTCCTTCTAGAATACGGAGATACCAATATTGATTTAAATCAGCTAAGTAACCATTCATAATAGGCTCGCTTTTGATTCCGTCAGTAGCGGTATAAGTTAAGGTTTTACCTGTAGGGAATTTCCCATTACTGAATGTAGCACTGACAGAGTTACCGGTCATTTGGTCGCTTTCATTTTGATACAGGCACCTGATTTTTCCGTTTCGTGATTTTTTATTAATCGTAATCTCTGCAGTGGGGTAAAAGGTTGCGGAAAGGTGACTCTCGCCTTCATTAGGGACTCGCGTCCAATAAGTTTTAATGTTGTCGATTTGGATCTCCCCGCCTACAATTGGGAGATCGTAGAGAGCTTTTTCAGAGTCGCCCCAAGTAATCTTTGTAGCCCAAGTGTATATTGTAACACCGGTGACAATGAGTAACCCCCCCCCAACAATTATTGCGGAAATAAAGGTGGTGAGACGCCCAAGGCGGCTAGGAGATGATTCAGAGGGAGCTGGGCTGTTTTCTGAATTTATGGTGGCATTAGGTTGACTCATGCGAAAAACTTGATTTGTCAGCATATAAGGCTATAATCGTATAAAGGGCAAAAAAAATAACAAGAAATTGATTTACAACTTAGTAAACGACTTGATTACAGTACCCGAAGATTAATTACCATGGCTGATATTGAAGATACTAATCCAGAGAACATTAAAGGCAAGTTCTATGTAGACTGTCAGTGTATTGACTGCGACCTCTGTCGTGAGACTGCACCTGCAAACTTCTCTCGTGAAGAGGATGAAGGGTACTCCTTCGTTTTTAAACAACCAGAAACGCAAGAGGAGACCGACCTTTGTATTGAAGCGATGGAAGGTTGTCCTGTCGAAGCTATTGGTGACGATGGCGAAGAAGGATAAACGCTTCTGGAATTTTAAACGGTCTCATGGGCAAGACCGCTCATTTTTAGACTGGTGCGGGGCTCGTAAAGAGCCTTCAGTTGCCGAAGGGTTGTCTCATGTAGATGGCTTTCTGGCTGATCTAGTGGATGAAATCGGGCTCCGTGACGGAGTCACCATCGAAACTCTGCAAGATGCTTGGTCCCAGTTAGTCGGGGAAAATATAGCCAACAACTCCGAACCTATTGAAATTTATGAAGGCACTCTGAAAGTTAGAGTGAGCCAACCTGTGCTTAAATTTGAGCTCCAACAGCGTAAAGCACACTTACTTAAACTAGTACAAGAGCGTATCCCTAAGGCTAAGGTAAAGCGACTGGATATTGTGATTTGATTTCAGCTTTCTCTTGTTTTAGAAGTTGCCAAGCCTCCCCGATAATGAGAAGTGCAGAGTATGAAAGAGATAACTATACCGGGTTCTAAATCGATCACAAACCGAGTTTTGCTTCTGGCTTCGATCGGAGACAATCCTGTGACGCTGCATAACCTGCTTGAGAGCGACGATACGGTCCATATGCGAGCGGTTCTATCTAGCTTTGGGGTGAGCTTTGAAAAGAAGGGGAAATCCCTCCTGGTTACTCCTCCAGCTAAACTAGTTGGCGACGGGGAATCTCATTTCATAGGGAACGCAGGTACAGTTGCTCGCTTTGTTTCGGCAGTTAGTTTGATTATTAATGGCGAATACGGACTCAATGGGGTTGATCGAATGCATGAGAGGCCGCAGGTAGACCTCTTTACCGCCCTCCAGTCACTGGGTGTAAATGTGAAAAGTGTTGAGAATGAAGGGTTTCTACCTTCCCATTATCACGGGCTAGGCGGAAAGCTTTCGCAGCGCATAGTAGCGCTCTCAGGTCGAGTTTCATCCCAGTTTGTTTCAGCGCTTTTACTGGTTGCACCTAAGATCTCAGGAGGCCTTCGGATTGAAATGGAGGCGATTCCGCCATCTCAGCCGTATATAGATATGACTCTAGAGATCCTCAAGCTTTGGGGGTGCTCTTTTGATCTAGAAGAAGGAGGGCGTATTATGGATATTAAAGAAGGCCTAGATTCTCCTGATTCCTATACAATTCCAGCTGATATGAGCGGAGCTAGTTACCCTTCGGCGTGGGCGACATTGAATCGTGTGCCGTTAAAAATCAAAGATTACGGTTCCGTGACATTACAAGGGGACGAGGGCTTTGCCGAGGTCTGTTCCCATTACGGAGCTAAGCTTACTAAGCAGGGCGAAGATTGTTCCTTCTCCGATTATTCAGCTGCATCAGAAGCTGCGATACTAGATTTCTCCCCTATGCCAGACGTGGCAATGACAGGAATGACAATGGCTTGTTTTTATGAAGGTTCGTGGCGTTTCGAGGGATTAGAAAGTCTACGAGTCAAAGAATGTGATCGTATTCAAGCGATGGTAGACGGCTTTGCCTTGCTGGGTATTAAAACCGTAGTAGAGGGTGACGATGTTACCGTTATCGGTGGTGACTATTGGCAAAGCCCTGCTCATTTAAAAAGCCTACAGAACGGAACAGTACAAACCGACTCTCACGACGATCACCGGATCGCTATGTGTTTTGGGGTTCTTCGTTCCACGGTTGCTCGGTCGAGCGGTCTGGCTGCGGAAAGCCTTTTTAGTATAGGAGAGCCCCATTGTGTCGCTAAGACTTGGCCTGCGTTTTGGGAAAGCTTGGCTAGCTGGGAAGTGTGATTTTAGCGATTAGAGTAAACTAGTAGGGAGTTCTTCGTACACTGGTTTTTTGGTGGCTTTGACCACTTTCTTAGAAGCCTTTTTGGGGGGCTTTATATACATAGCGGCAGGAGCAGTACCTGTTTCTAAACCTCCGATGCGGAAATTTTTCCAGAGCTCAATTTTTTCCTTCTCCTCAGAATTGGGAGGGTAAGAATCGTTGAGGTGCTCTATTAGCTTGGAGAAGTTTTCTGTAGCTTCTGGGACATACCTCACTGCGAGCCATATATCGAAGAGGCCGTCTCTAAGGACATAGACTGCAGAGCGTTGATCTTTTGTTTCGGGGTTCGCCACCCGATCTAGATACTGACTATTGTAGAGACGACGCAGTAATACCGATACTTGTTCTTTTCCCATACGCATTTTGGCGGTAATCGCGGAGGGTGTTTTGAGCTCGTCCCGCATAGAGGCGATCGTTACTAAAGCTGCTCGCTCTTGGGCTCCAAGCGACTGCAATTGTGCGTTATAACCTGGGCTAGTACGATCAAGAAGGGCTAAGAGTAGGCTGGGGAGGTTTATTTGCTCCTGTTGGGCTAGTATTTCCGTTGCCAGAGCAAGTCGCCTAGGGTTACCTCCTACGATTTTGTGTATGGCGTAAACATTGGCTGCTAGATCAGGAAAGTTCTGATCTATAATCGCTAAGCTCTGGGTAACGCTAGCGAGGCTTTGATTGAAATCAAAGGCCGGTAATTCGTAAGTCTCTAAATGCGTAGAGAAGAGCTTTTCGTGGTCAGGGTCGAGCTCTCCTCGGGAGGAGCTGATTAGAATATTACCCTTCTCTTTTGTGAAAAAGGATGAAAGCGCTTTGCGGTCAGCGTCACTGCGCATTTGCTTTCGTAGCAGCTCATCAAAGTTTTCTAGCATGATGACCAGAGAAACCTTATGCTCCTCGTAATTCTTCTTTAAAGCCACTTGGATTTTATTGATAATAACTTTGTCGTCTTGCTCTTGTTCACATGCGTTATAGAGCTTGTCCCATTCGCCTAGGCCCCTTTTACTGTGTCGTAAGAGAGAGCACAACCCTAGTAAGAAGCCCGCATAGTTTAAAATCTTACTAGAATCCTCAGGAAATCGTAAAACCAGTGCAGAGTGACTCAGGGCGGGGGAGTTGTTAATTCGTTCGGTAATGAGCGATAGCAATAATGTTTTTCCATGTCCACCAGCCCCAACGTAGAGGGCGTGCTTACCGCGACCTTCTTTTATAGAAGAAGTAACCTGCTTAATTGCCGATTTTATTAAGTGCTCGTTATGGGAAGAGACGAGAGCGTCGTTACCAGCGAGGCTTGGGTTTGTTGATTCATAAATAGAAAGTACTGAAGAGGGCATAAGTGTACTGTTTCAGATAATATGAACTAACTATTTAATTAAGACAACTTAACAAAACAGTTTATTTGTTTCAGGGGTGAAAACCCAAAGAGAAAGTATAAAAAAGGCCGTGATTACTCACGACCTTTTTTAACATGATTAACTAATACTATCACACATTAGTTTTTACTAAAAATCCCCTTGAGCTTGCTAAAAATCCCACTGTTAATGTGAGGTAGTCTAATTACATCATTAGGGTAAATTTTTTCGTGACGATGCTTCATTTGCTGAAGGTCGTAATTGTAGGTCTTTTGATTTCTCTCTAGAATTGCGTAACGCTTAGAGTCGAAGGTTTGCGGTCCTCCAGCGGCAGCAATAGCGGTTTGAAGGGACATGCCTTTCATATAAGGCACGTTTCTAGATCCATGCTCTGTAATGAAGGTGATCATTTTCGAGTCATTCTCCACAGATGCAGCGTACGCGACGTTCACTGTAGGATTACTGTAAATTTGCTGATTTTTATACATTCCCTCAATCGTGGATGCTAGTTGAGAGGGGCTCTTGCCTGCAGCTTTTACACTTTTAATGTGAGGGAGGTTGATTGTCCCATCATTATATACAGAATATGGCCCATTTAGATCTGATGCCTCTCCAGGAGGGACTCCTTTGATCGTAATAGTGACGGAGGCATTATTTTTTATGGTATCCCCACTAGCTATCAGTAATAGCAGTAGGAGAGAGAGGGTGGATTTAATCATAGTTACAGTTTTTTAATAAGCTGACTCATTGTTAGACCCTTTACTATCACCTACGTTCAAAGAAATTTCCTTTTTATTAGTAGAGGCTTTGTATCGAGATTCGGCTTCAGCGTTTTCATCACCAGAATAGTATGTGTAGTAACTGGTATAGTATTGGTACTGGCTGTCACTTTTGATATCTACATTGTTCAGAACTACTCCGAGGATATTTCCTCCTACTGCTTCAACGGTCTGCTTGACTCGGGTGAGAATGTTTCGAGGAAGCTTGCGGTGTTGGACAACAATCATTGTTTGGTCAGCTTCACTAGAGATAACGGAGGCGTCACTCACTCCTAGAATTGGAGGGGAGTCGATCAGCACCAAGTCGAAATGCTCTTTAACGCCTGAGATTAATCCTGACATCCTATTGCTATTAAGGATTCCCGCTGGGTCTGCTTGTACTACTCCTGATGACATGAAGTAGAGGTTTTCTGTTGGGGTTTGTAGAATGACGTCTTCCAGGCTTAAATCATTTATGAGGTAGTTTGAGAGTCCAATTGAATTGTGAGTATCGAAATATGTATGTAATTTAGGTCGGCGGAGATCGGCATCGATTATAAGTGTGCTGTATCCTCCTTGGGCGCAAACGTATGCAAGGTTGAGGAGGGTGGTGGACTTCCCTTCTCCTGCGCCGCCCGAAACAACGGTGATACAGTTGTCTCCAGGGTTTCTCCGACGATTGAATTCAATATTTGTTCGAAGAATTCGATAGGCCTCAGCATCCGGTGAGTTTCCGTTGACTTTATGGAGTAAATCAATGTTTTTAGGGATGACAGCTAAAACAGGCAGTTGAAGATAGCGTTCTACATCATCAAGGCTTTTAACTGAAGAATCTACTAATTCGAGGAAGAACGCGAGCCCTATTCCTAAGCTCAGACCAATGACTCCGCCAATGATGAGGTTTAATTTACTATTAGGGAAGCTGTGATTGTTAGGGAGGCGAGCTTGTTCGTGTACCGTAATTGTATTTTTTGGTGATTGAATCTTAATACGTTGAGCTATTTGCTTAACTCTCATATTTTCGAGAATGTCTTTGGAGAGTTGGTAATCCTTCTGCGCTTCGGTGTATTCGTGGCCTGAGAGGTTTTTCTCTACGGCACTGGTTTGCGCGTCTTGGACGACATCTTTCATCGCTTCAATTCTCGAATCAACCAACTCGAGATTAATACGCAGTGATTTTTTCATGTCTACTACAGCTGCATAGAGGTCAGTTTTAAGTTTGTTATGAATCTTTACGAGAGATATCGTGCGTGGGTGTTTTGCCCCTAATCCTGAATCTTGAGCTCCAATGAGGGATCTTTCGCTTTCTTGGAATTCTTGACGTAGAGAAGGAATCATACTATCTACTAACTGAGAGCCGAAGCCAACTTGGATGATTTCATCATCCGTTTTCCCTTCAAAAGCGGCGATTTGGTTTTCGAATGTTTGCTTTTGCTTCTTTAGATCTTCTAGTTCAAGAAAAGAATTTCGGTGAGCTAGTTCTTGAGTTCCGCCAATAGAACCGTCTCGAGATAGAGATGCTTGGGTAACGCCTCCCGATCGTGTGATTTGATTAAGAATGCTACGTTTTTCTTCGACTTTGTCAGTCTGAGTCTGAAGCATTTTATTAAGCGCACTGAGACTTTCATCGACTTTTTTAGATTCCTCATTTTCACGCTGCTTTTTATATGCGAACGCAATCGCTTGGGCTAAGGCTCTAGACTCTTCTTTGTTTTTATGTTCGATTTCGATTTTGACTAAATCAGTTCCGCTCTCAGGAATTACACGAGTTACAGAGCGGATAAGATCAATTGCTTGTTGCTCATTTTTCAAATTCCATTCAGCAACTAGGTCTAACTCTTTAACAACCTCCGTGAGCGTCTTTTCTGAAGTGATAAGCTTAATTTGGGTCTCCATGTAGTAGCGTCCAGATGAGATGCCTCTTATAGCTGTTCCGCCGAATCCTTCAAGAGGGTTGAGTTCGGAAGATGGGTAGTGAACCTCAATTATACTATGGCTTGAATACTTTTTAGGAATGATATTCGTGATAACTAAGGCTGTAACGAAAACCAATAAGGTGGTTAGGATGATGATTCCGTATCGGGTGCGTATTACTTGCCAATAGTCTACAGCATGTAAATTGGCCTCGGAGGCGTCGTTTAAATTTGGAACAGTATTATTCATAAAGAAAAGATCTCTACAGTTAAGACAACTGTAGAGATCTTATGTTCACAATTATTTTGAGAAGCTTAGAAAGCGTACTGAAGCCCTAAACTGTAACGATTACGTTTGTATTCGAATCCGGCGATGTCATCTGACAAGGATTGAGTGAAGTTGTAATTTAAGGTTGCGCTCAATTTACTGGAGAGGCTGTAGCTCATTCCTAGATTGATATTGTATAGCCAGGTATTCTGATCGCTCCCATTGGTGGTTGACTCAATGTAGTCCGTAGAAATGACTGAGATGCCTCCGTGATATGAAACTTTTTGGTTCAGGGTGTAATTGAAGTTAAGTCCTAAACGAAGTGTTTCACGCGCTTGGAAGGTGTCATTCCCGAGGTTGAGGAAGATGTCGTCAATGCCGTATCTTACGTATCCGCGAAAGTTGAGGCGGTCTGAAGCGGTGTGAGATACAGCTCCGTTAACGAATAGGGCCGTTCTGTTGAATCCGTTATCTCTATCGATAGTGTTGCCACCGATGGTAAAATCGATACCTGTTCTTTCGGAGAGAGAGTGTTCAAATCCGACTTCGTACCTGTGGAAGTTCGTGTCAGTGTCAGGACGTAAGCCGAATGTGTACGCTCCTTTTAGTACTGTACGGTCATTAAGTCTGTATCGCAGCTCGTTTCTGAACGAGATGTGTTGGTAATCTCCCTGAGCTCTTTCGTATTCTGCTCCTTGTATTCCGAACCCGTGTTTGGTTCCGAAACGTTGGGACCAACGTACTCCGATTTCGTTGTAGGTTGAGTAAGAAGTGAACTGTCCGCTTCGTCTGTCGTTAGCGAAAGACCGCTCGTAGTCAGGCTCTAGTCCGTGAGTTACGAAGTTATTAGAAGAGAGTTGAATACGGTCATTTAAGCTGTATCCTAGGGTTACCCCTAAATTGATTACAGGTACGATGTTGTCATCAGCAATATCATCTTCGAAGTATGAGATGACGCCTAAATCAGCATACGCAGAAAGAGACGCGTTGGAGCGTACTTCGGCATATGACGCACGTAAGTTTGCGCTAATGAAGGCTGAGCTTTCTTCGCCTTGGACTTCTGATCCGATAGGATTCAAGTTGTCGTCATAGCCAAATTGAAGGCTAGCTGTGGTGCGAATGGCTGATTGGTCTGTAAGCGTACTGTCGGAGGATGTACTGAATAATCCTTGGGCGCTTGCTACCGAGACGCTAGCTATTGCGAGAAGGGGGAATTTGTAGTTCATAACTTTTATTTTTTAAATTAGTGAAAGAGTTCTGATTATGGTTGTGACGGTGTGATCTCAGGAATGATTACTGGTGCGACCTGTGATATCTCAGGAGTGATTACTGGGATGAAGACCGGTAGTCCAGGAATTGTAGGGTCTGTGAATCCGGTTTGTATTGAAGCAGGGCTTACTCCAGGGTCGACTGATGTTTGAGTGAAGTTGGTTCCTGATCCTAAGTTATCAAGAGGGTTTCCTGATAGGTTTTGAGCGCCGCTGTTGTTGCCTTCACCTTGTCCGTGACCAGCTCCATTTTTACCGCCGTTTTTACCACCGGAATATCCGTTTTTCCCGCTAAGGAAGAGAATGCTTGAGTCTTTTTTCCCCACGCTGGCATTGTCTGAGAATTGTTTGGCAACTTCAGCGATTTCGTTCGCTGCGTCAGGAGCGATAGCGATACTACAGTTTACGATAGCTTCAAGTTGATCAGGTGCGGCGATGATTGCTGTTTCGACGATGCTCTTTACGAGCTCTTTATTAGCGGAACTTGCAACAATAGATGCTTTAACTACTTCGCATAAGCATTCTGGGGATTTCAGTGCGGAGAGACGTACTTGTTCTAAAACCTTAACGTCAGATTTTTTGATCGCTGCTATTTCTTTCGCCGCTTGGTTATATGTATTAGCGCAGTTAGAAGGCGCAGAAGTACTTGATACGTTCTCTCCATAAGAGAGAGCGCTTAAAGATAGGGTGAGTGCTAGTATTTTCATGTTTAATGTGTGATATTTAAACATCCAAACATTTTCAGTCACGTGTAGTCAATGTCAAATCTCATTTTTCGAGTTTTTTTTAAACGACATTTGGTTTTATAACTGATTTTTCGTTTTTATTATTACAGGGCAAGAATCTAAAAAGCCTTTCGAGGCTTCTTTCGCGATAGCTTCGACGCCAAGGAGTTCGGTTGCGTAGTGATTAGCGAGGAAGTAGTTCATCTCTTTTTCTTCTGCGTAGGGTATGGTCCATTGAGAGCCTTCTCCCGTTAAGAAGCTTCTTCCGCCTGTTTCGTAAACAGTTTTGACCTGTGAGCCAGCTCCTCCTGTGATTATGTATAGTTCCTCGATATACGCATCGCCTCTTAAGCATGTATGAGGTTGAATGTTTAAGAGGTCTGAGATTTCATTAGTGAAGAGATCACGGTTTTTGTTGAGGGCTCCTTTCACAGCGATTTTAATGCCTTTCCAATTTATGCAGTGTTCAATTTGCGTCAGTCCTAGCGCTTTAGCCAGCAATACGTTATTGCCGAATTGTGGGTGGATATCGAGAGGGATGTGCGAGCTATACACCGCGATGTTATTATCCAGTAGTATTTTGCATTTTTCACGCCAGGAGCCAGTGAGCATTTCTACACCTTGCCAGAATAGGCCGTGATGGACAATGAGGAGGTCTACATTCTGCTCGGCGGCTATTCTGATGGTGTCTAAGGAGGCGTCAACAGCAGCAGCGATAATCTCCACTTCACCATTATTTTCTACTTGGAGACCGTTGTGCGCAGTGGGGTAGTCAGGGATGTTGGCGTGATTCAGGGTGGTATCTAGCCAGTTAGTGATTTCACGGAGTTTGGTATCAGACTGTTTTGCCATGGTTGTTAGGAGGTGTTAGGTGTGTATTAGTTAACTTATCAGAAAGATTCCTTGATTTTCATGCTATGTCTATTCAATAAAGTTATCAATGGCCTCATTAATGGAACATACGCTAGCGAAGGAAGCATCACTGGAAGGGACTTCACTTCATACAGGTGAAAAAGTTACTTTGACGATTAAGCCTGCTCCTGAGGGGCATGGGTTTAAGTTTAGACGAGTCGACCTAGAAGACCAACCCTTTATTGATGCGGATGTCAGTAAGGTCCGGACGGTTGAGCGCGCGACAACCTTGGCAGAAGGATCAGTTAAGGTGCATACTGTAGAGCATGTTATCTCTGCCTTGACCGCTATGGGCGTGGATAATGCTATTATTGAAATGGATGCGAATGAGCCTCCAATCGGTGACGGGTCCTCGCAGCCATTCGTAGAACTTATTAAGCAAGCCGGCTTGGAAGAGCAGTCTGCGCCTCGTAAGGTTTGGGAAATTCGTGAGCCGATTCATTTAGATACCGGAAAAGGTCCGATTATCACAATTGTTCCTTCCAAAGAATTCAGAGTGTCAGTTACTAACGTAGGGCCTGAAGGTCGTGTGACGCAGTATTTTTCATCTGTGGTGACTCCAGAAATTTATGAAAAAGAGATCGCGCCAGCGAGAACTTTCACGTTCTATGAAGACGTTAAACCGCTTCTTGATAAGGGTTTAATTAAAGGAGGGAGTCTTGAGAATGCAGTAGTGATTCGAGGTGAAGAAGTGATGTCAAAAGAACCTATGCGTTTCACAAATGAGTTTGCTCGTCACAAGGCGTTAGATGTTATTGGTGATCTGATGTTATGTGGGAAGAGGATCCTAGGGCATGTGATAGCAGTAATGCCAGGACACGGCCCAAATACGGAAATGGCCAAAAAGCTTAAGAAGGAATACTCAGTGATGCGCAGCATGGTGCCCTCAGTGATGATCCCGCAGGGTGAGGGGGTTCTAAATATTAATGAGATTCATAAAATCTTACCTCACCGCTACCCATTCCTTCTTCTGGACAGAGTAGTTGATTTTGAAGGAGACCTCAAGTGTACGGGAATTAAAAATGTAACGTTCAACGAGCCGTTTTTTCCAGGGCACTTTCCTGATCACCCTGTAATGCCTGGTGTGTTACAGCTTGAAGCGATGGCTCAGTGTGCCTCGATCTTGATGTTACGCGTTCCGGAAAACCAAGGTAAAATCGGCTACTTTATGAGTGCTGACAGTGTGAAATTCCGTAAGCCTGTAGTGCCCGGAGATACGATTTTCATCGAAGCTGAAATCACTAAAATGCGTAAAACAATTGGTCAAGCATCATGCCGTTGCTTGGTTAATGGTGAAATTGTAAGTTCGGGCGAATTAAAGTTTGCATTGATTGATAATTAGTGATTATTGTCTCGCTCCACCAATTAAAGATGCGGGTATAGCATAGTGGTAATGCTCCAGCCTTCCAAGCTGGCCAGGGGGGTTCGATTCCCCCTACCCGCTCCATCTTCAATCTAGGTATTCGTTTTTTCGCGGGTATAGCATAGTGGTAATGCTCCAGCCTTCCAAGCTGGCCAGGGGGGTTCGATTCCCCCTACCCGCTCCACAAAAAAGCCTCCTTACGGGAGGCTTTTTAGTATCAAGGAGGCTACAGTCTCAATTGTGATAAAGGTTGAAGGTGAAAAATAAGGGCGTAAGTTGCTGTTCGCAAAATACGCCCGTAGACTATCGTCTAGTATCGTAGGATTAATCCTAGATTACTCTGTGTCTGAACTTTCGATCTTCTTTTGCTTAGACTGCTTAATCTTACGGTAAACAAAGAGGAGGATTAAGGCGCCGATAGTGGCTGAAATAATTCGCCCAATAAGGCCTCCGTTTCCGTCGGGGATAATAGGGAGTGCTCCACCTACAATTCCGCCAATAAAGGAGCCTGCGATTCCCAGCAGCATGGTCATGATGATTCCTCCTCCATCTTTTCCTAGAGCGCCTGCAAGGAGGCCGATAACGAGCATTGAGATGAATGAAGACTTATAAAATGTGTTTATATTGTTTTATTGATGCGATCAATAAGAAAATAGGAGGCAGAGAGGTTCGTTGCTTCCGTTTTTATGGGGGATTAGAGGATGAGCATGCAGTCGCCGTAACTAAAAAAGCGGTATTGTTCTGCAACTGCTTGTCGATAGGCTTCCATAATGAGTTCTCTACCCGCGAAGGTTGAGACGAGCATCATTAAGGTGCTTTTAGGAAGGTGAAAGTTGGTGAGCAGGGCGTCGACAATTTGTGGTTGATAGGGGGGGTAGAGAAAGATGTCAGTAGCGCCTTGGGTGGCTGTTAATGCGCCTTTATTGTGGACTGAGGCGAGGTGCTCTAAGACTCGGGTTACAGTAGTTCCTACTCCTACTACGCGGGCTGCGCCATTGATTTTCTGGGCGGCTTGTTCATTGAGTGCGAATTGCTCGGCGTGCATCTCGTGGTCTTTAACGAAGTCGGCCTTAACGGGGCGGAAGGTGCCAACTCCGACATGAAGAGTGAGAAAGGTGTGGTTGATATTGGCGAGGAGTTCAGGGGTAAAGTGTAGCCCTGCGGTAGGTGCTGCGATTGCTCCTTCTTCCTGAGCATAAACGGTTTGATAACGTTCGAAATCGGCATCTTCAGCCTCTCTTTGCATATAATGGGGGAGGGCTAATTGTCCGCATTTTTCCTCGTCGATTTCTTTGTCCCATTGGATCAGGCGGTATCCTTCCTCGTCGATTTTGGTGACCACTCCGGTAATACCACCTACCGTTACTTCACGACCGATTTTCATTCGTTTGCCCGGACGTACCATGCAGCGCCAGAGGGTTGCCGATTCTTTGGCCACGCGCACAAGCTCGATTTTTTGATCATCGGAAAAGTAGCGAGAGCGGACGACTCTGGTGTTATTAAGGACGAGTAAATCTGAGGGACTCAGAAAGGAATTAAGATCCTTAAAGGCGGCATGCGTAATGCTCTGCTCCGCACGGTTAATGACCAGCATGCGGGAGTCGTCTCGTCGTTCGGCGGGGCGGCTCGCGATTAACTCCTCGGGGAGTTCGAAATCAAAGTCATCTGTACGGAGATCAGTCATGAGAGGAATTACAAAAGAGGCTATAGTTTCGTCCATTCATTGAGCACATCCTCGGCCTCTGCAAGTCCATTCGACCGCAGTAGTAAGGTTATTCCATCAGAGTCGGGATGCTCTAGGGCGATTTGGAGAACGAGCCCTCCTTTTTCAGCATCCCACTGTTGTTCTTTTACTAATTGCCAACCTTGCTCTTGGAAGCGGGTGAGGAGCTCGGTCCGCGAGGCGTGTTCCTCGCGCCAGTATCTAGCGGTGTGCATAACGGGTACTCGCGGCGCAGCGTTATTTGGTGATTTGAATACGTATTGGAAGGCTTTGATAGAGGGAGGGACCCCATGTCGCCAACGAGCGAGCATGCGCACTAGTGGGTAATAACGGGCAAGAAACCTACCACGCTTAGTTTTCGCTACTTGGCCTGTTTCTGTGCGGTGCTGCAAGGGCTGAAACGAGGCGATCCCAGCAAGTCCTCCGTAAATCGTACAGCCATCTGTATAACCGATGCTTTCGCCTGAATACACTAGGCCTTTCCAAGAGACTCCGCTGCCTTGAACTCGTTCGGGATAATCTCTAGCGAGGAGGGCTTCGGCTTTCCCGTAACCCCATTGTTGTTTGAGGTACTCGTAGTAACTGGAGCGAGGTTCGTGCCAGACGTAAGCGTTAGGGGTGAAACGGAGGAGGTAGCCCGCTGCGATTACCCGCCAGCAAAAGTCGACGTCATCTCCTGCCACGCGGTAATGCTCACGGAAACCGTCGATTTCTTGCCAGACTGACTTACGAACCGCCATGTTACACCCAGGGAGGTGCTCGGCAATTGTAGAAGAAAGTAAAACAGGAGAAGCTTGACCTGGGAGGCGTGCGACTTCTTGAGTGATGGGATTACTTTGGAGGGGCGGGATACCGTATCCTCCGCACATGCCAACCTCTGGGCTTTCAAAGCCTTTGCGTAATTCATTGAGCCATTGCGAGTGAGGGCGGGCGTCGTCATCGGTGTAGGCTAGGATCGTTCCGCTTGCGTGTTGGGCACCAGTATTGCGGGCGTGTGAAAGCCCATGATTTTTTTGGGTTATGACCTTGTAAGAAATTTTCGCGCTTTGAAACTTTTCATAGAAAGAAAGGGCGACTTTCTCGCTCTCATCATTGGAGCCGTCATTGACAATAAGAACTTCGTAGTTAGCTCCCGCCAGTTCTAGTAAGGCTTCAAGATTTGCAGGAATACGTAGGGCCCCATTGTATGTGCAGACGATTACGGAAACTTTTTCCGAACTGATTTCTACTGGTTTTGTTTGGAAAAGTGAATGTGCAACCTGGCGGAGTGTTCCATCGGCGCGTTGGAGCCCAAATTCCCAATCAGGCACGAGTCTTTCGCCCTTCCACCAAAGGTCGCTCCACGCAAAATAGGTGAGACCCGCGATGCCTTCTTGATCTCCGAGTCTGGCTGCCATGCTTAGAATTTCCGCCTGCCCTTCTTCACCATGGGTGCTGAGCGTTCCTGCATCGACTCCAAATTCACTGATCACTACAGGCCGAGAGCCGGAGAGCACTTGTAAATGCTGTAGGTAATGCCTGAAGTTTTCCTCGTCTTCTAAATAGAGATTAAAAGCGGTAAAGTCGGCATTGCGGAGTTCCAGGAATTCGGTCGTAGGAAAATTAGCGTAGGCGTAGAGGATATCAGGGAATGCCGCGCGGAGGGAGTCGATGAAGCCTTCAAGGGCCTCTTTTACCTT
The DNA here is from genome assembly GCA_023301545.1 of Akkermansiaceae bacterium. Lineage (GTDB taxonomy): Bacteria > Verrucomicrobiota > Verrucomicrobiia > Verrucomicrobiales > Akkermansiaceae > WTJZ01. The sequence goes on from JALZUI010000079.1 coordinate 22,920, forward strand.
CGTAATCCCCATCCAACGAATAAGATCAACAGGGATTTCGTTTGCGATGTAAAGGCCTGCTAAGGCGGGGTGGTGCGCTAGTTGGCTAAGGAATGATTTCGTTTCCTGTAGTGCTTGCTGAATGATCTCGGAGGAATTGAGAAAATCAGAATCCCAGGGCCACGGAGAAGAGGCGAAAACTTGAAGCTCCAATTCATGAGCTTGATCGAGAAACTCACGGGTAGGAAGTTGATACACTCGTACCATATTAGCGCCCAGAGAAGCGATCGTTGGCAGTTCGGCGATGAGATCATACTCTGGAGGAAGGGGCCCAAGAGTAACTCCTCGGAGAGTGATTTTGCGCTCATGGAGGGAGAAGAAACGCCCATCAACAGTGAGAGCACTCATCAGATACTAGGGAAAAACGCAAATAAGGAATGGAAGAGCGTTGCGTGAGTATTGATGAGCTCGAAAAACCAGCTTTCGATAGACGGCTGAGCTCGGGTAAATTCGATGATGAGGGAAAGCCCTAAGGTGTTGGTAATAAAGATGAGCGTGAGTGATAAAAAGGTACCGTTAGAGGAAAGATCACTCTGTCCCAAAGGGATCATCCAGATAGTCCAGAAAAGGTTAAAAAACCAAGTCGCGCCATACATGAGAAAAAAGTAGGGGGAGAAGCTAGTGAGATCGGTGAAGATGCTACCAAACCCATGAATAAGGCCGAAGAAAATCGTCCAAAAAGGGAAAATGTAAGGAGAAAGTGATACCAGAATATTAGCACGGTTAGCGATGATGTACCCTCCGTCAGCACTAGCCTTAAAAGCGGTTACTTTCCCGTAGCAAACGAAGACGAAAATCGCATGGGTGAGCTCGTGTCCATAGACATAAAGAGGAAGTAGGAGTTCACGGGTGAAGCGGATAGCGAGTAAAATGAGAGCTAATCCGCCCCCTAAGGCAAAAAAGCTAGAGAGTAAATTACCCCGCAAGTTCCAGAGGAGGTCGTTGGTTTTGATTTGCTCAACTATCATCAGCGTTATTGCTGCGCTGGGATAGAGTAAAAGGCCTCCTAAAATGAGGCTCAGCAAGAGCTTTTTGAGGGGGAGGTAATCGTTCTCGTATTCATCCTCCTCCAAAATCGTTTTCGCTCGAGCGCGTATTCTGCGTTGGCTTTTGGGTGTGCTCTTCGTGGAAATGGCGGAACGATCAGCTCGTTTACGCTGAGGTTGCTTACCAGAACTCTTTCGTGAATTAGACACGAATACAGTTAAGAGGGTATTTAAGAAAAGTTAAAGAAAAAAGAAGTCAGAGGTGAATTTTTAGGAGGTTGCTTAAGAGCGGTATAATTTGGCAGTAAAACCCTTCTAAGGGTTTTCGTTTTGATTATATTCCTCGATATCTCTGATGAGTGTTCTCGAACTCATTGTCACTGTAGGGCGGCTGGTATTGACTCCCGCAGTTTGTAGCGCGGTAGCGACCCATTGATTACACATTCGTGGGAGGTAATAGCTGTATGGCGAGGCAATGAAGTACCCGTGCCCCCATTTTGCTGGGCGCAGGGTTATGGGTTCTCCTGTGCCCTCGTCGTAGCGGAAGCTTTGGTTCAAAAAGTTGGCGAGCTGCGCGCCTCGGGAGGCCGGAACAGAGGTCTTTGCAATTGTCAGCTGCGGAAAGGAGGGTTCGACTTCGGAGTCAAAGGCGACAACTTGCACGATGCTTTCGGTAGGCCAGAATAAGGCTTTGGTAATATCCTTGGCTTTCCAGCGTTGGGTATAGGCTACTCGATCTCCCCAGCCGAAACAAAGGTAACGGTATGATTTGACGGATTCTGGAAGTCTACATCCGTTTTGGACGAGCCAACTTGTTTGAACTACGAAATCTCCGTGGAGTTCACCCGATACGACCCAAACCGGCTGTTTAGGCTCTTCTTTGGTAGCTTCGGGTAGTGCAGGGAGTGGTTCGTGCGGGAAATGTACGCAGGAGTTAAGGCTAAGCGCGCCTACAAAGCAGGAGATTAAAAGCAAAAGCTTAGCGGACATGGCTCGTGGAGTGGATGGAAATGGTGGAGTTTACCCTCGTTGCCTGACGGCTTCGTAGAGGCAGATTCCGGTGGCGACACTTGCGTTGAGGCAAGGGACGGCTCCTTTCATGGGGAGTTCTACGAGGTGGTCACAGGCTTCCTCGGTGAGGCGTCTCATTCCTTTTTCCTCTGAGCCCGTTACGAGGGCGAGGCCTCCTTTAAGGTCCATTTCGTATAGTGATTTAGTGGCCTTGTCAGATGTTCCTACGATCCAAATCCCTTTCTCCTGCAGCATGCTCATCGTTCTGCTAAGGTTGGTCACGGTTATGTAAGGAATAGAATCTGCGGCCCCAACGGCAATACGCCTGACGGTGTCAGTAATGCCTACGGCTTTGTCTCTAGGCGCGATTACGGCGTCGACCCCAGCTCCGTCGGCGGTGCGCAGGATAGCGCCAAGGTTATGGGGGTCATTTAAGCAATCAAGAATGAGGTAGAGTCCTCCAGGTTTTTCGAGAATGATGCGCTCTAGATCATTTTCATCTAATCGTCTGCGCTTTTCTCCAGAGGGAGAAATATGCTTATTTTCGCGACCTTCGCGGTTACCTGTAGATCGTTGTGGACGTGCCATGATGAGGGTTTAAGATGAAATCTGTTAGGCTGACAATCCGCTTCTTAAATTATTTTCAATAAGCGGGTATGTCTAAGTATTGGGCTAGGCTAGACCGGTAGCCTTTCTTATGCGAGAAAGGACTATGCTAGCTTCCTCGCGGGCTTTTTCTGCTCCGTGATTGAGAATGTCGGTAATGGTGGAGGGGTCTAACTCTTCTCGACGCTGTCGCATATCTGAAAAATGATCCCAATAGGCTTCGTAAAGCGTTTGCTTAAAGTGCCCGTAGCCGAGCCCGCCAGCTTCAAACTCCTGTACCATAGTGGCTAATTCAGGTTCGGAAGCAAAGAGCTTGTAGAGCGCGAGGATGTGCGAGTTTTCGACCGGTTTTGGCGACTCTACATCAGTGGTGTCGGTGACGACCTTCATGATGGTTTTTCTAGTAGCTTTCTCTGCGCCAAAGATGGGGATCGTGTTATTGTAGCTTTTGCTCATCTTCTGGCCGTCTATTCCAGGGACTTTGGCAATCTCCTCTTGGATGCGTGGCTCGGGGAGGGTGAGCGTGTCTGGGCCGTAGAGGTCATTGATCTTGTGTACGAGGTCTCGGGTGACTTCGAGGTGCTGTTTTTGATCTTCTCCAACGGGGACGACATTGGCATCGTAGAGGAGGATGTCTGCAGCCATAAGCACGGGGTAGGCGAACAGGCCGTGGTTGGCGGAGATTCCTTTGGCCACTTTATCTTTATATGAATGACAGCGCTCTAGGAGGCCCATTGGGCAGACGACGGAGAGAATCCAGGCGAGCTCGTGGACTTCTGGTACAGCAGATTGACGAAAGAACGTGGCTTTTTCTGGATCGAGGCCACACGCTAGGAAATCAGTGGCGAGATCGCGGATATTTTCGGTAAGGGCTTTCGGATCTTGGTTAGAGGTCATTGCGTGGTAGTCCGCAATGAAGTAAAAGGCGTCTCCCTCGTCTTGGAGCTGGATCGCGGGTTGCATGGATCCAAAGTAGTTTCCGATGTGGAGTTTGCCACTAGGTTGGAGGCCGGTAAGAATTCGCATAGAGTATCTGTGCCGAACTATGGACGGAAGGTCAACGTTTGAGAGTGAGATTTTTAACGTGAGCTTCTTTTAATAAAAGAGGTTGCACAGTTAAGAAGCGGTTTTAAGTTGGGTTCTAATGCAAAAATCTTGTTCTAATAATAATTGCAATCCATTCGCATGGCACCGGAGTGTGATTTTGGTAGCGGCTTTGATTGGGTTGATTTTTTCTGCATGGGCGATCTTTTGGCCTAAAGTATGGTTTAGTTGGTGTGATGTATCTGGCGCGTGTGACGAAATGTGGATGACGGTGGGGATGCTGAACGGCGTGATCGCGATTGGTCTTCTCATCGCCTCGACCAAACCGATCCAGCACTGGCCTGTGATTATGTTAGCGACTATCGCTAAGGTGGGGGCCACGGTGGGCTTTACCTGGGCGGTGTGGCGTGGAGTTTTTCCGTTGCCGGTGGGGTGGGTGATATTACTTAACGACGCGATTTGGATAATTCCTTTTTTGATGATTTTATGGGCTTCACTAGAGACTCACCTTGGGCGCCAACCTCACAGGGAGGAACCGTATACACTGGCGGAGGCGTTGGAGAATTATAACTTGGGAGAGCAAAGTTTGATGGAAGCCTCGAAGCAGGGGCCACTTACGATCGTTTTTCTGCGTCATTTTGGGTGTACCTTTACTCGCCAATTGCTCCGTGGACTAGATGGGTTGAAAAAAGAAAGTGAGGCGAATGGATCTACGCTCGTATTAGTACATATGCTGCAATCGGGTAAGGAGCACGAGTACATCGATAGTACTGATGTCGCTCGCGTGGCGGATCCTTATTGTGAACTCTATCGCGCCTTTGGGCTTGGTAAGGGTGGGGTTTGGGAGTTGTTTGGTCCTCGAGTAGTGCTGCAAGGCGTGATGGCACTAATCCAAGGGTGTGGGGTAGGGCATCTTGCGGGCGATGGGCTACAGTTGCCAGGCGCGTTCGTTGTGCGAGATGGGGTGATTGTTAGCTCCCAAAAGGCTCGTGATATTGCGGATTTGCCAAAGCTGGAGGAACTCTTTACGACTGAAGTAAATGACAGATCAAATTAAAGGTAAACGTATAGTAGTGACAGGGGCGAGCAGCGGAATAGGTGCTGCGCTCATAGAACAATTAAGTTCACAGGGCGCTCATGTAATAGGGCTCTCACGAAGGGCGATTACAGGGTGCGATCATATTACGGTAGACCTCAAAGATGAGGATTCGATGAAAGCGGCTTTTACTCAGATAGGGTCTTGTGATGCGCTGATTAATAATGCAGGCGTTGCGCATAGTGCTAAGGTTGTGAGTGGTGGCCTAGCAGCTTGGGATGAAATGTGGCAGGTTAATGTACGCGCACTGGCGTATTGCTCGCATTTGGCAGTGGGGCTTTTTCCTCCGCAAGGGGGGCAGATTGTGAATGTTTCTAGCATGAGTGGGCATCGAGTACCACCAAGCGGAGGCTTCTATGCTTCTACCAAGTTTGCAGTGCGCGCTATTAGTGAGGCATTGCGTCTAGAGCTGCGAGGGGAAGGGGATCTAACCCGCGTATCTTCGGTTTCACCAGGCTTTGTAGATACTCCTTTACTGGATATTTATTTTGCTGGTCGGGAAGACGAACTGATTGAGACGCGGAGGTCGGTAGACTTTCTTACTCCTGAGGAAGTAGCGGATCAGATTATCAATATCCTTAAGACTCCTCTGAATGTCGAAGTTGGAGATGTGTCGATGAGGAGTGTGGGGCAAGTCGTCTAGTTTTCGCACTATTAGAGGGCTGTTGAGAAGAGAATTACGAGAGTCGGAAGAAATAAATCATTTTTTACTGCCAATACGCCACTAGACGTGATTAGAAAGGGGGTGAGATGACTAAGGTTTCCGACGTAAATATTTCTAGCTATGAGCCATTGCCTTCACCTGAAGAGCTTTGCGCTGCCATCCCTAAAACTGAAGCTCAGAAGGAATTCATCTCCTCTGCGCGCCAGGAAATTAGTGACTGTGTTCATGGGAAGTCTGACAAGTTCCTTCTAATCGTTGGGCCTTGTTCAATCCATGACCCTGTAGCTGGACTTGAATATGGTAATAAGTTAGCCGCGCTAGCTGAAGAGGTGAAAGATAAGATCGTGGTCGTTATGCGGGTCTATTTTGAAAAACCTCGTACCACAGTTGGGTGGAAGGGGTTAATCATGGATCCCGATCTAGATGATACGAATAAAATTGGTGAAGGCCTCGTAAAAGCTAGGACTTTCCTTCGTGAGATTATAGATCTAGGTCTTCCTACTGCGACTGAGCTTCTTGACCCGATTACGCCACAATACATCGCTGACCTCATCTGTTGGTCTGCTATTGGCGCTCGTACCTCTGAGAGTCAAACGCACCGCCAGATGGCTTCAGGGCTATCTATGCCATTAGGTTTTAAGAACGCTACGAGTGGCGCTCTCTCGGCTGCTACAAATGGGATTCTCGCTGCTGGTCAGCAACAAACATTTCTTAGTGTAACGCCTAATGGCCGCGCCTCTGCAGTAACAACGGCAGGAAACCCAGACTGTCACTTGATTTTACGTGGTGGAGAAAAAGGTCCGAACCACACAGCTGAATACGTAGATGCAACCGCTGCCGCGCTGGCAAAAGGTGGACGTCCTGAGTGCGTGATGATCGATGCTTCACACGCTAACTGTGGTAAATGCGATGGTCAAATGCCTGCCACTTACCGCGAGATTCTTTCTCAGCGTGCAGGAGGAGACAAGCGAGTAATTGGCGCTATGCTAGAGAGTAATCTCGTAGCCGGTAACCAGAACCTAGTTAAAGGGCTTGAGGGGCTTACCTACGGACAATCAATCACTGATAAATGTATCGACTGGGATACGACCGTCGATCTCATTAAAGAGACTTACGCTGCTCTATAAACAACTTAGCAGGCTTTAGTCTGCTATACTTCTAAACACA
>JALZUI010000080.1 GCA_023301545.1 Akkermansiaceae bacterium
TCAGGACTTGTTCCGCAGATTAAAAAACTCGCCGATCATCCACAGCAAATCCGCCTCGCAATCTCCCTCCACGGAGCCACAGACGAGGTAAGAAACAAGATCATGCCGATCAACAAAAAGTGGGGCGTGGACGAACTCTTTGATGCTCTCCATTACTGGAACGAGCGCAAAAAACAGCGCCTCACACTAGAGTATATTTTGATCCAAGGAGTGAACGATTCGGAAAAAGACGCCACCATTTTAGCCAAAAAAGCCAAAGGCCTAAATGCTAAAATCAACCTCATCCCCTACAACACCGTAGAAGGATTAGAATGGATTCGCCCCTCTGACGATCACTGCCGTCGCTTCAAAAACATCATTACCAGGGCTGGTGTCACCGCTACCCTCCGGATTGAAAAAGGACATGACATCGACGCCGCCTGTGGTCAGCTCCGTCTCATAAAAGAAACGGAAGAAGGCATAATTGATAGTCCTCTGAAGGTATGAAAAAAGCTACCCTCGCGGGTAGCTCATCCAATCCAACAAGCAATAGAGATTACTGCTGGATAGTAACAACGTCCCCCACCTTTAGGTGATAGTAAAGCTTCTTAGAATAAGAGCTCGGGCAGCGTAAGCAGCCACTAGAGGCGGGGTAGCCAGGAACAACTCCGGTATGAAAACCGAAATCGCTGTAGCTTAAACGTTGAAAATATGGAAGGTCGACATCGTAAATGGTAGAAACGTGGTGCCTCTTTTTATTGGTCACGACAAACTCTCCCGTGCGAGTTCGCTTGCCTTTTTTACCACTAGAAATTCGGAATGACATAACAGTCTTCTTATCCTTATTGTAAACCGTAGCACGTTGCTGTGAGAGGTCTACAGTAACGGTTCGATTACGATCGCCTGGAATCGCACCTAGCATCAGCTGAACCACATCCGTATGACTTTGACGAGCGGCGAAGTTCCCAGCCCAGAAGCGGTTTTTCCTAGTTGAGCTTTCCTTAGCACCATGCTCCTTCAGTAATTTACACATCGCAAGGTTTCCTTGATCACAGGCCATCATAATTCCCGTAATACGTGAATCACGGGTCATAAACCATTTAATCACCCCTGTACTATCAATCAGCTCTGAGTAGCGCTCAGCCACTTTGTCTTGGAAGGTGAATTGAGCCGCAGCTCCGCTTTCCAATAAGTATTTTGCAGACTCCACATCTTGCAATGCAATCGCGTAAGCGAGCGGTGGCTCTAGATCAGTGGCCGCTAAATTCGGATTCGCCTTTTGCTCACAGAGAAACTGAACCATCTCTTTGCGGCCTGATTTGATTGAATCAATGAGTAAAGTATCTCCGGAGCTCAAAACCTTGTCCGGAGAGATTAAACCTGTTGCGAATAAAGAAGCCAACGCTACTTCATTTCCCGCAGCGTAATTGTTGGCGAAAAAGTCTTCTGCCACAGTGGCACCGTTCTCGATCATAATGCCCGCTGATTGCGGACTCCCCTCTTTACACGCTTGTTCGAGTGCATTGAAGCCTTGCTTATTCTTCGTATTTGAGTCGAGCCCTTTAGTCAAAAGGTATCCCATAACTGCAGGGAAGTCTCCCGCCCTTGCGACCGTATCTAGGTAATTCCCTCCCGCTGAGTTCAGATAGGTCAGATCAGCGCCAGCCTCACCTAGTGATCGCACCTTAGCTACTGAACCAGATTGCAGAGCCTTAACAAAAGCAGGTTCTCCTAGTGAGTTCACAATATTAAGGTCTGTATCAGCGGTCACCATTGCGGCGACCACTTCATCGGTTGAATTTTGTAACGCGTAATGCAGCAGAGGTTCATTAGTAGAGCTAAAGGAATTTTGATTAGCTCCGTACTCAATCATTTCCGCAATGAGGTCTTCTTGGCATTGTTTCTCTAGCGCTTGTTGTAACGAGCTCACCTGCCCTTCTTTTTCAGTAAGCGGGAACCCTAATTTCATCAGGTTTTTTGTGCTCTCTTTATCATACTGCGCGATACTCCAATCGATAGGGCTAACACCCTTACTCATTTCCAAATCCTGACTAGCTCCCTGAGAAACAAGCCAAGCACTACTAGAAAAACGTCGAGATTCGATCAGCGGCTTTAACTGTGTGCTCACCACCTCTTGATTTGCGGACTTAAGCTTCGACTTCATCCCGTCCAATAAAAGAATATCTTCTTGTTCCAAGGCCGTAAGATAAAGTTTCTCTGCTTCCTCTAATTCAATCCCATCAACAGCTCCTGCTTTCACCATAAGAAGGGCCGTCTCAGAATCACCTACCGAAATCTTTTCTTCTACCAGAGTTGCTGTCAGTTCTTCATAACCTGATTCAGCTAGAGTCTTCTTCGCTTTGATTCCGTCCCATTTGATGAAAAGCACAGCTATCGCCACTAAAACGGCCACGATTAGCATGCTGCATGTAATTTTTTTACTTTTCACGTATGAATATAGACAGCGCACATTAGAGAACTTCCACATCTTTTTTGTGAAATATACAGATGAGTCGTAAATAAGTTAAAAGAATCTATTATTTCAAAAAAAAGCGGGATTTCTTCTCCTGTATCGCTTACCCTATAATCGTGAACACCCCTCCTCCAGTACAGATCAACCGATGGTCCGCTAATCATTCCAAAGAGAAGCGCCCCTTTCGCTTCTTCTTGGCGCTGATTTTAGCCATAATTTTTCATGTAGGACTCTTCGCATATTTAAAGAAGATCGAATTCTTCAATACCGCCCCGACTAAGAGTGAAGAGCAAACGTACCTCATCAACACTGATTCGCCTGAAATACCTGAAATCGTCCCTAGTCAGGAACAAACTCTACCCGAATACGCTGAAGCCCAAGAAGAAATCGCCGAGCTAGATGAATTACTAGTAGAGCTCCATAATCAAGAGCTCGATATTAACACCTCGGTTGAAGCCCCTCAGGTAGCGATCAACATGTCCCTCCCCTCCAAAGCGGGTGAACTGGAAGGAGCACTCGACGACATCATTCTAAATACAAACACTGATACGATCCTTGAAGATATTGGTACTTCCATCGCCGATAACACTCTTGCGGCAGAAGGACAGCTGATCATCAAAGAAGGCTCCATGCAGGGTGAACTCCTAGATCAACGCGACCTCATCGATAACACGACCTTACAAGGAATCGGAGGACTCTCCGACGACGGAATCATGAATGGATACAGCTCCCTCGATTCACTCCTTAGTATGTCAGAAAGCAGGCTCGCGGGATCTCGCACAGCTCTTCCTAGTGACCTTCTCTACGCCTATGATAGCGCTGAACTCAAATCAGAAGCTCGACTTGGGCTCATGAAGCTCGCGATGGTGATCGAACGGAACCCTAAAATGTACTGCCTGCTAGAAGGTCATTCTGATCTCTTTGGTCCCGCTTCGTACAACCAAGAGCTTTCTTTAGCCCGTGCCCAAGCGGTAAAAGACTACCTCGTCACCTCGCTAAAATTAAATGACGCTCAAATTCTCGTCAAAGGTTACGGAAAAAGCCGCCCTCTCATCGCTGAAGGAGATCAAGAGCAGCAAGCCCCAAACCGTCGGGTTGACATCCTGATGCGGAAGCAAGTGCCTAAAAGCTTTTACGAAGAAGTCGCGATCCCAGCTCCGACGCCGACTCCAGAGACTAAGCCTGCTCCAACGCCTGCTGCTGTTACTACACCTGAGCCTACACCTCAGCGTGCAATAGTAGTCGAAACAGCTCCAGCGCCCCGCGTAGAAAGAGCTCCAATCAAACCAGAACTCCCTCCACGTGCTATTGTCGTGGAGGATGTCCCTGTTATTAAACCAATTAGAGTTAATCCAATAGGAGACCCTACAGCGCGATTTTTAGAGCTTCTTCAAGAACGTGGAATCACTCCACCAGTACGCGCAATCGTAGTAGATTAGGGCCGAATCACTTCGCCATTACAGGAGAAACTACTCCTTGTCCCACTTGATTTGGAATTCAATTTCCTCTGATCCATCTTCACGCTCATGCTCAATATTGTAGCTCGCACGGACTGGGACATAGATTCGCTCATTAGCAATTTGAATCTCAAACTGCTTCCCTTCCTCTAGGCAATCTGCCAAGCGGCGAAGCTTAGCTACGAACTCATCAAGCGGGTATGCTTTTTCTAAATCTCTATCGTTTTTCATGAGTGA
>JALZUI010000081.1 GCA_023301545.1 Akkermansiaceae bacterium
GCAGCTCTCTAAGTTGGGTAAACAGAAGAAAGAATGCGACATTGCTAGTGCTGACCTTTCTGGAATTGTAGAAGGTCGCTTTCGTTCGATTCAAAAGCTCGAATCTCTAAGAGAATTTTTCTCTTCTGAAGTTATTTGGCTCAATTCTATAGAAGATATCATAGATTATGATTTCAAAGCTCCAGTTGAGGAGGGAGAGTTCCCAGGTTCTGTATACGTTAAAAATAATTTCATGAATGTAGAATATGGTAGTTCGTCGATTACAGCAGAACCCCAAACAACCTCTAGGGGTAAATCAAAGAAACAATTTGTTAATGTAGTGAAAGTTACAGGGTACTGGCGTGAAAATCCAGCTAGTCAACAAGCGGTATTTAACATTCTAGATAAGATTAAAAAAGCTAAGGACTCGCCTTTTACATTCGCGATTGGTGGTAAGGAGCTTGATGATAACCAAGTTCTGCAAATTCAAAGCGCTATCCCCCCAGGAGAGTTTAAGGCTGATTTCACTATGGTCTTACCACTCAAAACACCTATTGAAATCTCTAACTAATTAAACAACAACAATATGGAAAAGAAAAAATTATCAGGCTTTAAGCTATTGCTTATTATCCTAACACTAGTTTTAGCGGGTGGCGCAGGAGTGCTAGGGTTTCTTCAAAAGAAACAGTTCGATGCTAATACTCAAGCGTACGCTGCTAAGGCTGCTGAATTGAAAAAGATGAAAGAGATGGATGGCTACCCTAGTCAGGAATCTGTCGACACTCTAAGCAGCGCTATTACTAACTACGAAGGAGTCCTTACGGATTTAGGTCAAGACCTAGCGACTTCTACAGGTATTAAGTTTGAAAATGTAGAGCCCGCTAAATTTTCAGCTAGAGTGACAAAAGCCACAAAAGCTCTAAGAGCGAAGTACAGTGAAGCTGGGGTTGAGTTACCTGAGGAATGGAGTCTAGGATTTGAAAAATACGTTTCAATTCTACCTCCTAAAGAAGCTACAGGGATACTACTTTACAACTTAGAGGCCCTAGTATGGTTACACGAAGAATTACTGTCGTCGAATCCGAGCAAACTAGTTAATCTTCATAGAAAAGCGGTAGCACTTGAGGTAGAGGCAGGGGAAAGCGTAAGGCAGAATAATCAATCGAACAGAAGAGGCAAGAACCAGAAGCCGGCAGTAGTGGCTATGCCTATGGAGATTTCATTTATCGCTAAGGAAAATGGAGCTCGTGACTTCTTAAATCGAATTGTAAATGCCGATAAGTATTTCTTCACAATCGATACATTAAAATTGCAAGAAGTGAAAGCTGTGGGCTTAGAGCGAACGGTAAATAATCCAACGCCCGAGCCTGAAGAGTCATTGGGGTTAGATGCAGTATTCTCCTTCGATGAATCGGTGACTGAAGAGGTTATCGAGTTCAGTGACGAAAAGAAATTCACTCAAGTTTTAGGTAAAGAGCTCGTGGCGGTATTTATAGATTTAAACCTGACGTACCTACCTGAGCCAATTAACCCAGCGAATTAAGCACAAATTTTTAAACGCATATGACAACGAAAAAAAAGCAAGATGAGAAAACCTTAATGGGACTTTGCCTCGTAGTGGCTATAGCTCTCATTGTATTAGGTGTACTCTCAGTACTCAAATTACAGGAAAAGTTTAATCCTGCGAACTCATCAAAAAACGAACTGCCTTCAATGGAAGGGTTAGAAAAAGCAAAAAAATCTAAAAACTTGCTAGAAGCTAAGCCTGCTTGGAGTTCTTCCAAAATAAGCGGAAGAGATTTAGGGTTAATGACTTCTATTCCAGTATTTAAAGTTCCTGGTGAAGATGAATTAGTCGATCTTTATGCCGAAACAGGCAGCAAGGTACACCCGCCGATTGATAATCGCTGGTGGTTGAAGTACGAAATCGATCCTGGCTATAAAGACTCTCCAGCTCGTGATGCTGATGGAGACGGATTTTCTAACCTAGAGGAGTTTCAAGCGAAGACAGACCCGTCTAACGCTAAGTCATACCCAGAACTCATAGATAAACTTAAAGTAGTTAAAACGGAGGCGAAGCCTTTCAGGATTACTTTTACTTCTGAAGTGGGAGAGGGCAAAAATCAGTTTAAATACGTGAGTCAGGCTTATGGTTCAAGGGGGCTAAGATCCAAGTATCGAGCTGCAGGTGATGATATATTCTCCGAAGGTGAAGCTGAAAATCGTTTTACACTTATCAAAGTCGTCGAAAAAGAAATCGTTAAAGGGAGCTCTAAAAGGAATGTAAAACATGCAGTGATTTTGGATAAATCTAAGGGCTCAGAATTTGAAATTGCTAAACAAGACAAAAGAGGATTCTTAGGGAAAGATTACTCGATTACATTTTCTCTGAAAGCAGCGGGAGTCGATAGTCAAAGCTTCCTAGTTAAAGAAAATGAAAAATTCGACTTACCTTCGGGTAAGGTTTCTGAAAACGGAGTTTATCACTTCATAAAAGTAAATGAGAACACTGAGGTGATTATTAAGTACGGAAATGAATCCGGTAAAAAGGACAAAACAATCTCGCTAAACTAAAATTTAAATTTTTTGATAAAAGGCTTCCCAAAGCCAAGCTTTAAGAATAAATCAATACATATACTTGCACAGAATTAAATGATGAACACAACCAAACTAATAAACTTAACTAAGTATGTCGGAGTAGGCATGCTTTTGGCTGATCCTGTTATGGCTCAATCATGGGGGGGGGACTTAGCCTCTCGTGAGAGAAGTCGTCGTGAGAACGCTGTTAGAGAGGCCGAGCAACACCTATCTGATGGACGTACTGCTTACGCTAAAGGAGATTTTCAAACTGCTGTAGATGAATACCGTGCCGCTTTAGATAAGACTCCACGCGGAACTCTTGCGGCTACACGCCGAGCGTCTATGACCGCTCACCTATCTGATGGTAGTGTAGCTCTTGCTCAAAAACATCGTGGTGTAGGTAAGTATGATGAAGCGCGTTCACTTTTAGAATCAGTTTTATTAGTTGATCCGGGTAATGCCTTAGCTCTACGTGAGCTTGAGTACTTAGATGACCCAATCAGAACGAACCCCGCTCTTACATATGACCATTCTTTAAATGTAGATAAGGTTCGTCGTCTACTCTACATGGGTGAAGGTTTTTACAATCTTGGTCAATTCGACAAAGCAGAAGCAGAGTTTAATAAAGTTCTTCGCATAGATAAATATAATAAAGCTGCAAGAAGATGGTTAGAGCGTTGTGCTTCGATTCGTTCAGATTATTATCGTAGTGCTTACGATCATACTAGAGCAGAACTTCTTTCTCAAGTTGATCAGGCGTGGGAAATTGCAATTAATCCAGAGTTGAGTTCTTTCGAACAAACGAGCCAAATAGGTTCTAATACGGTTGAAGAAGGAGCTAGTATTGCCAATAAGCTTAGAAGTATTATCATTCCTCAGGTGGACATGGTAGATCTCTCTATCGAAGAAGCAATTGACGAACTTCGCCTACGTTCAAGAGAACTAGATCCTACTACTATTGACCCGAATAAAAAAGGGATCAACTTTGTAATTCGTGATTCAAGAAAATCTAGCGCTTCAAGTGCAGGAGATCTAGGTCTCGAAGTTACGGATCCTACAGCTAGCGTTGCTACGAACACAAACTCTCTACGAGTTTCCGAGCTTAAGCTTACTAATGTACCGCTTATTAATGTTCTGAGTTCGATTTGTGACCTGACTGGCCTTCGTTACCGTATTGATGAGTACTCAGTTACTCTTCTTCCTAATGACGCAGCGCCGGATGACGATATCCTTACGCGTACATGGAATGTTACACCTACATTCACCTCTGATTTAGGTGGAGATTCGGGTGCAAGCGGTGGTGGAGTTGTTGACGACCCGTTCGCTCCTAGTTCCGGCTCAGATTCAGGTGGCAGTGCTTTCAAGCAGCCATCGGTACAAGATCTTTTAGCATCTGCAGGGGTGTTGTTCGAAAACGGAGCAAGCGCAAGTCTGCTCCCAGGTTCGTCGACGCTGATTGTTCGTAACAGCATCAACAACCTTGATTTGGTTGATGACATTGTAAATAGCATTAATAAGAAAACGCCTAAGCAGATTAAGATTCTGACTAAGTTTGTAGAGGTAAGCCAAGACAATGTTGATGAACTCGGCTTTGACTGGGCACTTGGTCAAGCTGGAAGCAATATTGACCTTCGAGGTGGATCTACAGGAAACGGTCAAGCAGTTAATGATTTCAATACCTCAACAGGTCGAGTAATCACTAGTGGTCTTCGTTCTGGAGATACGGCTATTGCACAAGACTCGATTTCAGACTTGATCTCTAGTTCAACAGGAGCGTTCTCTTCTACTGCGACTGCGCCAGGGATTCTTAGTTTAGGGGGAATTGTTGACGGAACGACTCTAGAAGTAATTTTCCGTGGCCTTTCACAAAAAAGAGGAGTGGACATTATGACCGCACCTAGTGTGGTAGCTCGTAGTGGAGAGGAAGCAACAATCGAAATTATTCGAGAGTTCATCTACCCTTCAGAGTATGATCCACCGGAGCTTCCGAATGAAGTAAATGCTACTGGAACATTCCCAGTAACACCAGCTACACCTACAGCATTCGAAACCCGTAATACAGGTGTTACCCTTAAAATCCTACCTCAGACTGGTGATGCTAATGACTACGTCATTAACCTCAACTTCCAACCTGAAGTTGTAGAATTCGAAGGTTTCATTAACTATGGATCGCCAATTACAGGTTCAGCTACTAATGCTAATGGAGACGTTTTCGAGGTAGTGATTACTGAAAACCGTATTGAAATGCCAGTATTCGCAACGAGACGCGTAGAAACTGCAATTACTATCTTTGATGGTCACACTGTCTCTGTTGGTGGTCTGATGAGTGAAGAAGTGCAAACAGTAGAGGATAAAATCCCAATTCTTGGTGATATTCCTCTTATCGGACGCCTCTTCCAGAGTAATTCGGAGTCTCGCGTTAAGAGCAATTTAGTGATCTTTGTCACAGCTCAAGTTATTGATGCGACAGGACGTCCAGTACGTAGTAATGAATCTGTTAGTGCTGATTCAGAGCTTGAAAGTCTTTTCACTGGCGCTGACTCACTCCTTCCGGATGTGATTCAGTAAGTCAAAAAACTGAATTTTAATTTATTAAAGCTGACACTTTTGTGTCAGCTTTTTTTATGCACATTGGACTTACAGGGAATATTGCTACGGGGAAATCAGTAGTATACCGAGCTCTCTGTGAGCGTGAGAATGTTGTTGGGTTTGATGCTGACGCTGTTGTGCACCAATTGTATTCGACTGATGAAGTGCGAGACCAATTGGTATCTGCGTTTAGTTCTGCGATTTTAAATGAATCGGGAATAGTTGATCGTAAGGAAGTTAGGAGGCTTTTTCTTGAATGTGAAGGAGTTAGGGAAACGCTAGAAAACGTGTTTCATCCATTAGTCCATGCACGTTATTTAAAGGTGGCGAGCAGCTTGAAATCTGGGCAGTGCTTATTGGCTGATATCCCATTATTGTTTGAAAAATCGACCCCGTATGAATTCGATACAATTATCACAGTAGCGTGTAGTTCGGAGGTTCAGCTTAAACGCTTAATGGAGAGATCTAAACTTGACAAAAAGGAAGCGATGGCGATGATTGAAAAACAAGTTGCTTTGTCTTACAAGATGAGGCACTCCAATCATGTCCTTTGGAATAATGGGAGTTTAGATCTTCTCCAAAGACAATTGAACCTCTTAGTTCATCATATTTTTTAATGAGTGTAGCAGAATCCACAGAAGAACTGCCACAGGAAGAATCACTATCTTTACCTGAGGCTGTAATAGTTAATGAGTTGCGTCTTAAGACGCACCTCGAGTTGCGTGCAATCCAAAAAGAAATTGGTATTTCATCCAGTGCGAACCTAACGAAGGCGCACCTAGTGTTTGATATTGCTACTTTTTACGCTAAGAATGGGGTTGAATTAACAGGGTTTGGTATGCTGGAAGGCGCGGGGGAGAAGTTTTCTATGCTTCGTGATCCAGCTCGGAGCTTTCGCACCTCTCCTGATGACTGCTATTTAGCTCCACAACTCGTCCGTCAATATGGATTGCGGAATGGTCAGTTGTTGAAAGTTAGTCTCCGCGCACCTAAAGGTCGTGATAAGTTCCTAACCGTTGATGAAGTTTTAGAAGTTGAAGGTGAGGATGTTGCTGCTTTCAAATCAGCACTTGATTTCGAATACCTCACTTCGATGTATCCAGATGAGAAGCTACAGCTTGAAATCCATGAAAAACCATCGCTCACGGGGCGAATTATGGATCTTGTTGCGCCGGTAGGTAAAGGGCAACGAGGCTTAATTGTAGCTCCTCCACGTGGAGGTAAGACCATGGTGCTTAAGAATATAGCGCAGGCGGTGGAGAAAAATCACCCTGATGCTGAGCTAATGGTGTTGCTCTTAGATGAGCGTCCTGAGGAAGTTACCGATTTTGAAGAAACGATACATGGAGCGAATGTGTACGCTTCAACCTTTGATGAGCCCGCAAAGCGTCATGCGCAAGTTGCCGAAATGGTGCTTGAGCGAGCTAAGCGTTTAGTTGAGCAGAAGAAAGATGTAGTCCTTCTTTTGGATAGTTTGACTCGCCTTGCCCGGGGGTTCAATAACTCAAGTGGCGGTGGAGCTATTATGTCAGGTGGCCTCAAGCCTGCGGCGCTGCAACGAGCGCGGAAGTTTTTCTCGACGGCTCGTAATGTAGAAGAGGGGGGGAGCCTTACTATTATTGCCACTTCGCTAGTTGAGACGGAGAGTCGGATGGATGATATTGTTTTCGAAGAATTAAAAGGAACTGGCAATATGGAAGTTAAGCTTGATCGAGAGTTTGCTGAAATGCGTATTTTTCCTGCGATCCATCTCTTTGAGAGCGGTACTCGTAATGATGAACGCTTGTATCACGAAGATGAGTTTTCTAAATTAATTCAACTCCGCAAGCAGCTTACGGCTGTTCCAGCGGGCGAAGCCTTAGAAAAATTAATTAAAAACATAGAAAAGACTGGTTCAAATGCCGAGCTTCTGATCAGAGGGTTAGTCTAATGGAGTTTGTTTCAGATCAAAACCGAGCCGATGAGTTGCTCGACAAGTGGTTATCGAAGGATAACACTCGAGCATTCTACCTCGATTTCGAGGCAGATAATTATCATCACTATGAAGAAGTTCTTGCTACCGCGCAAATTTGCTACGGTGGGCGTTTTTACCTCTTTGACGCTATTAACTTAGATCTGAAGGCAGGTTTTCGTGAAATCCTGCAGACTAAACCGCTTTGGCTGCATGGGTGCGATTACGACCTCTACCTACTTAAGACTTTTGTCGATGTAGTTCCAGAGAAGCTTTATGATACGCAAATTGCAGCCCGTCTCTGTGGCTTCCGTAAATTTGGTTACGCCTCTCTAGTAGAACAGATTTGTGGTAAGACTTTACCTAAGGATTCTCAACGTGCGGATTGGACGAAGCGTCCTCTGCCTGAGAAAATGATGAAGTACGCGGAAGATGATGTTCGCTATCTCCCACAGATTTCTGATATTCTTATTGCGCGCCTTGAGAAGCTCAAGCGTGTGAAGTGGTTTACTGAGGCGTGTAGCTCTCTTACTGAAAATTATAAAAAGGTAGAATCGATTGATCCAGCTGAGCGTTGGAGAATTAATGGGAGTTCCTCATTTAAGCCTAACGAATTACATTACCTCAAAACTCTTTGGCACTGGCGTGATGAAGAGGCTAAGCAGGCTGATTTACCGTGCTTCAAGGTTAGTAACAACCAGACGATTTTAGATTGGTCCCAAGCCCTGGCAGAAGGAAGTGAGCTTTCCTTGCCTAAAGGAATGCGTGACCGCAGAAGAGTCGCACTTACGAAAGCGTTGGAAGGAGCGAAGTCGGTTAATGAAGAGAGCTTTCCGCAGCGTGTTTCGCGTGGTGGATCTTCCCGTGTGAAAATTGACGAGACGGCTCTGAAAGAGTTGATGGTTAACCGTGATAAGGTTGCCGCTCAGCACAACCTAGAAGGTTCTTGTATTGCTTCACGCAAAGTACTGGAAGCAATTGTGAAAGACCCACAAGATTTAAGTTGCCTCCAAAATTGGCAACGAGAGCTTTTACAGCTCTGAGTTGTTCGTTCTTAATTTATTAAAGCGCCACTGGAGTGATTCTAGTGGCGCTTTTTTGGTCTTTTGAGGCTCGGGAGAGGGGATTCTTCCATTTGGGCTTAAAAGCGTAAAAAAAGTGCGTTTTTTTGCGAAAGGTTCTTGTGTATGGCTTCCATATTTCAGAGACTGGCTTATCACTTATGTCAGAAGCAGAAGATCCTAACGAAGACGGCACATCAGTTGATTCGAACCAAGATTATGGTGCGGCTCAAATTGATAAGCTAGAAGGCCTTGAAGCGGTTCGAAAACGCCCGGGAATGTATATTGGGGACCCTGATGAACGAGGGCTCCACCACTGTGTTTTCGAGGTCCTAGATAACTCCATTGATGAGCACCTTGCAGGGTTTTGTGATGAGATTACAATAACCATGCATGCAGATGGCTCTTTGTCGGTTATAGATGACGGACGAGGGATTCCAGTTGAGCCTCACCCTAAATTTGATAATAAACCTACCGTTGAGATGGTTTTAACCAATCTTCACGCCGGTGGTAAGTTCGGACAAGGAGCGTATAAGTACTCTGGAGGTCTGCACGGTGTTGGTGCTAAATGTGTGAATGCTCTCTCTGACTGGTTCCGATGTGAAGTATACCGTGATGGTAAAGCGCACCGAATTGGCTTCCAACGAGGCGCAACAACAGAGCCGTTAGAAGTTATTGGCGAAGTTCCTAAGAGTAAAACAGGTACGAAGGTGACCTTTTACCCTGACGCCACTATTTTTACCGATACGATTGTTTTCCAGTTTGATCGCCTAGCGAAACGACTTAGAGAGTTAGCCTTCCTTAATCCTGGCGTGACGATCATTCTTGCGGATGAACGTCCAGAGCAGGAAAAAGAGGAGAAATTCTTTTACGCCAAAGGGATCGAGGAATTCGTCCGTCAACTTGGAGAAAATAAATCTCTAGTTCACGCAGAGCCGATTATTCTAAAAGGAAAGCGTAAGATCGAGATCGATTATGATGGAAAGGTTACTGAAGATGACGTCTTTGCCGACGTCGTAATGCAGTACAATGATAGTTTTAAGGACAATATTCTTTGTTACGCAAACTCAATTCCTAATGCAGATGGTGGAGCTCACCTTTCTGGATTTAGAGGGGCGTTAACACGAGCGATTAATACCTACGCGAAGCAAAATAAACTGCTCAAAGAAAAAGAAGCGTCTCTGACTGGTGACGATGTTCGTGAGGGCTTAGTGTGTGTGATTTCGGTTAAAATGCCAAATCCTCGATTCAGTTCACAAACTAAAGATAAGCTAGTAAACTCGGAAATTGAAGGGGTTGTTTCATCGATCGTATATGAAGGCCTTCAGCGCTTTTTCGAGGAAAATCCGGATGTCGCTAAGACCGCTATTGCTAAGGCGGTTAATGCTTCACAAGCTCGCGAAGCAGCCCGTAAAGCTCGTGAGACAGTGCGTAAATCAGCTCTCTCAGGTGGTGGGTTACCAGGTAAGTTAGCAGATTGCTCTGAACGTGATCCTGCTAAATCTGAAATTTATATTGTGGAAGGAGACTCCGCTGGTGGTTCTGCCAAATCAGGCCGTAACCGGATTAACCAAGCGATCCTCCCTCTACGAGGCAAGGTGATTAATGTAGAGAAAGCTCGTCTGCACAAGGCTCTAGCCAATAAGGAGATTCAATCGATGATTACTGCGATTGGTGCAGGAATAGGAATAGGGGAGCAAGAAGGCGCCTTTAACGTGGAAAAAGTCCGTTATCATAAGATCATTATTATGACCGATGCCGACGTTGACGGTTCTCACATTCGAACTCTCCTCCTGACTTTCTTTTGTCGCCACATGCCGGAGCTGGTACGAGCAGGTTATCTCTATATTGCTCAACCTCCACTTTATAAGGTTACGCGTAAGAAGCGTGAAGAATACGTTGCTGATGATGCCGCGCTGAACAAGATCCTGATGGAGCTTGGCGCTGGCGAGGTGACGCTTAGAAAAGCAGGGTCTACCGACGGGATTTCTACCGAGCAGTACAAGGAAGTTCTAGATACGCTCGGGCAGCTTGTCCGCTTTACTTCTAGTTTAGAAGGGCATGGGGGCACGTTCCGCGACCTTTTAGATTCTCGAACGGATGGTAAACTCCCTGAATTCCTTCTCCGCGTGAGAACTGGTAATGATGAGGAAGTGATCTATATGCAGGACGAAAAAGCGCTTCTCGCCTATGCGAATGAGCATCGCGATCTTAAGCTCTTTGGTGAAGAACTCACTGAGGAAGAAGTAGCTGCTTATAAGGAACAGTATGAAGGTAAGATGCGTCGTGCTATCCGCCATGAGCTTCATGAGTGTGTAGTGATCGAAAAGCTCCTCGCACGTCTGCAAGAGCTGGGAATCGAAACCTCACCGTTCTTTGATGACGACAAGCCTCTTTATGAGCTAGTTGACAGCGAAGGAGACGATGAAGCAGTTACCCCGATCTTTAACCTCTTCGACATCTTTAAAAACACGCTCGAAGTTGGTAAGAAAGGGATGCGTATCCAACGATTCAAAGGTCTCGGAGAGATGAACGCAAAAGAACTCTACAGTACGACAATGGATCCTGATACCCGAACACTCCTTCAGGTGCAGTTCAATGATGAAAACTTTGTCGAAGCCGATCAAATGTTCGATGTTCTCATGGGAGAAATCGTAGAACCCCGTAAGCGCTTCATTGAGGATAACGCCCTTAATGTTCGCAACCTTGACGTATAATTAGATTCTTACTTTAGCGATTAACCCCCAAATTTCATAACATATGTCTAACGATCATATAAAAACGATTAATGTCGCCGATGAGATGTCGAAGTCCTTTTTGGATTACTCGATGTCCGTTATTATCTCGCGTGCCTTGCCGGATGCGCGTGATGGCCTCAAACCCTCTCAGCGTCGAGTCCTGTATTCGATGCACCACGACCTCTCACTCACCCCTAGTAAAGCGCACCTCAAGTGTGCCCGTATTGTCGGTGATACAATGGGTAAATACCACCCGCATGGTGACTCCTCTATCTATTCCACCCTCGTGAACATGGCTCAGCCGTGGACGATGAGGGAGACTCTAGTTGATGGTCAGGGTAACTTCGGTTCGGTTGAGGGTGATGCTGCGGCTGCGATGCGATACACGGAAGCACGGATGACGCACATGGGTAGCCTCATGATGACGGATCTGGATAAAAACACCGTTGATCACAGTACAACTTACGATGAAAACGGGAAGGAGCCAACGGTTCTGCCCGCATCGATTCCTAATCTGCTAGTAAATGGCGGTACTGGTATTGCCGTGGGTATGGCGACGAATATTCCCGCCCACAACCTTTCTGAATGTATTGATGGTGCTTGTGCACTGATCGACAACCCCGATTTGACGGTCGATGAGTTGCAGCAGATTATTAAAGGCCCCGATTTCGCTAATGAATGTGATATTATCGGTTACCGCGGAGTCGATAGCTACTTCCGCACAGGCCGTGGTAGTATCAAGATGCGTGGTCGTATGGATATTAATGAACCTGCGGGCAAGTCTGCTCAAATCATTATCACCCACGTTCCTCATGGTGTTAACCGAGCAACCCTACAAGAGCGGATCTCCGAGTTAGTTCGGGAGAAGGTGCTTGTGGATATCGCTTCCATGCGTGATCTCTCCGATGAGCAAACACGTATTGAGATTACTCTTAAACGTGATGCGAATCCTGAGGTTGTTAAAAATCAACTCTATAAGCTCACCGCGATGGAAACCTCCTTCGGGGTTAACATGCTCGCGATTGATCAGCGCCGTCCACGTCAACTTTCTGTTATGGACGCTCTCGACTGCTTTATTGAGCACCGTCGTGACGTGATTATTCGCCGTACTAAATACCTCCTAGATGAAGCGCGTAAGACGTGTGAAATCCTAGAGAGTTACATGATCGCGAAAAACAAAGGACGTAGTAAAGAGTTCTTGGATAACATTTCGCAATCAGGTGACCGCCAGGAAGCGATTAAGTGGGTCGCGGATTACGATCTCTCGGTTAAAGATTCCGAGGGGATGAGTGTGATCTTACATGGTCAACCTCAGATCAAAGGTGACAAATATGTCTTCTCCAGACGCCAAGCGGAAGCGGTGGTTAATCTCCGTGCTTACCAGTTTACTGATGAAGAGCGGGAGAAATCTGAGAAAGAGTATTACGAAGTTATGGAGCGTGTTAAGGATTACCTTGATATTCTCGCTAAGGAAGAACGTGTACTCACGATCATTAAGGACGAACTTCTTGAGATCAAAGAAAAGCACGGCAATCCTCGCCGTTGCCCAATCCTCCCTGATGAAGGTGAAATCGCGATTGAAGACCTCATTGCGAATGATTCCTTTATTGTTACCCTATCTCACACAGGTTATATTAAGCGTACTAGCGAAGCTGAGTACCGAGTACAAGCCCGTGGAGGTAAAGGTGTTAAGGGCATGGACACGCGGACCTGGGATGAAGACGAAGACAAGGACTTTGTTGAGCACCTCTTCTCTGCACAAGCTCATGACTACATCATGCTCTTTACCAATACAGGGCGCGTGTATGTAAAACGAATCTATGATATTCCAGAGGCTCCTAGAACCTCTAGAGGCCGTAATATCAAAAACATTCTCGACCTCCAACCTGAGGAAAATATCGCGGCTGTTCTTCGCCTAGAGTACTCTAGAGACGAAGACGGAGAGCCTAATACTTTCCGTGAGGGAGCAGGGTTCGTCTTCTTCGCAACGCGTTCAGGTAAGGTGAAGAAAACCGCACTTAATGAATACCGTAACTACCGTAAGGTGGGGATCAATGCGATCAACATCGACGAAGGAAATGAACTCATTGACGTTCGACTCACCTCGGGTGATGACGAAGTCGTACTTGTGACCCGTGAGGGCCTTAGTATTCGCTTCCCAGAGGATCAAGCCCGTGCCATCGGTAGGAACAGTGCTGGATACATGGGGATTCGCCCACGAGATGGAGATTACGTTGTAGGAATGGCGATTGTTAAAGAGGATAATACCCTCATGATCGCCTCTGAAAACGGTCTTGGTAAACGTTCTGATTTTGGAGAATACCGTATCCAATCACGTGGTGGTAAGGGCGTGAAGACTCTCAATGTTACCGAGAAAACCGGTAAGGTTGTTCGAGGTCTCTCAGTTTCTGAGGAAGATGAGCTCATGCTGATGACTTCTGGAGGCCAGTCGATTCGAATCCGAGTTGCTAGCGTTCGCCAAACGGGACGTGTAGCTCAGGGAGTGAAACTCTTGACGCTGAAGAAAGGAGAACTCCTCCAAGACATCGCTCGTGTAGTAAAGGATGATTCTGAAGATGCGGTAGAGCTCGACGAAGAAGGCAACCCGATTGTAAATGAAGAGGGTCAAGAAAACGCCGAAGCATCAGAAGCGCCTGAGGAAACTAGTGAGGAAAGTTAATTAAACTCCTAAACCTATAATCAAAAGCCTCCTTTTAAATAAGGAGGCTTTTTTTGCGTAATACACTACCGAATATTTTCGAGTAAATTAGTGTCTGTGTATACACAAAAAAACCTTCAGCCCATACAGGCTGAAGGTTTTTAATGTCGTTACCTCAATAGAGGTTTAGAAGTGGATGGCGTGACCATTCGCATCGAGCGTCGCTTCATGGATAGCCTCGGCGAGAGTTGGGTGCGCGTGGATTGTGCTGTGGAGGTCTTCTTCGCAGAGTTCCGCTTCTAGAGCGACTCCTAGTTCTGCGATGAGCTCTGTGGCATTGTCACCGATGATGTGAGCGCCGAGTAGTTCGTTGTGCTCTTTTCCGTAGAGGAGCTTAACAAAACCTTCGGTGTCCGCAGTCGCTTGAGCCTTACCAATCGCTTGGAATGGGAATTTACCGACCTTGTATTCGATGCCTTCCTCTTTAAGCGCACGCTCAGTTTTACCAACAGAAGCAACTTGAGGGTGGGCGTAGGTACAGCCAGGGAAGTTTCCTACCTGACGAGGCTTATGTCCGTCGATGAAGAGTCCTTCGACACACTGCGTTCCTTCGAACGATCCGGTGTGAGCAAGCCATGGAGGTCCTGAAATGTCACCGATAGCGTAAACGTCCTTGATGCTGGTTTCGTAGTTGTCATCGATTTTGATGAAGCCTTTGTCATCAAGATCAGGCTGTGCACCGCCAGGAAATACTGGGGCGATTCCAATTGCGACAAGACAGACATCAGCTTTCAGAACTGAGGTCTTACCTTTTTTATCTTCAACGGTGATTTCGACTCCATTGTCATCAGCTTTGAACTCGGTAGATTTCGTACCTACTAGACAGGTCATGCCTTGTTTTTTGAAGGATTTGGTAATCTCTTTACCGATTTCATCGTCTTCTACCGGGAGAAGTTGATCCATCATTTCGATAATTGTTACCTTAGTACCAAATGTGTTGTAAATATAAGCAAATTCGACTCCGATCGCACCTGCTCCGATAATGATCATTTCTTTCGGAACCTCAGGGAGAACCATCGCTTCTTTAGAGGAAATAACAGTTTTACCATTGAACGGGAGAGGAGGCAATTGGCGAGACTTACAGCCTGTTGCGATGATGACTTTAGCGGTTTCGAGAACTTCTTTTTTGCCGTTACTTTCGACCTCAACTTTAGATCCGTCGATGACACTAGCGAAGCCTTTGATAAATTCGACCTTGTTTTTCTTAAGGAGGAATTCAATTCCTTTGGCAAGATTACCGGAGACGTCACGAGAACGCTTGATCGTTTTACCCCAGTCAAAGGATAGGTTGTCAAAGCTTAAGCCAAAGAGGTCTGCTTTTTTCGTAAGAGTTTGGTAGAGTTCAGCATTCTTTAGGAGAGCCTTAGTTGGGATACATCCCCAGTTAAGACAGGTGCCACCGGCAGCTTCTTTTTCTACAACCGCAACTTTTTTGCCGAGTTGTCCTGCACGTATAGCCGCTACATATCCTGCAGGGCCGCCTCCTATTACTACTAAATCGTATGCCATACTTTTGTTTGTTAGGTTCAGTAAAACTTGTGCTCCATAGCAATAAAAGTCAACGATAGAGCGCAGTTTAATTACTTTTCTTTTTGTAGACGATCTCTCCGCCTTTTCAGACTAATTGCTAATCTGACTTTTCTGCAGTCTTTGGTTTAGTATCGGTAGGAATTGGAACATGTATAGCTTCAAGCTCTTCCTCCACGGGCACAGCAACGGGAGAGGGAGTCTCCACAGGTTTAGTTGGAATCGCTTCGGCTTCTTCTCTTTTACGAAGGTTTTCGAGTCGAATTTTTTCGAGCTTATCTTCCCATTTTATAAATTCACTAATGACCCAGTCGCGAGCTTGGAAATAGTTTAATAGGGAAAAGATCGCTAGGATTACCCAAGCGATGGAGGCCACATGCCAGCCTATGATATGGAAGATTGATAAGAAAATGACACTGCTTCCGATCGATACCGCAGAGAGGCTTAGCATCGCAGACTCCCGTTGTAAGATGATTTTAATCATACCGAAACATACGGCTGCAATTCCAAGGATAGGGAGTAGGGTGTAGATGAATTTACCTAAATCAAGTTGCTTGTCACGACCCACCACGTCTTCATAGAATTCGATAGAGTTTTCATCTAGCTCAGCCGCTACCTCCAGGGCCTCTTTAGCTGCAGATGTTGTGGGTGAGATGAGGTGCCATATTTGATTAAGCCCAGCGGAGAGAGTTGCTTCCAGAGCTCCAATTACAAAGCAAACAAGGAAGATGAGAATGTGCTTCACATTAGGCTCTGCAAGGACGGGTTTATCCTTGAGCTTGGCTTCAATATTAGTGCGTAGCTTAGTGGGGAGTTGTCGGAATTTACCACCAAACCCATTTGTTGAATCCTGCTTTTCCATATTAGAAGAGTACCTTGTCTAATAATTGAAACAAAGCATAATCTTTACCATGTAGAGGGGGCTAGATAGGCCTGAACGCAATAGGAACTAATTTTCTTAAGACGTTATGTCAATTTTGTTGCAATAGTTATTTCATTGCGATAGATGTTTGGCTCTTCTTTATTATGTCGATCGTTTATCAGTCTGCAAATCCTCAGCTCAACCCAGAGCAGCGCGCGCTTAAGCTATTGCTCAAGGACTGTGCGGAAGGGTTTTATCAGCAGATGTATTTTTTAGGGAAGGACGTGAACTCAAAAGCGGAGAATTTATTAGAGGAGTTCGGTTTTACTAAATCACCTTCGAAGGGGCTTAAGGGAACGAGTTGTTATACGCTTGAGCAGGCAGGTTTAGCGATCGACCTCTACGGCTCTTGTGTGGGGTGTTATACTGATGATGGAAGCGTGGTTTTCCTGAGAACGCACAAACGGTTTTTTCACTGGTTAGCAGAGGGGCGTTGCGTTGCAGGGCTCTGGGAGCTAGAAGATGTTAAATCTGGAAGTCCAGATTCGCTTTTTAATACTGCTAAGCCTCTATTAGAATGGTGGGCCACATATGAAAGCTGGATCACGAAGCGCATGGGGCCAGAGTATCGAGAAGCGTGTTACAAGGAATGGGGTAGGCTAAAGACCCAGAAGCAATGGTTATCACCTAACGACGCCACTACTTGGCTTTCAGGTTTTCTAGAACTAGGGCCGGAGCAGGTGCGACCAAAGCATTATAAGGTAGCTGATACCGCGGCGTAGGGTATTATCCCCTTGTGCAATTTAGTGTAGTAGGTCCGTGATCGAACCTGCGTTGGCATCGAAGAGACGGAGGTAAAGCTTTTTGGCTGAAAGATCAGTTTGTGAAGCAATGTAATCAGCCAAGAGGCGGTGCTTAATGGTGAGGTCAGAAGCTTCTTGGATTTCAGTAAGGTCGGCTGAAGGCAGTAGTTGTTGAGGCTTGTGCGTGAGGAGGCAATTTTCGGAAAAAACGCGCCAGAGTTTTTCGAGCATTTCTTTCCCTTTGTATTCGAGCTGTTTAAGTCCTGTTTGGAGGAAGACGAGCTCGTAGGAGAGCTTCTTGTAAATCTGGCATCTCGCCTGTGCCTCTGGGCAGATACTGAGGCGGTGGCGGTAGCGGTTAGAGGAGCTAGAGAGGATGTTGACGTCTTCGGTCAGTTCGGTCGCGCGGATGTGCTCGCCAATCCGTTTTCCAACAAAGGCGTCCATGCGGTTGCCTTTGAGAGATTTGATTAGGGATTCGATGGCCTCAGCTTGGATTCCTTCGACATCATTCTCTTCTGCCCAGAGTTCGACTTTATGCGGACTCAGGAAGCCCGCCCGCGCGCTATCGGCGAGATCGTTGAGCGAGTAGGCTGTGTCATCGGCCCAATCCATGATTTGGCATTCTAGGGACTTAAAAGAGTCGCGCGGTGCTCCAGGAGTGAGCTCGGGAGGGAAATCGTTACCTGCCATTGCCCAGTCCAGAATATGCTGTTGATTGTCATAGATGAAGTGATTTTCTGGAGGGTCGGCCTGGCCTCCGAGTTCAGACCAGAGGGTTTTGTATTTGAGAACGGAGTCGGTAAAGGCACGAGTAGGGTTCATGCCCTGGCGTTTCTCGGAGAAAATCCGCTCCGTGAGGAGACGGAGGGTCTGGGCGTTGCCTTCGAATCCGCCGTGGGGGCGCATGAGCTCGTTCAAGACCTTTTCTCCGGCATGACCAAAAGGGGGATGCCCAAGATCGTGAGAGATACAGGCTGCTTCTACGAGATCCGGATCGATGTAGAAGGTGTTGCTGAGGAGGGGGCTGGAGCTCTGTAGCCAATGGGTAATGGATCGTCCGATCTGGGCGACTTCTAGGGAGTGTGTGAGGCGGGTACGATAGAAATCATATTCGCCACTTAAAAATACTTGGGTCTTACTCTGTAATTCACGAAAGGCGGAAGTGTACAGGACGCGGTCACGATCGATCTGGAATGGGGTGCGGTGATCGCTAGAGGAGTTTTCCGTTTCTCTGCGCTCAAGGTCAAACTCGTTGTAGAAGGCGTTCTGCATGCTGTGAAAACTTTACGGGATAAAGAGGGCGGGGCAAGGAGAATTATTCGAGCAAGCCCTGCTCTTTAGCAAGGTCGATAGGGATGGGTTTAGCGTGGCAGGCATCTTTCCAGCCAGGGAAGTTCCAGGTGTTAGGGAAGCCTTTGCACTGCTCTGGCTTGGCCTCATGAATAAGGCAGCCTCCATTGACGAGCATGCTACAGGAGTGATCCTCGTTCTCTAAGATAGATAGACCATTTCTAGCGGAGTTAACACGAGTGTGCTGATCAATGAATTCTTGTTCGGTGAGATCGAAAAAGGAGGCAATCTTAGTAACCTCCTCATCAGTGATCCGTACATCGCCAGGCCAGCGACAGCAGGCGGTGCAGCGGTCGCATTGGTAAAAGGTGGTTGGGTCTAGGAGGGGGG
>JALZUI010000082.1 GCA_023301545.1 Akkermansiaceae bacterium
ACTTTCTCAACGATCAGCGCTCCTTCGAGGCCAGCGTTAGCAGCAAGTTGACGAAGTGGAGCTTCGATCGCAGCACGTACGATTTCTGCACCTGTTGCTTCGTCACCTTCGAGTGAAAGTGTGTCCAGAGCAACCTGAGCCTTAATGAAGGATGTTCCTCCACCAGCTACGATTCCCTCTTCAACAGCAGCACGAGTAGCGTGAAGAGCATCGTCTACACGATCTTTCTTCTCTTTCATCTCGGTTTCTGTAGCAGCACCAACATTGATCACTGCTACACCACCAGCGAGCTTCGCAAGACGCTCTTGGAGTTTTTCACGATCGTAGTCAGAAGCGGTATCAGCGATCTGCTTACGGATCTGATTTACACGGCCACCGATGCTTTCGCTTGTGCCTTCACCTTCGATAATTGTTGTCGCGTCCTTAGAGATCACAACACGCTTAGCAGAACCAAGGTCTTCAAGCTCGAGGTTCTCAAGCTTCAGCCCGAGGTCCTCAGAGATTGCTTTAGCACCGGTAAGAACCGCGATATCTTCAAGCATTGCCTTACGACGATCACCGAAACCAGGAGCCTTAACAGCTGCTACGTTGAGCGTACCACGGAGCTTGTTCACTACGAGCGCAGCAAGTGCTTCGCCTTCAACATCTTCCGCAATAATGAGGAATGGACGGCCTGACTTAGCAACTTTTTCTAAGAGTGGGAGAAGATCCTTGAGGTTTCCGATCTTCTTCTCGAATACGAGAATAAGTGGGTTTTCGAGGTTTGCTTCTAGAGTCTCTTGGTCAGTTGAGAAGTAAGGAGAAAGGTATCCTTTATCGAACTGCATCCCTTCGACAACGTCGAGAGTCGTTTCGATTCCTTTTGCTTCTTCTACTGTGATCGTTCCGTCTTTACCAACCTTGTCCATTGCTTGCGCGATGATGGAACCGATTTCGGTATCCCAGTTTGCTGATACGGTTGCTACTTGCTCGATTTCCTTGGAGTCTGAGACTTCCTTAGAAATTTCATGGAGCTTGGCCACGATCGCTTCAGACGCCTTCATGATTCCGCGTTGGAGGCTGATTGGGTTCGCCCCAGCAGTTACGTTACGGAGACCTTCTTTGTAGATTGCTTCCGCTAGTACGGTGGCGGTCGTTGTTCCGTCACCAGCGATGTCGTTGGTTTTGCTAGATACTTCCTTGATGAGCTGTGCGCCCATGTTTTCGTAAGGATCAGCGAGTTCGATTTCACGAGCAACGGAAACACCGTCTTTTGTGATTGTTGGAGCACCGAATGATTTGTCGATGATGACGTTACGTCCAGCAGGTCCGAGTGTTACTTTTACTGCAGCCGCGAGCTGCTCTACACCGCGGAGGAGTGCTTGGCGTGCTTTTTCGTCAAAGATTAGTTGTTTAGCCATATTGAAATAATGTTAGTTTTTGTTAAAGGGGTTGTTACTTAATGATACCGTGGATATCAGCTTCTGTGAGGAGAAGGAGGCTTTCACCACCGACACTTACTTCTGTTCCGCCGTATTTGCCGACTAGAACCTTGTCTCCTACTGCTACAGAGAAAGAGAAATCGTTACCGTGCTCGTCCTTACCACCTGTTCCGAGTGCTACGACCTCAGCTTCTTGTGAAAGTTCTTGTGCAGAGTCAGGGAGAAAGATTCCTCCTGAGCTTACTTCTTCTGCTTCGAGGCGTTTTACGAGAACGCGTTGTCCAATTGGTTGGATAGTTGCCATAATATATTGTTAGTTTATTGGTTTATAATAAGTTTTTCCCTCCGAGGAAGGTTGAGCGAGGCGAACCTCACCCACAAAGCGGGTTGCCGTTTTCATCTAATCCGCAACGATCTGGCGAGAGACACTGGGTCTGCTTGTCAGCGAGTTGAAAGACGACGGCCTTGTCATTCACAGAATGACTCCCGATGATAAAGGTATTCATGTGGTCGGCCTTATATTCGCACTCCACTTGATCATCAGCTTGGATGCCTAGCGAACCCGCATTACTGAGGATCGCGCTAAGCTTTTCGGCATAAAGAACGTGTTCGGTGTCATTCGCCACCCAGGTCTGCAACATGCAGGCCTTGGAGGAACGGCGGACGCCACCACAATCAACAAATTCCTTACTCACCAGCCCAAGCTCGGTGATGTGAAAATGGAGTGGAACAGGCGTTCCAGTGGGTAAAAGAAAAGCGACTCTCTTCTGCGCATGTTCGGAGAGAACTGATTGAAGGGTTTCTACCGTAGTCATAGGAAAGTCGCGTTTTCTTTAATAAGGTTGGGAGAATTAGTCTTTCTCTTCTTCGACAACTTCAGCGTCCACGACCTGGCCTTTTGCCTTACGTGGTTCGTCAGAAGCCTCGTCCGCAGGAGCTGCACCGCCCATATCAGGCATGCCACCTTCTGCACCACCAGCTGCTTGCGCCGCTTGTGCGAGTTGACCTAGCATTTCTTCTAGCTCTTCTGTCTTCGCCTTGATGTCATCCAGATCACCTGCGGTTTGCGCATCTTTCAGAGCGTCAACCTTGGACTGAAGCTCATCTTTAAGCTCTGCAGGCGCTTCTTCTGGTAATTCAGAGATTTGCTTCTCTACATTGTACACGAGGTTTTCCGCCTTGTTCTTAATGTCAGCATCTTCTGCGCGCTTCTTATCAGCTTCCGCATTTTCTTCAGCTTCACGCTTCGCTTTTTCGATGTCTTCGTCAGAAAGACCACTTGATCCTTCGATCGAGATTTTCTGCTCCTTATTGTTCTGCTTATCTTTCGCAGAAACGTGTAGGATACCATTCGCATCGATGTCGAAGGTCACCTCAATCTGAGGCATCCCACGCTGTGCTGGGTCGATCCCGTCTAGACGGAAGTTTCCGAGCAACTTGTTATCGGCGAACATTGGGCGCTCACCCTGACAGATTCGGATATCTACTGCAGGCTGATTATCAACCGCGGTGGAGAATACTTGTGAACGCTTAACCGGGATCGTCGTATTACGCTCGATCATCGCTGTTGCACGGGAACCTTCTGTTTCAATACAGAGGGAGAGAGGAGCCACGTCGAGGAGGAGTACCCCTTCAACATCACCTTGGAGAACACCACCTTGAATCGCAGCACCAATCGCTACAACCTCATCCGGGTTAACCCCTTGGTGAGCCTTCTTACCAGCCAGCTCATTCGCTGTCTCTTGTACCTTAGGCATACGAGTCATTCCACCTACTAGAACGAGCTCGTCAATGTCAGAAGCGGACACGCCAGCTTCTTTCATACAATCGATAACTGGCTTCTTCGTACGTGCAAAGAGAGAGTCTGTAAGCTGCTCTAGTTGGTTACGTGAAATGCTGAGTTGAATGTGCTTAGGTCCTGTTGCGTCTGCAGTAATGAACGGCAGATTCACATCGTAGGACTGGGAGGAGGAAAGAGCGATCTTCGCCTTCTCTGCCTCTTCCTTAATACGCTGAAGCGCATCTGCTTGGCCTGAAAGATCTACACCCTCAGCTGACTTAAATTCTGCGATAATGTGATCGATGAGAGCATTGTCCCAGTCATCACCACCGAGGAGCGTATCACCGTCTGTCGCCAGAACCTCGAACACTCCATCGTCAATCTCTAGAACCGAGATATCGAAAGTACCACCACCAAGGTCATACACCGCGATCTTCTCTTCTGACTTCTTATCTAGACCGTAAGCAAGCGCTGCTGCTGTAGGCTCGTTAATGATACGCTGAACCTTAAGCCCCGCGATCTCACCCGCAACCTTAGTTGCACTACGCTGAGAGTCATTGAAGTAAGCAGGAACAGTAATTACCGCTTCCGTGATCGTTTCACCTAACTTAGATTCCGCGTCCGCCTTAAGCTTACCGAGAACCTTCGCTGCGATCTCCTGTGGAGAGTACGCCTTCTTCTTCCCGTCAATCTCAACCTGAATGTGAGCATCTCCGTTCGCCGCTTTCACGATCTCGTATGGAACACGCTTATCATTATCTGTAAGCTCGTCGAACTTACGACCCATGTAACGCTTCGCTGAGAAGATCGTATTCTTTGGGTTTGTTACCGCCTGACGCTTAGCCGATTGACCGACCAGCTCTTCACCGGATTTTGTAAATGCTACTACCGATGGAGTGGTACGTGCACCTTCTGAGTTTTCTAATACAACAGCCTCGCCGCCTTCCATCACGGACATACATGAGTTTGTTGTTCCTAAATCGATTCCTAATATTTTAGCCATATTGTAATAAATGTTATTTAACTACCATCTACTATGCAAATAACATGCCACCCCTCACCCAAAACCACTCCAACCCATATAGAACAAAGGAAAATAAAAAACAAACCCTCATAAAACACCCCTCACCAGAAAAACAACCTCCCCAAAAGAGACAAAATGACACACCTCCACCAGACAACCTGTCCACCCCGCCCACCAACACCCAAAAGCCCCCTTCCCCGACCTTCAGCTCAGCTTGTCTCGCTATCAAAATTTTTTCTAAAATAGAGTTGCCAAACCCCAAACCCTCCCGTAGATTTCGCATCCAGTTTTTGACCTACAACATTTTTTAAAAGGACAGTTGGCAGAGTGGTCGAATGCGCACGCTTGGAAAGCGTGTGATGCAGCAATGTATCCCAGGGTTCGAATCCCTGACTGTCCGCCATTTTCTTAAAAACCCAGCCCTGATTTATTAGGGCTGGGTTTTTAATATAATCGCTCCAAGGGATTACGAACCCTGCATGCAGCAAAGCGAAATGCAGGGTTTGACTACCGCAAAGGTGAACGAGCAAAGCGAGCGAACGCCACAATCCACCGTTGCATCTATGGGAATAAAAGGGGCAGTTTTTATCCCACTTGGAGTGCCCCCATTACTTGATCCAATGTTAATGAGAGTTTGTTAGGGTTTTGTTGTTGCTGTTCTTCGTAGTGAAGGCCGGAGGCCGTAACGGAGA
>JALZUI010000083.1 GCA_023301545.1 Akkermansiaceae bacterium
CTTAACTTCCTCTACTTGAGCGTCCTTTTTAATTGGCGCAGTTTCTTTCGTTACAACTTCAACATGCTCGATTGTTTCAATTTCTTCCTCAACCTTCTCCTGTTGGATATACACTCCAGTAATTTTATCCAACTTGCTGTACAGCTCGTCAGACAAGGCTAGGTCTGATGGGATAATTAGGCGATGCCCATCTACCTCAACGCCTGAGACATCAACTCCTTCCTTACTAAGAAGGCTAGTAGCTTTGTTCATCAAGTCGTTCTCAATAAATTTAGGCAACGAGACCCAGTGAATGAAGGTTGCTACGATTAAACAAATAGCAAACAGTGCGAGAATTAATTTAGATTTCATAATGATTCGTGTGGATCAAACATCCACCTCTATAGATAACTTTTTAAAGAATTTTGTCACGAAGGTTTTAATATAAACCTGGGATTCGTAATTAGCCAATTCTCACCTATAGAGTTTATCTAAGATAAAGCCCCTAATTCATTAACAGTAGTCTACTAGTCCTCTAAAAAATATTTAACATTCATTTACTAGACTGCACAAATACAGCTCACCGCTTCCCCCGTTTTTTTTGAGGAAACTAGGCCTCTAACAGCGTCTGAGCCAACGCCTCAGCTTCTTCTCCGCTAGACCCCAACATTCGCACAAGCTCATTAATACGATCCTGCTTTTCCACTGCGGTAATCTGTGAGCGCGTTCGCCCTGATTCAGTATGTTTAGAAACTAGCATATGAGTAGGAGCCACCGCGGCCACTTGCGGAAAGTGGGTAATCGACATCACCTGCCTCTTGGCGCTGAGCGCTTTCATTTTATTACCAACCGCAGTAGCGATTTCGCCTCCAACATTGGCATCAATTTCATCAAAGACGAGGAGGGGCATTTCGTCGTGTTCAGCCAAGCTACTTTTCAACGCTAAAAGAACACGAGACATCTCACCGCTGGAGGCAATTTGTTTAAGTGGTTTAGACGGCTCCCCGGGGTTCGGGCCAAAGGTGAATTCCAAAAACTCTACCCCTGATGCGTTAGGCTCATCTAAATCGGTGAGGAGGAGGTCGAAAATCGCTTGTTTAAAGCCCAGGTCTTGAAGGTGTTTCGTAATTTCCTTAGCTAATTTAGGCGCTGAGGAACGGCGTTTTTTGCTCAATTTAGAAGCAGACTCCTGCAATGCCTTTTGATGCTTTGCCAGCCCTCCTTCAAACTCAGCTAAAACGGACTCTCGCTCTTCTGTCTGGTTCAGCTTTTTCTCTATTCGTTCAGCATGCAACAGAATCTCTTCTTGCGAATTTCCGTACTTCCGTTTGAGAGATTCGACTAGGTTAACCCTCTCCTCTAACTCCGCATGGGAGCTCGGATCTGTATCTAGGCGATCTAAATAGAGCCGTAATGAGCCCTCGACTTCTTGTAATTCGATTAAGGCTGACTCTACAGGCGCAAGCTCGCTCTCCAGTGAGGAATCTAAATCGATGAGATCCCTGGAGTGCTTAACTAGCTCATTGAGCTGATCAACTACATCGCCCGTCAGGAGCGAGGTTAATTGCTGTGCCGTCTGCGCTAGAGTCGAAGCGTTTTGAGCACGGCGGTAGGAAGTTTCGAGCTCTTCTAAATCTTCGGATCCAAGATTAGCACTCTGGATTTCGTCGAGCTGGAAGCGATATAGGTCAAGTTCCTCAGGAGAGAGCATTTCGCTCTCCAAGAACTCTTCATACTCCCGGCGGTAGGCGGCGAAGCTCTGCCAAAGGCCTCGGTAATGATCGAGGTTTAGTTGATTGCCCGCATAACGATCCAACAGGTTCAATTGGCGCTCGTTTGAGAACAGGGACTGATGATCATGGGGTCCATGTAGATCCATAAGAAGCCCCCCAAGCTTTTTCATCGTATTTAGCGTGCAGGGTTCATCATTGATAAATTGCTTACTCCCCTTTTGGCTAATGAGACGTCGAAGAAAAAGCGACCCTTCTTCACAAGGCGGCATTCCTGCTTCCTCTAACACAACATTGACTTCGGAAGGGTTTTCTAATTCAAAAACCCCATTCAAGGTCGCCTTTTCCTCCCCTGTTCGGATCATACTTTTTTCTGCACGGGCGCCCGTAATGAGCTTTAACGCCCCAATGATAACAGACTTCCCTGCCCCTGTTTCGCCAGTGATCGCAGTGAGGCCTGAATTTATATTCCATTTTAGGCTCTCCACGAGCGCTAAGTTTTGTATGCTGAGTGAGGTGAGCATGCTTAAGAGATGATTTCCCCTCAGAATTAACAAAGAAAAATAACTTTGCAACACTAATCGTAAGAACACTATGCTATCTTTTCTTAAAAACCGAGACCTTCCTGTTCATTGGCAATTTGTAAAGTATGGGTTATGCGGTGGTCTAGGCGCCTTCACGATGTTCGGAGTGGTCGCTATTATTCACTTTGGTTACCCTGACTTTGTTGACGCTAAGCAGCTAACACAGGCGGAGCTCCTTCGTAATACCAATATCATCAACACCCTCGCTTTTATCCCTAGTAACATTGTAACCTACTTCTTAAACCGCTCCTTCGTATTTAACTCTGGGCGCCATAGCACCTGGGTTGAGTTTTGGTCCTTTATGGCGATTGCCTTTATTAGCTTCCTGGCGGGGACAGCAGGCACCGCCTTTGTGATGAAATCATTCGAGGTCCCTAGTATCGTAGGAACGCTGGCTTTTACTGTTCCTTCCGTTTTAGTGAACTTTATCTGTAGGAAATACGTTGTCTTTAAAAACTGATGAGCAAGCACACCAAAATTACTTTTTTAGGATGCGGAACCTCCACTGGGGTACCCGTAATCTCATGCGAATGTGAGGTCTGCACCTCCACTAACCCTAAAAACAACCGAACGCGTTCCTCCATTTTTCTTGAGAGCGACAACACGCAACTCTTGATCGATACCGGCCCTGATTTACGACAGCAACTTTTGCGAGAAAAGATCTCGAATACTGACGCCCTTCTCTTCACCCATGGCCATGCCGACCACACCGTGGGCTTTGACGATTCGCGCGCCTTTTGTTGGCGTCGTGATGACCGATTACCAGTTTACGGATCTGGCGAAACTCTCCAGATCCTAGGGCAGATGTTTCCATGGGCTTTTGATGAAACTTATGGAGGCCGTGGTTATGTCCGCGCCCAAGCGGTCGAATTCTCTGATGATTTTATGATTGGAGACTTCCGCATCCGCCCTTTCGAGGTCATCCACGCTTCGGTGGCCACTCATGGGTTCCGTATAGATTTACCGAGCGGGCAATCGCTCGCCTACGCCTCGGACATCAAAAGCTTGCCGCCGGAAGGAAAGGCCCTCATCAGTGACTGTGACCTCCACATATTTGATGGGCTACGCTTGGAACCTCATCCATCGCACATGACCCTATCGGAAGCCTGTGCCCTAGCTGATGAGATCGATAGCCCAGCCGCCTATATGACCCACCTTTCCCATGAGATCGAATACGAACGAGAGACTTCTAGCTTGCCAAAAAATCGGCACCTCGCTTATGATGGGTTAAATCTAGTGTTATGAAGAACATCTTTTATTGGCTATTCACCCTCTTACTGCTCCCTGTCTCAGCCCTGAGCCCAGAGCGCGTCATCGTGCTCTATAACGATTCGTCTCCCGAATCGGTTTCATTAGCTAAGTATTATGTAGAGCAACGCTCCATCCCTACAGAGAACCTAATCGCCCTGAAGTGCCCTCCTAATCATTCGATTTCTCAGAAGACCTATGACAAACATATTCTAGCGCCTCTGACCAAGGAGCTTTCTGCCCGACAGCTGTGGAAATTAGACTCGGAAGGAGTAATCCGCAGTAAGAAGTTTGATGTAATCGTAACCACTTACGGAATTCCCTACCAGATTAAGGCCTCGATGATTCCAGCCTCAACCGCCGCAGACGGGACGCCTGTAAAACGTAAAAAGCGGAAGCAAAACGCAACGGACGCAGCCAGCCTCGATAGCGAACTCGCCTTAATTGGTCAGCGCCCCGCTACACGCCTCTACCTACACAAAAATCCGTTTTATAAAAGCTACTTTTCCTACGAGCAGGCCCCCTTTCCAGACATGACGCTCATCGGAAGGATCGACGGCCCCTCATTAGAGCTCTGCAAACGCATGATCGATGATGCTATCGCAGTAGAACAAACAGGCCTCTACGGTAAATGCTACATCGACCTTGCTCAGCGCACTGGAGGGTACACTCAAGGAGACGAATGGCTGCAAGGGATTATCGACCAAAGCAATACCATCGGAATCCCCACTATCGTAGACCCATATAAGGATATTTTTGTAACGAACTACCCCCTCCAAGACGCGGCACTCTACTTTGGTTGGTATAAAAACCACGCCTCCGGCGCCTTTGAAAACCCTAAACTAAAGAGAGGGAGCATTGCCGTTCATTTACACTCCTTCAGCGCCCAGCAATTACGCCACACAGAAAAGAACTGGGTCGGACCGATCTTAAATGCAGGTGCCGCCGGGACTCTCGGCAATGTCTATGAACCCTTTCTTTCATATACAACCCATCTTGACCTGTTCTACAAAAAGCTCACCAGCGGGGCGACTCTGGTGGAGAGTGCCTGGTATGCGACCCCTGCCCTCTCATGGATGAATGTCGTTATTGGTGACCCTTTATATCGACCATTCCTGAACCAGAAACCAGCAAGCACGCTGGATCAAGAATACGCCTATATCCGCTCCCTACGGCCTCTCAGCAGCCCTCAATCCGCTGAGAAAATTCTCAGCAAGGCGCAATCTGAAAACTCCCCTCTCTTTTACGAACTAGCGGGCTTGCTCAACAAAGACTCACCTGACTGCCTCCCCCTTTACCAAACCTCCTTCAAACTCGCTAAATCACAAAATGGAGCCTTAGCGAATGCCCTGCATGAAGTCTACTATCACAGGGACCATAGCGACAAAGAAACGACCCTCGCATTAATTC
>JALZUI010000084.1 GCA_023301545.1 Akkermansiaceae bacterium
AAAAACCCGCTAAACCTTTATAATTAAAGGCTTAGCGGGTTTTTGGTGGAAGATGACGGGCTTGAACCGCCGACCTACTGGGTGTAAACCAGTTGCTCTACCAACTGAGCTAATCTTCCATGTCCGATTTCATCGGGAGGAGATTCTTAGCGGACGATTATTAGGAAGGCAAGCCCATTCTTTGAAAAAAGTGTTCCCTCTATAATAAAGTCCTAAAAGATCATTAATCTTTTTCGGCCTCTGCAGGAACGAAGCTCAGACACACTCCATTAATACAGTAGCGCTTATCTGTTGGGTTATTAAAGCTCTCCCCCTCAAAAACGTGCCCGAGATGCCCATCGCACTTATTACAACGAACTTCCACTCGCTTATATCCTAAGTGGTGATCTTCATCTAACTTAATATTTTTCATAACCCCGTCATAGAACGACGGCCATCCACTCCCTGAATCGAATTTAGTGGTGGAAGAAAACAACTCTGCACCACAACCGGAACAATAATACACCCCTTCTCCCTGTTTAGCAAACTGCTTATAAATCGCGCTGTGTGGAGGCTCTGTGCCACTCTTTCGCAACACGTAGAACTCTTGCTCATTGAGCACGTTAGCCCAATCCTCACTAGTTTTTACAATAGGATCAGTTGGCTGCGTAGGGACCTCTTTTAAAACTTTCATTTGTAGATCAGTATAACTCAATCGTTGAGTTTGTGCAAATATACAGATCGAAAACGCGGCTCCTATGGCCAAAATTAAAAAACTCTTCATAACAATAAAGCGTCATTTCCTCTCATTTTCATTTATTTTTTTAAAACTATTCTGCAAGCTACACTCCATGACCTTAATCGACGCCGCTACCGACATCATTCGCTCGCTTTCAACTGCGGGCTACGAAGCCTATTTTGCAGGCGGTGCGGTTCGCGATACGATGATGCAACTGGAGCCCAAAGATTACGACATTGCCACCAGTGCCACTCCTGACCAACTATTAGAGCTCTACCCAAAGGCCAATACCATCGGTAAACACTTTGGCGTCATTTTGATCAAATACCACGGTCACGCCTTCGAGATTGCAACCTTCCGAACGGATGGTAGCTACCAAGACGGCAGACGCCCAGAGCAGGTCAGCTTTACCACTGCCGAAGAAGACGCACAACGCCGCGACTTCACCATCAACGGCATGTTTCATGATCCTTTAACAGACAGGCTTATTGACTATGTTGGAGGAGCTGACGACCTCCAAGCCGGAGTCATCCGCGCGATTGGAGTCCCCAGCGAACGCTTCCAAGAGGACGCCTTACGTCTTTTACGCGCCATTCGCTTTTCTGTCCGTACGGGCTTTGAGATCGAACCCGTAACCCTTAAGGCTCTGCATGAGAACGCCCATCTACTAGCCCAAATCAGCGTAGAACGGATCCAAGAAGAATTTAGTAAAATCCTAATCGCTCCTAATCGGCGTCGTGGCTTAGCCCTACTCGTTGACACGGGACTTATGCGGGAGATCATCCCTGAGGTCTATGACCTTATCGGTTGTGAGCAACCTCCCCAGTTTCACCCCGAGGGCGATGTCTACCAGCACACCTCCATCGCACTTGACCTCCTCGTTGATGAGGCGCCCATCACGCAATACCTCTCCGTCCTCCTTCATGACATTGGCAAACCTGCTACTTATATGTGGGATGATGCAGCGCAGCGCATTCGCTTTAATGGACATGATGCCGTGGGGGCAGAACTTGCACAGACCATTCTCACTCGCCTACGCTACCCCAACACCGTGATTGAAGAGGTTGTCGCCATCGTTGCTAATCATATGCAGTTTATGAACGTGCAACAGATGCGCACCGCCAAGGTCAAGCGCTTCCTCGCCCGCCCCTCCATAGAACTCGAAATGGAGCTCCACCGTGTCGATTGCGCTAGTAGTAACGGCATTACCGAAAATTACGAATTCCTACGCAACAAACAGGAAGAATTCGCCAATGAACCCATCATCCCCACCCCACTCATTAGCGGGCGCGACCTCATCGAACTCGGCCACCAGCCAGGGCCTGGCTTTAAAGCAATACTAGAAGAGGTTCAAACTGAACAGTTAGAAGGACGACTAACAACAAAAGAAGACTCGTTAAAATACGTCCAAACGCACTACCGAGTGTAATGATATCCCCCTCAGGACGGGCAGTAATACAATTCCTGAATAGTGTGTTTCTCTTTTCACGATTTATACGAGGGCATGAAAAAAGGCGCTATTGCTAGCACCTTTGAATAAAATTTAGTTTAGACAATTCTCAAAAGAGAATTATGCACGCTTGCGACGAGCAAGAAGAGCAAGTCCACCAAGTCCAAGAAGCGCAGCAGAAGAAGGCTCAGGAATTGGAGTAGCAGAGATGTTGAACACTAAACCGTAATCTTCAGCAGCAATTCCACCTGTTTCAGCTCCGTAGCTAAGAGTCTGTGTGCTACCAAACCCTGTGATCGACCAGTTTTCAGCATTTGTGTCATTATTATTACCACCGGCAAGAACTGAACCAGCTGTGTAATCACCTGAAAATGGATCTGAAAGACGAACTCCGTCGAGATCGAAGTCACTGATTCCTGCTGTTGAGATAGTACCATCAACATCAAGGCTGATTGCAACATCATTACCTTGGCCAGCACCAAAGTTAGTAGCGTTAGTGTTAGCACCCCATGTGATTGAATCTAGTGAGAAAGTGTTTTCTCCAACAACAACGCCTTCTGTAAGAGTAACGTCAACAGTAGTTACGATAGTATTAATACCAACTGAGCCGTTGAAACGAACACCGTTGCCACCAACTGCATTTGTAGCTGAAGCCGCATTAGTTGTCAATGTGTAAGTACCGATCGCTGAACCGTCGGCAAAAATAGTACCACCAGTAAGGGAAGAGGTTGATGTAATTGTAGCTGCTTGAGCTGTAGCTGCCGTAGCTGCTACTAATAATAAGTTAGTAATTTTCATAGAACCTAAGTTTTTACATAAAAAAATACGTATGGCAAGCATAGTATTGGATTTTTATTCAAAAGGATTTTAAATACAATGTTAACACGCTATTATTTCAAATAGAAACAATTAAGACTAAATAAGACAAATTGACACCGATTGCGATTTTTGTAATCTAGAATAATAAACGACATTAAATACGCTTACCGTTTTTATTACTTTTGTGGAGCCGATTTGCCCTCATCGATCAAAGTCCAAAAGTGTTTAGATTTTGCTAATTCTTCGTCTTCGTTAACCATAGG
>JALZUI010000085.1 GCA_023301545.1 Akkermansiaceae bacterium
GCCTTAGAGGCGGCCTCCATCCACTTATCAGGATCGTATTTTTCAGGATTCCAGTGGTCAGCTGCGGCAAACATGTCCTCAGGCTTGACGAGTTCATTGCGCTTGGAGCGTGGCTCATTCCACACC
Organism: Akkermansiaceae bacterium; assembly: GCA_023301545.1. Taxonomy (GTDB): domain Bacteria; phylum Verrucomicrobiota; class Verrucomicrobiia; order Verrucomicrobiales; family Akkermansiaceae; genus WTJZ01. The sequence goes on from JALZUI010000085.1 coordinate 127, forward strand.
ATCGCCCATGCATTACCATTAGCAGGAGCAACACTTGCTAACCCCCAGTGGAGAAATATTCCTAACCCTGATTCACGAAACCAGCTCCACTCAGGATGGTTCGCCTCATCGATGACTTTTTTACCTCTGAGTTTGAGGTGTAGATTTTCCTTTGCCCAAGCCGCATTTTCAGCCTTCGACTTACCCACCCATGGACGGTCATTTTCATTGCCGTATGCCACCTCGTTAATGAGTGAGGGGTCCTCTGCTAATGTCTCGCTCTCTGCTTCTTCAGCAAAGACGAGTGAGAGTAGAAACGGATATAAAGCTAGGCTTAAAAGAGATGCTTTTTTGATGATCATAGTTATAAAGACGAATATTTTTCACCGAATCTATCATACACGCTCTCAATTCAGTGATGGAGGAGTATTAGCTCCTTCATAGCCTGAGTAAATCTTAATATCTACCAAATCGCGCAGGGTGTAGATACGGAGCAAGCGTATAACAGGGTCTTTTCATTAAATTTAGAGAGAATCCTAAGTCGGGCATTGCTCTTTAAATAAAAGTGGTTATGGATAGCTTTGCATGAGTTCCCCTTTTCAATCTCTCGGTGTCCCTGATGACCTTATCGCAGGAATCAATGAACTAGGTATCCACCAACCTACTCCGATCCAAAAAGAAGCGATTCCTTATCTAATCAATAAGGGTCACGACATGATCGGACAGGCGCAAACGGGGACGGGCAAGACCGCGGCCTATGGCCTTCCGTTGTTAGCGCGTATCAACCCTAAAGCCGAAGGAGTTCAGGGGCTGATTATTACCCCAACTCGTGAGCTGGCTAAGCAGGTGGGTAAAGACCTCTTTAAGTACACTAAGTATGCTAAGAAAAAGACCTTCATCGAAGTGTGTTGTGGAGGAGATAAGATTCAAATACAGGCCGAGCGTCTGAAACGTCCTACTCAGGTAGTGGTCGGTACACCAGGCCGTCTAATGGAGCTGATCCAAACAGGAGCGCTGTATATTAATAACGTCCAGTACCTCATCTTAGATGAAGGAGATGAAATGCTATCAATGGGGTTCAAGGAGCAGCTGCGGGATTTCATTCGCCTCTGTGCAGGTCGTCGTGCGACGTGGCTCTTTTCTGCTACCTTCCCAGAATCGCTGGAGGAGCTCGTAACGGGCGCAATGTCACCTGATCCTAAGGTAATTCGAGTGAACGCTAAAAATGTCGTTAACCGTGATATTACGCACCGCTACCATATTTGTGAAAAGGAAGAGAAGGATGACTTCATTTACAAGTTTCTCCGTAATCAAGGAGATAACCGAGGGCTGATTTTTTGTCGTACGAAAGCGGGCGCTACGATGTTAGCGAAGAAGCTGGCGAGCCGTAACTTTGAGGTCGATGTGATCACAGGTGATCTGACCCAGCTAGAGCGAGATAAAATTATCCGCGCTTTCCGTAAGGAGCGCTCCCAGTTCCTGATCGCAACGGATGTAGTCGCAAGGGGAATTGATATTGAAGGACTAACTTTCGTCCTTCACCACCAGCTTCCTGACCAAGTAGAGTACTACACCCACCGGGCGGGACGCACCGGGCGTGCCGGGAACAAGGGGCTAAGCCTCCTTCTCACCGAAGCAAAAGAGCGTAAGCGTTTAAAACGTCTTGCCGATGACCTTAACGTCCATTTCGACGAATACTAAGGAATCCTTCGTCAAGGTCTTAGGCCTTGATCACTTCCATCGCGGAAACGATGTCGGCATTGACCTCGTGCTTTACGGAATTCATAGCCAATCGGATTGTGTTATGAATGGCGTAGGCCGATGATGAACCGTGGCCGATTACGCACACTCCGTTCACTCCAATAAGGAGCGAGCCACCGACTTTTTCGTGGCTGGTACGATCTTTTAAACGAGCAAAAACAGGTTTGGAAAGAAGCCCTGCGATTTTACTGAAAATATTCTTATTGTATTCCTCCTTGATCCAGCCGCCGATCCCTTTGGCGAGTCCCTCAGCTGTTTTAAGGATGACGTTACCGGTGAAGCCGTCAGTCAGGCAGACATCAACATCGGAGAGAAAGATATCGCGGCCCTCAATATTTCCGAGGTATTCAAAGGGTAGCTCTTTTCCGCTAGCTACCAGTTCTTTGATCAGAGTGTGAGCTGCGCGGGTGAATTCGGTGCCTTTTTCTTCTTCTTCACCGTTCGACATGATGCCAACCTTAGGCTTTTTGATCCCGTATAAGTTACGCATGTAGATGGCGCCCATCACGGCGGATTCGACGAGGTTTTCTGGGCGAGGGTCAGGGTTAGCGCCTGCATCCATAAGTAGGCAGTGCCCAAAGTTGTTTGGCATGACTGAGCAAATTGAAGCTTTAGAAATACCCTCAAGAGTGCGGAGTTTGATCGTTGCATTTGCAACGGCTGCACCGGTATTCCCTGCTCCTACCATTCCATCGACTACTCCTTTTTTCACCAAATCAGCGGTTAGGGTGATGGAGGCCTTTTTTTTCTTACGGAGCATTTTAGCCCCGCTCTCGTGCATTTCGACCATCTCGTCGGTATGGACAATTTCAATACGATCAGAAGGGAGTGCGTACTCTGTGACTAGCGGCTGGATCTGAGCCTCATCACCGACAAGATAAAGAGTCTCTAGGTCGGAAAAGGCCTCAAGAGCAGTCTTGGCACCTTCGACTACAACCTTAGGGGCAAAGTCTCCACCCATCGCATCAATCGCAATTTTCATGCTACTTGGTTGGAGGATAAATGTTACTCCTGCAAGCAAAAATCATCTTAGGGACTACCATGAGAAGGGCTTAAAACCAGCGGTAGTGAGGATAGATTGGTGTCGAAACACTGTTCCGACGACGTTCACGACTCTCCGTTTCTTCGATAGAGCTTACCGCATTGTCGGCGAACTCAATGATTACTTGTTCCTCAATTTCCTGTGTAGAGTGTGAGAATTGCTTGTGAAACTGACCTGTATGAGGGTCTCTGAACTGGTTGTAATGCTTTTGCGTAAAGTATTCGGTGTACTCATAAATGGCGGAAGTTCCTGTGGCCGTTCTTTTGGCAGTCGTTTTAGTAGGTCTGCCGAGAGCCTGAGTGACTTCCTCAGCAGTCATGCCGATGGCCACTTCCTTGTTTTCGATGAGAGCTGTGACGGCGACTTGACGATCGTAGACCTTCTTAAAGTTCTCGATAAATTCAGGGTCGTTACAAGAGAGCGTATGAGGCGCGACCCACCCAACAGTGCTGCCACTACGACTATCCACCTTGACCTTATAGGCTCGGTGATCAAAGGCGAGCAGTTCGACTTTTGAACCCTTGCGGGCGAGGGAAAGCTTGTTATTCCCGTTTTTAGAAAGGTAAATAACGCTGTTGGCGATGACATCAAAAACTAGTTTTTGATCAGTAAGGGATTTCACCTCCACTACAGGGGTATTCGTGATCTGGGCGTTAACCAGAGAAAGTGATAAGAGCAAGTAAAGGAGATTTTTCATAGACTATGAAGGCTTGTAATTCATTTAGACTAGTTGGAATCATAGTAAATTCAAGTGAATGTCGCGCTTTTAGGAAAAATACTAGGTGGAATTCGGTAGTAAGCTGGCTTGCAATTGTGGGTGGCTCTGCCTAGAGAAGTGATGAAACTCATCATATAATTATGGCAAAGCCTCCTAAAAACGCAATTTCCCCCACGCGAGGGGAAGATTTTCCCGAATGGTATCAACAGGTCATCAAAGGTGCCGACCTGGCAGAAACGTCAGAGACACGAGGATGTATGGTTATCAAGCCCTGGGGTTACGCCTTATGGGAAGGGATAAAGGAGTATCTCGATAAGCGATTCAAGGAAACAGGGCATGAGAACGCCTATTTCCCACTCTTGATTCCACTGGCCTACTTAGAGAAGGAAGCAGAACATGCGGAAGGCTTTGCGACAGAGTGTGCCGTTGTTACGCATCACCGTCTGGAAGCCCATAAGGATGAAAAGACAGGAAAGACCAAGATGGTACCAGCTGGGGAACTCGCGGAGCCTTACGTAATCCGTCCTACTTCGGAAACTATTATCGGAGCAGCCTTTTCCCGTTGGGTTGAATCTTACCGTGACCTTCCGCTGCTGATTAACCAGTGGGCGAATGTGATGCGCTGGGAAATGCGGACACGGATGTTTTTACGAACCGCTGAATTCCTTTGGCAAGAAGGGCACACCGCTCATGCGACTAAAGATGAAGCCATCGCAGAGACTCATCTGATCCACGACCTCTATGAGGAGTTTGCTCGCGAGATTTTAGCGATCCCAGTGATCCCAGGTGAAAAGACAGAGGCCGAGCGATTTCCCGGAGCTGAAAACACCTACACGATTGAAGCAATGGTGCAGGACAAGAAAGCTATCCAGGCCGGAACCTCTCACTACCTTGGGCAAAACTTTGCTAAGGCGCAGGACATTTCCTTTATTGATAAAGAGAATAAACAAGCGTTCGTACACACCACCAGTTGGGGTGTTTCTACTCGCTTGATCGGTACCCTGATTATGGCGCATTCTGATGATGACGGGCTGGTTCTCCCTCCCCGCATTGCACCTAAGCAAATCGTAATTGTCCCAGTTACGCCTAAAGAAGAGTCGAAAGACGCTATCATCGATGCCTGTCAGGCGCTGGCGCAAACGCTTCGTTCAAAAGTAAGTTTTGGTGGTAATCCAGTAAGCGTTCACGTTGACGCACGTGATATGCATGGTGGCGCTAAGAAGTGGGAATGGGTCAAAAAAGGCGTTCCGCTCCGCGTAGAAATTGGCCCCCGAGATCTTGAGTCGCGTAAAGTTTGCGTTAGTCGCAGAGACCAAGGTTCCAATGAAAAGTCCTTTCTTGAGCGCGAAGACTTCATCAACGAAGCGGGGAATATGCTCCAGGAGGTGCAAGATGCGCTCCTAGCCAAGGCTACAGCCCTACGCGACGAAAACATTAGCGAGTGTTCCGATATGGCAAGCTTCGAGAAACAATGGAACGTGAGCGAAGACGAGCAACCAGGTTGGCTCTTGTGCCCATGGGCAGGCTCATTGGAAGAAGAGGAAGCCTTAGCTAAAAAGCATAAGGTATCCATTCGCTGTATTCCTAAAGGGATGCAAAAAGGAGCTTCTACCTGTATTCTAACCGGTCAGAGCACTACGCAGTGGGTTCTCTGGGCGAGAAGCTACTAGACCTTCCTTCCCCTTAAAAACAAGGCGCCGCTCCCGAATTAGGGAGCGGCGCTTTTTTATGTTATGTAAGGGCGGGGTGTAAGCCTTTCAATGCCGAGAAGGAGCAACGGCCTCCGCCTCAGAACCAAACAGGTTCGCGAGTCTCTTAGCAGATTCTCGCGCAACCAGTTCCTTAATGGCTTGGTGAGCGATTTCGCTAGCTGTCATGTCTCCGAAGAGGTTTTGGGCAGAGGCTAGAATCTGGGCGTCAATATTGATCACAGCTTTCATGCTGTCGAAAGTAGCATAAAACCATGATTGAATCAAGATTGGTAGACACAAAAA
>JALZUI010000086.1 GCA_023301545.1 Akkermansiaceae bacterium
TTTCTTCCGCGTACTTACGGACATCTGCGGTGATCTTCATGGAGCAGAAGGTCGGTCCACACATGGAGCAGAAGTGAGCGGTCTTCGCGCCTTCCGCTGGCAGGGTTTCATCGTGGTATTCTACCGCCTTGGCAGGGTCGAGTCCGAGGGCGAACTGGTCGCGCCAACGGAATTCGAATCGAGCCTTGGAGAGTGCGTTGTCACGAATCTGTGCTGCGGGGTGACCCTTAGCCAGGTCAGCCGCGTGAGCCGCGATCTTGTAGGTGATTACACCTTCGCGCACGTCATCACGGTTAGGTAGGCCTAAGTGCTCCTTAGGTGTCACATAGCAAAGCATGGCACAACCGTACCAACCGATTTGCGCTGCTCCAATCCCGGAGGTGAAGTGGTCATATCCTGGCGCAATATCCGTAGTGAGGGGGCCGAGGGTGTAGAAGGGGGCTTCGTGACACCATTCGATTTGCTTCTGCATGTTTTCTTGGATAAGGTGCATCGGAACGTGGCCAGGGCCTTCGTTCATTACCTGACAGCCTTTTGCCCAAGCGCGTTTGGTGAGCTCTCCTTGAACCTCTAATTCTGCTAGTTGAGCGTAATCGTTGGCATCGGCAATCGATCCCGGACGGAGACCGTCTCCGATCGAGAAGCTGACGTCGTAGGCGGCACAAATATCGCAAATATCATCCCAGTGATCGTAAAGGAAGTTCTCCTGTTCATGATGGATACACCATTTGGCGAGGATCGAGCCACCACGGGAGACGATACCCGTCATTCGCTTGGCCGTGTGAGGAACGAAGGCTTTTAGAACCGCTGCGTGGATCGTAAAGTAGTCAACGCCTTGCTCTGCTTGCTCGATGAGAGTGTCGCGGAAAAGTTCCCAGGTAAGGTCCTCGATCTTACCGTTTACTTTTTCAAGCGCTTGGTAAATTGGAACGGTACCGATAGGGACGGGACTGTTACGCATGATCCATTCGCGAGTGGCATGGATGTTCTTTCCGGTGGAGAGGTCCATGACGGTGTCAGCCCCCCATTTGGTCGCCCAACGCATTTTCTCTACCTCTTCATCAATGGTCGATGCGACGGCAGAGTTACCAATGTTGGCATTGATTTTAACGAGGAAGTTACGCCCGATAGCCATCGGCTCATTTTCGGGGTGGTTGATGTTACAAGGGATGATTGCCCGTCCACGTGCTACTTCTGAGCGGACAAATTCTGCGGTGATAACCTTAGGCGTCATTGCGCCCCAGTCTTGACCTGGGTGTTGGTGGTTCAGCACGTTACGTGGAACCTGAGTCTTAGGGTTGATCTCAGATGGGCGAGGCATTTCGTAACCTTCAGGGGTCGTGCAGAGTTCTCTGATACGATCAGAGGCTTCTGGGGGGAGATCGTTCGGGTTCGGGTACTTATCAGCAATTGTTTGGTACTCCTCTTGACGTCCCATGTTTTCACGGATTGCGATGTATTCCATCTCAGCCGTGATGGTTCCTTGCTCCGCATACCATTTCTGGGTGACGGGGTGGCCTGCTGAGGCACGAAGAGGTTTACGCTTCAGTCCTGGGTATTCCTTGAGCTTGTTTTTCTCCTGCTTCTTGGCGTTGTACGATTCCGCGTGGACGTCAGAGAGGTACCCATTGTCTTGGGGCTTCATGTCACGACCTTCGTATTCTTCTACATCACCACGATCTAGAATCCATTGGCGACGGAGCTCGGGTAAACCTTTGGTAACGTCTCCGTCAAAGGTTGGGTCACCCCAAGGACCTGAACAGTCATAAACGCGAACAGGGTCGTTCTTTACTTTGATTCCGTTCGGGAGCTCTGAGTCCGAGACACGAATCTCACGCATTGGGACATTAATATTAGTGTGAATCTCACCAGGAATGTAGATCCGGGTTGAGTTCGGGAAAATTGTCGGGTCTTTTTCGAGTGCCGCGAGTTCCTCGGAGTTATCGATATCCTCAGTGAACTGGCCAGTGTAATCGCCACGTTGTACGGAATTCTCCGTGTCTGGGTTTGGGCTATTTTCGTCAGGTGAAATCATAGTCAATTATTTGGTTAGGGTGACTTGGTGATAACGAAAAATGAAAGCCCTAAGGCGCCTAAAAGATCAGCGCCTATTGTAGCTCCCTTCGTCGGTATCATCCGCATCAGGTTCAAAGGGTCGTTGTTACGTTTTAATAACTACTCTCAGTCCATCATCGGACACCCCTGCTTGTATGCGGTAACTATTACCCGATCCTTAAAAATGTCAAGAGACATCCTGCTAGAGGAGGGGGGAACTTAGCGATAGTATCAAATGATACTATCATGAAATGAAGGACTTTAAATGATTGGCTAGATAAACGGTAGCGCCACAACAGTAAGAGGAAATGGCTTTTCGCGTACGACGAGTGCGAGGTCACCTTCGACCGCGCAGGATTTCACCCACGCTAGCCCGATGGATTGTTTCGCGCCTGGAGGGCGGCCGCCGGAGGTTACCGTGCCTACTTCTTCTCCCTGAGAGTTTTGTACAGGGTAGCCGGTGCGGGGAATGGGGCCGCTTGAGGTGAAGCCGACCAGTTTCTTATCTGAAAAGGCTCCTTCGGTGAGGGCGTCTTGTCCTCGGAAAGAGGTGTTTTTTTTCAGTTTCACGGCGAACTTGAGTCCCGCCGCAAGCGGAGAAGTTTCTCTAGTGAGGTCTTGTCCGTTGAGGGGGAGGCCTGCTTCTAGGCGGAGTCCGTCACGGGCAACGAGCCCACAAGGGGTAACGCCGAGCTCGATCGCTTTTTCCCAAAGTTTGATCCCTTCGGGAATCGGGCCGAACCATTCGAACCCGCGTTCGCCGGTATATCCCGTGGAGGCAATTACGGCAGGTTCAGAGGCCATGATGATATTGCGCTTTTCTGGGAGGTCGAGGCCGACTAGTTTTTGGCTGAGTGCCGCTACTCCTGGTCCTTGGATTGAGAGTCCAATCACCTCTTTTTCCCAGCGTAGGTTGAGGTTTGAGAAGTTAGTAGCGGACTCGGTTAGGATACCGAAGGCTTCCTCGATCCGAGCCCCATTAAAGACGATGAAGTATGATTCCTCCGCGAGACGGTATAGGATGAGGTCGTCGATGACTCCGCCTTGCTCGTTGAGGAGAAAGGAGTAATGAGAGCGTCCGAGTTTGAGCTTGGAGACGTCATTGGTAAAGAGGCTGTTGAGAAAAGGCTGAGCATCTGCTCCCGTGACGTAAACTTGTCCCATATGTGAGATGTCAAAGATTCCCGCGTTTTCGCGAGTGGCACTGTGCTCGGCGGCGGAGCTGGAGTAGAAGAGTGGCATGTTCCATCCGGCAAAGTCTCCCATGCGAGGGGTGAGGGCTTCGTGCTGAGTAAGTAGAGGGAGCTGATTCATCGTATTCCTATGTACCGCAGGGTTGGCCAGATGCACGCAGAATTTTTTAAAAATTAGAGATGCTATTCTAATCGAATGATGCTTTAAGAGGCGCAATGACAAGACCAGACAACCGCCAAAACGACGAATTACGTAAACTTACTTTTGAAACGGGCATCGCACCACATGCGACAGGTTCCGTGTTGTGTTCCTTTGGGGACACCAAGGTGATCTGTGCGGCTACTATCGAGGAGAATGTTCCTCGCTGGATGAAGCACCAAGGAGTTAAAGGTGGTTGGATCACGGCTGAGTATTCGATGCTGCCATACAGTACCTTGGATCGTAAAACGCGTGACAGTACTCGTGGAAAAGTAGACGGACGCTCGATGGAGATCCAACGTCTCATTGGTCGTGCGCTTCGTGCTACGATTAATCTCGAGGCACTCGGTTCACGTACGATCTGGGTTGACTGTGATGTTCTCCAAGCAGACGGCGGGACTCGTACGGCATCGATTACAGGCGCGACCGTGGCGATTGGTATCGCTCTGAACCGTCTCCTAGAAGAAGGGAAAATTAAGACTCTTCCAGTTTCTAAACTTGTAGCGGCAGTAAGTTGTGGCGTTTACCAAGACACTCCAGTGCTCGACCTGAATTACCCAGAAGACCGTGATGCCTCTGTTGATTGTAACATTGTCATGACCGAGTCTCTCGACTTTGTAGAGCTCCAGTCTTCAGGTGAAGAAGCCGTGTTCACTGATAATGATCTCGGGAGCATGCTGACGCTCGCTCGTAAGGGTATTAAGGAAATTGTTGAGCTGCAAAAGGCCGCGATCCTTGAAGGTTCTAAGCAGTTCAAGGCACCAGCTCCTGATTTCTCTGAAGAAGGTGGTAAACTGGAGCTCTGATTGCTTCGTTGTTCGTTTTTTAGCGCGCCTCTTCTAGTGAACTTTCTCTGAGTAAGGGAGAGTGCGCAGGAGGCTCGTTGTTGATCTTTCCTGGCTGCACGGCCAGAGTTGGGTCACCTAATAAATTTAACTCACAGAGGCACTGGTGAAAGCTGGGGTGTGCTTTAGCTTCTTCAGATAAGCTCGCTTTGGTGAGCATGAGAGCTTCTCCCGTGGTGAGGTTTTTACCGATTCCGTTTTCCCAAAAGAGGGTCATAGTCTTGGTTGTTCCATCTAGTTTCCCTTCTGATTTCATTAGCGGAAAATCCGTTCTGGGGTTTGAAAAATGGGGCTTGCCTGTTCGGCTAGGTGCTACGATTGCTATCGCTCCAGCTTGGGGGGCTCGTAGCATAGCCTCACTAATACATGGAGCTTCGCGGGAATCATAATGACCAGTGAAGCAAGAAACGGTAGTAATAATCGGGTAAGCATCTTTATTGGAGAGCTTGGCGACATGCTGTTGGGTGAAAAAGGAATCACCCTCTAAAACCCATCCCTGTAATAAACCGTGCCCATGAATGTGGAATTTACCCGAAGTCTGAGAGTTGATAATAGCCGTTAGGTTTTCTGGGTTCAGAAGATAATCCCCAGCTTGTTCTTTATCCCATGGAGTACGGTCTAAAAAGTAGCGCTGGAGCTTGCCGTCGGGCAGTACTTGGGAAACATGGTCGTCCCAGCTCCGGCGAACTTTTGGGTAAGCGCCTGAGACGGCGCACGTGTAAGTGATCGTTTGTCCGAAGTCGCCCTTAGGGTAGATGGATTGGTAGCTGATAACCTTGTCGGTGTAGGCCGCGACATCCTCTGCGGTGCGGATCGGGATGCGCCCTAGTCCAATCGTGCCGTCAGGGTAGGTGATCGCTTCTTGGTCATCGATGAATTCCCCATAGATGCCATCTCCGTCTGCATCCCAGTTCGTAGGGGAAAGGTAGTAAATGTCAGTGGGAGTATCGCTGATTTCCCCAAAGAAATTGGAATGAACTGTGTCTCTATCCGGGACGATCCCCAAGCCTCCAGGAAGACTGTCGCCACCTAGGATAATTGATTTTGTTCCATGATTATCAATGTGATCACGGACACAGAGCCGGATGCGTTCTTGGGCGTCGGGGCCTGCATAATCGGTCTTGATTTGTTCTACAGAGACAATTTCGATGGATTGCCCCAGATTCTCTTTCCATTTTGCAAAGGGTTTCCAAGCAGGGGCAAGCTCTGTGGAAGTGATGAGGAGGATATCCTTCGCGCTAGCAGAGTGAGCGAGCCCTAATATAGCAAATACAAAGGCACGATGTAAGCGGTTCATACCTACATTTTAGCGCTTCTAATCAGCGTGAACAGTTTATTACGGCTCTATTTGCCGGGGCCAATTTCTGACCGCTTTGGCGGATTAGAAATTTAGGATTCCGATGTCACGTCGACGCTGGTGGCCAGGGAAGCTGACTTTATCAGCCTCTGCATGTGCAGCCGCTACGGCTTCTTCGCGAGTGTCGCCTTGGGCAACTACAGCTAGAACACGGCCTCCATTGGTAGCCCACTCCTTATCTGTGGTAAGTTTAGTACCAGCATGGAACAGTTGTGCGGAATCGGAGAGATCATCAAGACCGCTGATGACATCATCGGCGCGAGAGGATTCAGGGTAGCTGTGAGAGGCGAGGATTACACAGACGCTCCATTGATCACTAAAGTTTAGGTGCTCAGGGTTGAGCTTGCCTTGTGCGCCACCTAGGCAGAATTGAGCGAAGTCACCACTAATGAGAGGCATTACAGCCTGACACTCAGGGTCGCCAAAGCGGCAGTTGTACTCGATGATTTTCGGTCCGTCTTGCGTCAGCATGAGACCAAAGTAGAGGAACCCTTTGTAACCGAATCCATCTTTTTCCATTCCGTTGATTGTGCGTTGAATGATGGTGTCATCAATCGTAGCCATGAGTTCAGGGTCAAGAATTTGACGTCCTGCGACTGCGCCCATGCCACCTGTATTTGGACCTGTATCTCCTTCTCCAATGAGCTTGTAATCTCGTGCGGGGGTGAAGATGAAAGAACCGGTATCACTAACCGCGGCGAAGATAGAGACCTCTGGTCCCTCTAGGTATTCTTCAACTAATAGGGATCCTTCTCCAAAGCGTCGTTCTTCGAATACTTCGTTTAGGAAGGCATTAGCCGTATCAGCGTCAGGACAGACAGCAACGCCTTTACCAGCGGCTAAACCGTCGAACTTGAGGACAGTAGGGTATTGGCCGTTAATAGCTGTCAGCGCTTGGTCGTAGGAATGAACAAGCTGTGAGGTGCCCGTAGGAATGTCATGGCGGAACATGAACTCCTTGGCGAAATTTTTTGAAGCTTCGAGCTGAGCAGCATTCTTGTTTGGTCCCCAACATGGGATGTCGTTTTCGTCACAGAGGTTAGCGAGGCCTTCGTCCTTGACGAGGTAGCTTTCTTCACCAGCCACACATAGGTCGATAGCATTGCCTTTCATCCATGAGATGAGAGAGGGTAGGTCTGTTGCGGTCGTAGGTTTCGCAATCTCTAGGATCGCATCACTAGCCGGGAAGCAATAAACATCTGGTTTTGAAGGGGAAGCAAGAAGCGCCTTAATAAGAGCGTGCTCACGCCCACCTTTTCCAACAACAAGAATTTTCATAGTCGGCTAGGCATAATCACACGATTTCTAAAAAGCCATGAGAAATTGAAAAATGTGACCATTTCATGAAGCGGAAGCTAGAAGCCTCCACACAATCCCTCCTATGTCAGCTCTGAAGATTTTCGTTCTGCTTGATTCCGTTAGAGGGGGCTGAAATGTTAATTTTTCTTAATTAAATGGTCGTGATAGCGTTGAAGCGACGGGTTGAAGTTTCTCTGGTAAAGTGTTCGAGGTCACTTTAAGTTCTAGTCGTTCAAAAGATAAAGATGATTATGAAAGCATTAAGTGTATCAATCAGTAGCTGGGAAAACGGTGGGCGTATTCCTGCTAAGTTCGCCTTTGGTAAAATCCCAGATGAAGGGCGCTTTGAGCTTGGGGGAAATGTTAGTCCTGCGATAGCATGGAATGATGCCCCCGAGGACACAAAATCATACGCAGTAATTTGTCACGATCCCGATGTTCCATCGGTAGCAGATGATGTGAACCAAGAAGGGAAGGTAGTTTCGGCGGATTTACCGCGAGTTGATTTTTACCACTGGGTGCTGGCTAATATACCTGTCGAGATTACGAGCTTAGCGGAAGGTGAGGCCTCACAAGGAGTCACTCCTAGAGGAAAGTCGCCAGGGCAAAAGGGTTACGGTCTAGCGGGGCTCAACAATTACACGCAATGGTTTGCTGGTGACCCTGATATGGAGGGGGATTACGCTGATTATGACGGGCCTTGTCCGCCGTGGAATGATAGCCTTCTCCATCACTATTACTTTACCGTATATGCCTTGAATGTAGAAAAATTGCAGTTGCCTGAGGTGTTTGACGCCGGTGATGTGATTAAGGCGATGGATGGCTG
>JALZUI010000087.1 GCA_023301545.1 Akkermansiaceae bacterium
GGTTACACCGTCGATACTGCGGAAGCATCAGCCTACCGTTCTACAGGGGTTGATAAAACTTACGACCTTGATGGCGATAATGTTTATGGCACTGCTGGTCATTTCTTCTATGGAAGAGGGGCGACGAACACTGATTCCAATACCGATAGATCACCTTCTTGGGTCAATATCGTAGTCCCTAGTGGCATCTCATTAGTCGGGGCCAGTGCTTATCATGACTATGATGACCCTACTAGGGATATAGCCAATGCCGTGAATGACTGGACGGTCACTACGATCGCCTTAGTAAATACTTCTGGGACCACAGGCGGATTGTGGGCTGATCTACTCGCATTTACAATCGACGAGACAGCACCACGTAGCTTCCGATTGGGCGTAATGGCCGCGAATGAGGGAGCTCCTGATGGCCGCTGGGATCCTGCGGCACTTAGGTTGTCATTTGAAGGAGGCACGCCGACAGTTGTTAGCGGTTTACCTGTTACCGACTTGGGCATGGTGTTCTTTGATGTAACCATCCCTAGCGGGGCTACTGGAACATTTCTTATCGAAGGGCAAAATCGTGACCTTTCAGTGAATACGAGAGGCCCATCCATTACGGGGATTACCTTTGATGAGTCTGTGACATTACAGAGATGGGCTGCGAGCTATCCAACATTAAATGACACATCATTTGATAGTGATCCAGATAATGATGGTATCGCTAACGGGTTGGAATACATCCTCGCAGGGAATCCTACGGAAAATGATACTTTCATACTTCCGCAAATCAACACTGATTCAGACAGCTTCACCTTTACGTTCAATCGCTTAGCCTCCTCTGCGCTAGATACGAATCAGGTATTGCAATACTCGACGACACTAGAGCCAAATGACTGGACGGATATCAATATTACCGGCACCCAAGCATCAGAAGTCGTTATTGGACCGGAAGTCGAGGGCATACAGGAAGTCAACGTGACCATTCCAATGGATGAGACGGGCGGAGAGAAATTATTCGTGCGCCTCTGGGCTGAGCTCGTAGAGTAGATTAAACTCAGAACCTCACGCCTTCGGCCAGTATCAGCTCCAGACAATGTCGTCATGGAGCTGCTAGGCAGGACACGCGAACCCTAAGATTCAAGTGAGAAAAGGCTTTTGCGCCTTATTAGTTGCTTCGAGGGCTTTTTTATACCCTTAACCAAGACCTAGGACCTTATCAGCCCAGGCGTTGTCTTTTTTAAAGGTCGCGGGATCGTCCTTGAGGCTGGTGCCGTAGGATGGGATCATTTCCGTGATTTTTGAGGCCCAGCCATCGATCTGTTCAGGGAAGCATTTGGCAAGGAGTTCGAGCATGATCGGAACTGAGGTCGAAGCTCCCGGGGAGGCTCCGAGAAGCGCCGCTATCGAGCCGTCTTCAGCCGCCACCACTTCGGTGCCGAATTGAAGCTTTCCGTAGCTCTTTTCATCTTTCTTGATGATTTGAACGCGTTGGCCAGCGGTAAGGAGTTCCCACTCAGAGCTCTTCGCATCTGGGAAAAACTTACGAAGGGCGTCCATGCGGTCCTCTTGAGACTGCATGATCTGCGCAATGAGGTAACGAGTGAGGTCAAAGTTATCCTTACCTACAGCGAGCATCGGGAGAATGTTATCTGGCTTGATGGATAATGGGAGGTCGAGCATGGAACCCGTCTTAAGGAATTTAGGAGAAAATCCAGCGTAAGGACCGAAAAGAAGGGCTTTTTCACCATCAATGACACGAGTGTCTAGGTGTGGAACGGACATTGGAGGTGCGCCAGTGTCGGCTTTACCATAGACCTTAGCCGCGTGTTGCTCGACGATTTTCTTATTCTTACAGACGAGCCATTGGCCGCTGATTGGGAATCCACCGAAGCCTTTGCCTTCGGGAATACCTGATTTCTGAAGCAATGGCAGCGCTGCGCCTCCGGCTCCGATAAAGACAAACTTGGCGCGGATTTTACGCATGCGTTGCTCGGCGAGGTTTTCGACTAGTACTTCCCACTGTTGGTCTTCCAGACGAGTGAGGTCTTTAACGCGATGTTCCATCGCGAGTTCGACTCCTTCTTGTGCTGCTAGGGACTTAATGAGCGCACGGGTAAGATCACCAAAGTTGACATCGGTACCATTAGCAATACTGGTCGCGGTGATCGGAGCTTCTGGGTCACGGCCTTCGAGAAGGAGAGGCGCCCATTCTTTAATTTTAGCGGCATCTTCGGTAATCTCCATATCAGAGAAAAAGTGATGCGCAGACATCGCCTCGTGACGATCTTTGAGGAATTTTCCGTTTTCTTCGCCCCAAACAAAGCTCATGTGAGCGACGGGGTTGATGAATTCTTTTGGCTGTGGGAGGATTCCTTGCTCAACTAACGAGGCCCAAAACTGCTTGGAAATTTCGAAGTGTTCGAAGATTTTGAGTGCTTTGGAGATGTCGATTTTACCGTCTTCACCGTAGCTGGTGTAGTTCAGTTCACAGAGAGCAGCGTGACCTGTGCCAGCATTATTCCAAGCGTCAGAGCTTTCCTCACCAGTGGTGTCGAGTGCTTCTACGATTTGAATCTTAAGGTTTGGCGCCAGTTTCTTAATCAAGGTGCCAAGAGTTGCACTCATGATTCCACCGCCGACTAATACCACGTCACATTCTTCCAAAGTCTGGTTTTCCATAGCTATAGAAAACAAATAGTCCATTTTTTATGCCTGTCGAGTGTTTTTGCTTAAATATAATAACGCAGTAAGAGGGGTTATCGCGAGCCAGCTTAGAGCTACTCAAAGAACATCCGCATTAGGCCAAAACAGGAAAAACTTTTATTGAAAGTAACAACATGTTAGAAGTATTTTAATTAAGTTATTATGTATTTCACTAAAGATCTAGAGCTCTGTAAAAATGGGATTCCAAAATCATCCTCAAAGCAAAAGACGCTGAAAAAGAAAGCGTCTTTTGATCTTGAGGGCAAAAAAGGATCTCATGAATCTAAGTTTGCTAAATGGATCTCATTTGGCCTGAAATACGCAGTAGAAGTCGATTACATTGGCTTTAATGCACTGTGTCGCATGAAGACATTAAAGGAGGCCTTTGATCGTCATTTTGGGTTCAGCCAAAAGTACTTTGAGTCTTCGCTTTATAAAAAAGATGCCTCTCCGTTAGGGGTCTCCGTATATATCAAAACAGGATTTCGGATAGGTCAAAGCACTGAAGGCTTCAATTGTGGCCTAGCTGAAACCTTAGGTGCCGATAGAAGGTTCCTTTTTTATGCCAATTGTTTGTACGAAAACCACGATATCGCTGGTAATGTGAGTTTTAGCAAAGCATTACTAAACTGGGTTGAATCTACTATCTCCTCCGATTGCATTAACGAAATAGAAGATTATTTAGACAGAAAAGGGATTAGTTTCAGCATTACTTACGATCAGTTTTTCGATCTTTATTCCTCGATCATGGTTGATTACGACATCTTTGAAACGTACAACTATGTAGCGTGTAATTTCTCAAAAGATTACCGGGTTGATAAGGTGGTTCAGACATTAGATTTTGCAACGTTAATGACCATGATAACAGATGAGTTTTCATTAGAAGATCATGAGCTTTTGTGTGACTATAGAATCTTAGGTAAAGACGCGGCTCTCCATGTCGATGCTAAGAAGTCTATGAAAACGAGTTTTGACGCTAGTGACCTGCCTCAATATTCGGTTGAGCCACTGGGGGGGTATGTATCCGTTGTCGATTTGATGGGGGATGTTTCCCGTATTGATGAAGGCTGGGAATGCGGGTACTTTACTACTAGAGAGGGAGATAAGTACTTTTACCTGACTCACCCGGTATATGACGAACCTGATGGGGATTATGCCGATGATGGGGAAAACGTCCCTATTGACTTAGATGAGGAAATGAAAGAGTTTACCTACGCTAAATCTTTCGATAATTTTATCGCGACCCTCGCATGAGGGCTTTAGTACCGATTCATTCTCCCGATGAAATATTTTATCTACCTGAAATCAGTCGTATTATTCGTTAGTATCCATATTCTAGCCTACGGGAGAGAGTGGAACTCCGTAGAAGGAAAGACCTTTGAGGGCGAGTTCATCTCAGCTACGGAGAAGGCGGTAGAAATCAGAAGGGATAGTGATCAAAAGCTCTTTAATGTGCCGTTAACTAAGCTGAGCGAAAACGATCAGGAGTATGCAAAAAAACAGAAGATTCTTCAGGAATTAAATGAAGCGGTGATCTGCGATTCTTACAAAGAGTTAATGGAGGTCGCAAGTAAGCGTAAGTTGTATTCTTACGTGTACTATTATAAGTCGATGAGTTTAGAGAGTTTTGACTTCGTCTGTAATCACATTTACCGGAATGAACAGTTTCTGAGAAAGGCGAAAGGCAATTTTATGATCGCGATGGTAAGAGAAGAAGACTTAGAGTTTGAAAAAGCGATTGATTACAAGGAGGGCTTTAAGGCTGGAGGTGAAGAGAGACTATGCGAAGCTTGGTTTTACGATAAAGCCCATACGCTTACGTTGCATCGTAGTATATTTTATAATAAAACGTCACATGAAAGTTTAATGGCTGATAGAGGGCAAGAGGCTGTGGCTGCTGAAATTGAATTGATAATTTATCACTCGATTTATGTAAAGATGCTAAATATTAATGGCAGGAAACTGAACAATAAAAAAAGATAAAAGTCGCCAAGAGGAGTTCTCTTGGCTCTTCCTCATTAGCGCCATTGCTTCTCAGCACCTTTTTTCAGGGTGATGACTTCGCTGAGTTTCCCTGCTGAGTAGATCCGGAAATTGCTTCTTGGAGCCCGCGTTATACGCTTAACTGATCGCGATGAGTCTGGCGGAATAGCCTTCGCTCGTTTTGGTGATTTCGTAGATCGAGAGCCCCTGGCCACCTAGGGAGATTCGGACAATTACGCTTCCTGAGTCCTGGACCTCTGAAATTGAGAGTGAACCAGTAGTCTTCCAATCGATGGCGCGCCAGTCAAAGCTATCGGTAATGGTATAGCCCTCAGGGAGAGCTTTAGCTTTTTGATAGGTTTTGAAGGCGTTGCCCTTAGCGAGAACTTTCGATTTTTTTTGAAAAAGAGCGGCATCTCCATAGGGCTTGTCAAACTTGTCGTTCCCCACTGTGCTCCAAAGAATTACGTCATCTACAAACTCTGGAGAACTGAGATGTGAAGCGCTGGAAGAAGAGCCAAAGATACAGCTAGCCGTTAGCAGGCCGATAGCGGTAATGGCGATGAATAGGAGGTTTTTCATGGGGTAGACTTAAGGCTTTTTGTATTTCCAATTGCCGTAGGAAAGAACCTCGACCTTCACCTTGGTAATTCCACGGTTGTAGAAGCCTAGGCGTTTAGCAGACCCGATGGTCACATCGATGATACGCCCCTTAATGTAAGGCCCTCGATCAGTAATCGTGAGGATTTCAGATTTGCCATTAAAAAGGCAGGTGACACGGACTTTAGTTCCTAGAGGAAGAGTCTTGTGTGCGGCGGTGTAAGCACTGTTGGAGAGGGGGCGGCCACTGGCGGTTCTGGTATTGTTGCCATTGGTTTTAATACTGTACCACGAGGCGATCCCATTTTCCGTTTTAAGAGTTTTGGCCTCGCTCATTGCAAGGCCTGCAAAAAGAATGAGAATGGCGCTGATGAGGGGTTGGAGTTGCTTCATATTTCCGTAATATAGGCTATCGGTGACTACTATGGGAAGAAGTTTTTCTGGATGAAGGCAGGAATAAGGACAAGATTATCCTCCTAGTCCAGCCAGTTGGTAACCGTAAGCGAAGAGCGCGATATCAACGATCATGTGGCTAATCCAAGCCCCTGCAAGCGTTTTTTGGCGCTGGTAGAGAACGCTCCAAAACCATCCGCCGACTCCGACCAGAAGGCCAAAAGTAATTCCTAATGCGGGGGAGAAAAATTGGGTGGTGACAATGATATGGTGGGCTGAAAAGCTGATCGCAGCAAGCAAGTGCGCGACCCAAGAGGGAACGAGCTCACGGAGCTGACCATACACGAACCAGCGCCAGTAGTACTCTTCGATAAAGGAGTGAATAACGGAAACAAAGAAGGCAAAAGCGAGGTAGTGATTCAAAACCCCCAGTCCTGTGATTTTCTCCCTAATAGCGGGGCCTCCGGCTTGGACCTCGTGCCAAATGGGAGTCATGCTGAGGATTAACATTATCCCCGTAATGAGTCCTCCCACCGCTATGCCTAGAGGTAAGGCACGGAGGTGAACTTTCCAATTTCCTAGTAATTTTGGCGCTATACGGTGGCGCTCCTTAAGGATCCAGCAGAGGGCCAGCAGAGGCCAAATGATTGTGAAAAACTTAGTACTAGAATAGACGACCTGCCCAATGACCGAGTCGCTATAGATTACGAAATAAAAGATGGAGGCGAGGAGCGGGAGACACATCGCGGGGGCGAGGATGAGCCAGCGTTTGCCAGGGCTGATTTCGGAGGGAGGGTGTGACATGTTTAGAAGCTAGCGGTAATGTGGCCATCGGATCAAATCAGTAAATTAAACGGAACTATCGATTTGATCGATGAAGGGGAGAAAAAATTGACAGGCAGAAGATAGATTGTAGTACTTAAAGACCGATGAAAGTATATACTCTAATTATCGTAGGAATCTGTAGCGCGCTCTTAGCACAGGCGCAAAATACGGGTGGGGTTTTTGGTCCAGTAGTGAATGAAGGCGACGCCGCACTGCAATATCGTGGGGCCTACGATCCTGAATCCGGTGGCCTGGCGCAACGTATTCACTATCAAGAGGCTCTCAATACAGATTTCATGCTCCGCGGAGTGTTAGGGACACGTAAAACGGATGATGCCGATTTCGATTTTGATTTTTTTCAAGCAGAGCTGTTCTGGGAGTTTTCTAAAGATGATAGTTCTCCATACCGTCACGGAATTCGCTTTGATCTCGCCCTTCGTAATGAGGATCGCCCGCATTCTTTCGGAGTGAATTGGATGCACCAGTATCGCTTGGATAAAAACTGGTCTGCGCGGGCGCTACTCCTTACGAGTGTTGATTTTGGGGATCGTGCACGTGATGGAATAGGGGTGCAGACGCGCGCGAGCATTTTCCGTAAATTGAATAGCGAGTTCAGTGCGGGACTAGAGCTCTACAGCAATTACGGACGGACCGATAACTTCAATGACTTCAACGATCAATCGCAGCAGATTGGTCCAGTGTTAACCTATAACCCTAATAGGGACTTTCAAATCTTCGCTGGGGTGCTCTATGGGCTGACCGATGTAAATCAAGACCCTCAATTCCGCCTCTGGTTGACGCAAAATTTCTAGAGAATACAAAGGATATCGACAGGGAATAGTCTCTGCGGTACCTTGGCCCGAATGCGATGACAGATTTCACTGACCTCCTCTCCAAGAGTTTCTGGGAATCCTCAGAAGTGAGCGCTTTGGCCGGTCGTGGGATTCCGCAGTATGAGGGCGATTTGAGCGAGCTTCCAAGCGGGGCTGTTCTTTTTGGCTCATCGGGTTCAAGCGGAGTGGTAAAATGGGTCGTGCATACACGCAAGAGCTTGCTGGCGTCTGCTCAAGCGGTAAATGCGCACTTGGCGGTTACCGCTAAGGATGTTTTCGGGTTGGCGCTTCCCTACTACCATGTTGGAGGGTTCGGGGTGCTGGCCCGGGCCTATGCGGCGGCGGCTACTTGTGTGTTTTATGAAGGGAAATGGTCGGCGCGGCGCATGACTCAGTTTTTAGAAAGAGAAGCAGTGACAATAACCTCGCTGGTTCCAACGCAAGTTTACGACTTAGTCGATGCTGAGCTGAGAGCTCCTGCGAGCCTCCGTGTAGTGGTAGTTGGAGGCGGAGCGCTGAATATTGAAGCGGGGAAACGGGCGCGCGAGCTAGGCTGGCCAGTATTACAGAGTTATGGAATGAGCGAGGCGGCCTCGCAAGTAGCGACGGACAGTTTAGTAGCCTTGACCCAACCCTACCAAGCAGAGCGTTTGCCAATTTTACCACTGTGGCAAGTCGCGCAGGATAAAGAACAGCGTTTAGTGCTAAAGGGCGAGGCGCTATGTGCTGGGATTCTATACCCCGACCGCTACGAGCCCCATCAATCATTCGTGACCGAAGATGTGGTTGCGTTGGAGGATGGCTATTTACGTTTTATTGGCCGGAAAGATCGAACGGTGAAGGTGAAGGGTGAGCTCGTGAACTTAGACGCGATCGAGGCGCAATTATCTCAAGCCTTAATGGCTCCCGTTCTCATTATGGCTCAGGTGCATGAGCGCGAGGGAATGAGCTTGTCGGCTTTTGGACTAATTCCCGTCGAGCTTGAGGAGTTGAACAAATTATTACCCCCGTATTTGGAACTAACAAAGTACACCCAGCTAGAGGCCTTCCCCAAAAGCGCATTGGGGAAAATCGATCGTCGTGCTCTGAGCCGCTTTTAGTTCTATCTTTAAGATGTCCTAAAGGGTAATTGACATAGCGGCTCTCGACAGAGGGCTAGAATTCCCAAAAATACGCAAAATAGTTAGGTGAATAATGAATTTAAATTCCTATTTTTGTTAGAAATTCAAAAAAGTCACATTTTTTCACTTTAAAGCATTGCTTTTCCTATTTTCCTCCGCATTCTGGGAAACTCATGCACGAAGACGTCGAAAAGTTAGTAAATGCAGGGAGAATCTCTGAAGCGGTGGGTCAAAAACTCACCACCCTTGCGCCAGAAAATTACGTTCTCCACGGGAGTTGGGGCGCTGGTAAGGTTTCTTCATGGGATCTCTTCGGTGGTAAGGTCACTATTGATTTTGAAAAGTCGAAAGACCAATCAATGGGGCTTAAGCTCGCTCTCCAAAAACTAGAACCTCTTGTTGAAGGAGATTTGCGTATTCAGCGCTTAGATGACCTTCCTGGTCTGCAGGCAATCGCTAAGGACGATCCAGGTGAAATCATCGTGCGTCTTCTTGAGGTCAGCGGCGGTCGCCTTTCTCCTGATCAGATTGAAGACGAACTTTCCGGCACGCTTATCGAATCTGACGTGTACAAGAAGTGGTGGGATAAGGCTAAGAAGTCTCTCCGTGAAACGAAGCGCGCTAATGTTCCTACTAAGCGTACTGAGTATCTCACCCTTCGTGACCAAAACGAAAGCCCATTAGAATCTCTCGTTAAAGAATTTGAAGAGACCAAGAATCTCAAAATTAAGATCAAAAAGCTGGACGCGATTAAGTCTGAGGAAGAAGCTCTGAAAGCGGACGTCTCCTTCATCGAACGAATTGCAACGCAAGTAGAGCTCGTGGCTCGTAAGTCACTAAAACTCCATGGAGGTCAGACTCTGGAGCTCCTTTGTATGCGTGATGAGCTTATCGATCTGGTAGAAGACTACAAATTACCGGAAGAAGGATTTAATATCGAATCCGCGCTTCAAGAATTCTCGGGCGAACTTGCTGCTGCTACTTCGCCGCTTGCTTCAGTTCGTCAGCGTCGTATCTACGAGGCCTTTCCTGCCGC